>SIBJ01000004.1 GCA_009695195.1 Pedosphaera sp.
GAACAATCGGTGAAATTTATCCGTGTTAATCCGTGTCATCTGTGGTAATAATTTTCCCGGCAAATATGGATTCCAAAAAACTGGCCCTGCTCTGCCGCGAGTTCGCGGACAACAAGAAGGCGGAAAACATTCTCGTGCTGGACGTGCGCAAGCTTTCGAGCGTGACGGATTTTTTCGTGATCGCGTCCGGCACGAGCGAGCCGCACCTGCGCGCGATCTTCGAGGAAATTTTCGCCCGGCTGCGTGACGATCACGACGTGCGTCCGCGCGCGACGGACGGCACGGTACACGGCGCGTGGGTGGTGATGGATTTTTTCGACGTGATCGTCCACGTGATGCGCGCGGACGTGCGCGAGCGTTACGATCTGGAAAGTCTCTGGGGTGATGCGCCGCTGGTGAAGCCGAAGGCCGTCAAGCCGCTCAAACGCTGATTCGTTTGGGGCAAATTTCGCCCGCCGTGCTTACGCCGCCTTCGGAGGAATTTCGTTCGACGCCTTCACCATCTCGTCGAGCAATTTCTTGAAGTCCTCCAGCCCCGGCGCGGGAATGATGATGGTGTCGCGCCGTCCGCCCACGTCTTCGGTGATCCGCAGGAAACGCCCGCGCGGATTTTCCTTGAGGGTGAACTGAAAGGTTTTGCGCTCGATCTGGACCTTCTCCGACTTGAGCGTGTCTTCGTTGACGTGAGGTTTAGGCGCACCGAACTGCCGGTGGCCGTAAGGCGATGGCCGTTCATTCGATATCATAACTTTTCCAGTGCGAGACGCACGAAGCGCCGTTCTTGTTGCTGTTTTGACAAGGTTGACGACAATCATTCTTTGTCAACCCCTGAATTTGGCCGACCCGACAAACCGCAATTCGTCCGAGGGATTCGCCGCCCGCCACAGCACCACGGCCACGCCGCCGAGCAGTAAAACATTCACCGCCTGGAACACGCCGTGCCAGACGCGGAAGGATTTTGCCGCCGCCTCGCGCTGCGCGGGCGTGGCGTTCACGAGAAACTGGCCGCGCTGTAAATCCCGCAGCTTCGGGCCGAGCCAGAACGAACCCACCACGCTGAACCAGAACAAAACCACCAGCAATCCGGTCCAGTAGCGTTTCGGCGAGCGGCTCAAATACAATTTTTCCGCCAGCAGATGCGCCAGCGCGATGGCGGCGCAGACAAAATGAAATTGGAAATAGCGTCCCAACAGAATCTGGCCGACCGCGCCCGAGAAGAAGGGAAAGTTTTTCGGCTGGAGCAACGACTCCATTTCCGGCGAGATCATCGCGGGCGCGGCGCACAGCGTGTAGAAGACCGCCGCCCCGAACCACACGGCGGCATTGGTCACGCCCACGAATCGCAACAACCGGATCACGAACTCACCGTAGAAGTTTGCCCGATTTCTGCCAAGCCCGGATTCTGCACCGGCGCAGACGCCGCGTGCGCCGACCGCGCACATGTGCTAAAGATAGCCCCGTTGCCATGATGACGATTCGACGATCCGACGAACGCGGCCACGCCAATCACGGCTGGCTCGACAGCCATTTCACCTTTTCCTTCGCGGACTATCACGACCCGGCGCACATGGGCTTTCGCAGCCTGCGTGTGATCAACGACGACAAGGTCGCGCCCGGCGGCGGCTTCGGCATGCATCCCCATCGCGACATGGAGATCATCACTTACATTTTGAGCGGCGCGCTGGAGCACAAAGACTCGATGGGCAATGGCCGCATCATCCGCCCCGGCGAAGTGCAATACATGGCCGCGGGCACGGGCGTGCAACACAGCGAATTCAATCCGTCCGAGAAGGAAGCGGTTCACCTGTTGCAAATCTGGATCGTGCCGGACCACAAAGGCGCGAAGCCGCGCTACGAAGAAAAGTCCATCGCGAAGGCCAAGACCGGCGCGCTGCATCTCATCGCGAGCAAAACCGGGCGCGATGGCTCCATCGCCATCAACCAGGACGCGGACTTCTACGTCGGGAAGTTGGCGAGCGGCGACAAGGTCGCGCACGAACTCCGGCCGCACCGGCACGCGTGGGTTCACGTCGCGAAAGGCGATGTGACTGTGAACGGTCAGCGATTGCAGAGCGGCGATGCCGCGGCGCTCTCAGATGAAACCAGTCTGAGCCTCACCGCAAATGCCGACTCGCAAGTGTTGCTGTTTGATCTAAATTGAACGCATCCGTGAAGAAAGCACTCCAAGCCGTCGCCTCCTTGGTCGCCGTGGCAGCCGTGGGAACATGGCTCGCGACCGGCGCACATCGCGGCTGGACGAAAACCAGCGTGCAGAAAATGACCTTGGACGAAGTCACCGGCATCGAAAGCCCGAGCTACGAAAAGAAGTTCGTCGCCGGCGTTGACTTCCTCGGCGCGGGGCTGCTGGCCGCCGGGGGACTCGCCGGAATTTCCCTTTTCTTTCGCCACCAAAAAAAGCCAGACTGAAAACCGAACACTGAAAACTGAATACTTGAAACGCATGAAAACCAAACTCGTCTCCCTGCTCACCCTCACCGCCCTCGCCACCTCCGCGCTGGCCGCGCCGCTCACATTCGACTTCAAAGACCCGAAAGGTGTGAACAACGCCGTCTTCAAACTCGACGCCCCGCTCGAAGCCATCAGTGGCAGCGCCAACGGCGTCAGCGGCATCGTCACGTTTGATCCCGAAAAACCCGGCGACACCAAGGGCAA
Source organism: Pedosphaera sp. (assembly GCA_009695195.1). Lineage (GTDB taxonomy): Bacteria > Verrucomicrobiota > Verrucomicrobiia > Limisphaerales > JADLHS01 > CAIKLQ01. The sequence goes on from SIBJ01000004.1 coordinate 2,674, forward strand.
GATCACCGTGGACGCGACGACGTTGCACGTGCCACATCCGATGATGAAGGACCATCTCCACGGCCCGATGTGGATGGACGTAGCCAGGAACAAAGAGATCACCTTCGAGGCGAAGGCGCTCAAGAACGTGAAAACCACCGGTGACAAAACCGCCGCCGACGCGAGCGGCACGTTAACCATCAAAGGCGTGGCGAAGGAAGTCACCGTGCCCGTGACGCTCACCTATCTCAAAGGCAAGCTCGGCCAGCGCGTGCCCAAAATGGAAGGCGATCTCCTCGTGATCCGCGCGCATTTCACCATCAAGCGCGCCGACTACGGCATCAATCCCGGCGCGCCCGCAGAGAAAGTTTCGGACGAGATTGAACTGACGCTGGCGATTGCCGGTGCCGCGCCGCAGAAATAATCCGCTACCGATTCAATCCACGCGGAGGGAAATCCCCTCCGCGCATTTTTTGTTGGCGGACGATTCAAAACAAAATATCCGTTGGCCGCGGCAGCGTCTTGGAGTGCGGTGGCTGGCGGGGAACGGGGCTGACACCGCTTTCGACCGGTGGCGTTTGCGGTTGGACGTTGCAAGGCGGGTCCGCGATTTCCCCATTCCAAAGCGGTGTGTGCCCTCACCCTCGCCCACCGCACTCCACGACGCTAACGCGCAGAATTCACCCTGCTCCAGCTTTCGCATCAGGCCTTACGTCGGTTGCGTCTGCTCTCTCGAACGATGAAGCGGGCTGAAGCCCGCGCTCCCCTTCAGAGAATATTCGCCGCTAGTTCCGCCAGTTCGGAGCGCTCGCCTTTTTGCAGTTCGATGTGCGCGGCGATGGCTTCGGTGCGGAAACGGCTCACGACGTAATTGAATCCGTTCGAGGAACCGTCCACGTACGGGTTGTCAATCTGGTACGGGTCGCCGGTGAAAATGATCTTCGTGCCGTGGCCCACGCGGGTGACAATGGTCTTCACTTCCAGCGGCGTGAGGTTCTGCGCCTCGTCAATGATCATGAACTGGTTCGCGATGCTGCGTCCGCGAATGTAACTCAGCGCCTCGACCACGATGCTGCCGCTGCGCATCAGGTCGCCACTGCGCCGATGGTCATGGCCCATGTTGAGGTCGCTCAACATCTCGAGCGCGTCGTGAATCGGCTGCATCCACGGCGCGAGTTTTTCTTCGAGCGAGCCGGGCAGGAAGCCGAGCTCCTTGCCCATGGAAATTGTCGGGCGCGCGACGACGAGCCGGCGGAATTCGCGATCCAAAACCGTGCGCTTCAAGCCGGCGGCCATTGCCATCAAAGTTTTTCCCGTGCCGGCCTTGCCCATGAGCGTGACGAGCTTCACGCGGTCGTCGAGCAGCGCGTCGAAGGCGTAATGTTGCTCGCGATTGCGCGGCTTGATGCCCCACACGCCTTCGCGGCAGTCAATGATCGGGATGAGCTTCGTGCCGGTGGCGTCCACCTTCGTGAGCGCGGCTTTCTTGGGGTTCACCTCGTCGCTGAGCGTGCAATACTCGTTCGGGAAATATTGTTTGCCGCCGTTCAACTCCAGTTCGCCGTTCGCGCGGAACGCCGCCATCTTCTCCGCGCTCACCGACATCTCGGTCATGCCGGTGTAGAGGTCCTTGATGTAAACGCGGTCCGTCTCGTAATCCTCGGCGTCGAGTCCGAGCGCGTCGGCCTTGATGCGGAGGTTGATGTCCTTCGTGACGAGAATGGTGCGGTTCTTCGGCTGCTGTTTCTGGATCACCTGCGCGAGCGAAAGAATGCGGTTGTCCACCGTGTTGCCGTTGAAGACGGCGTGACCGTTGTGACCGTTGTCGGATTTCTGGAAGGCGATCTTGAGTTTGCCGCCGGTGGGCAGCTTCACGCCCTCGCTCAAGCTGCCGTCGCCGCGATAGCTGTCGAGCATCCGCGAAACCGTGCGGGCGTTCTGGCCCAGCTCGGTGCTCTCGCGTTTGAAGCGGTCAATCTCCTCGATGACTTCGATGGGGATGAGGACGTTGTTGACTTCGAACTTGAGGAGCGAGTTGGGATCGTGAAGGAGGACGTTGGTGTCGAGAATGTAATTTTTCACGTGTGAAAGTCGGTGTGTTTGATACGGCTCATCCTTCGATGCCATTCGCCGAGGGCCGTGTGCGCTTTGGGCAGTTGATAGTGCCCGGTGTAAAGAAAATCCCCCAACATCCCGAACAAGTCGAAGTCCACGAACCGAGGCCGATCATCAATCAGGAAGGCGCGATACCGAACCATCTCCTCGAACGGCAGCAATCGCGCTTCGAGTTGCGCGCGCAATTCACCTTCCTGCGCGCGCCATTGATCGAGACAGCCGCGGCCAAACTTCCGCTCTTTGTGCCGGACGAATCGCAGTTGGTCCGCCTTCGGCACGAGTTCCTTCCAGTGGATGTCGGAAAGCTTGAAGCACGGCCCCTCGATGTCGTTCTCGATGAAGCGCCAGAGGATGGACTGCACGCCTTCCAGTTCCTTCGGGAACAGGCCGAGGTTGAACTTCCAATCGAGATATTTCGAAATGACCTGCGTGTCGTCGTTCAACTCGAAGAGCACATTGCGCCCGTCCTTGAGGACCGGTACGCCGTAATAGCGTTCCTTCGTGAGCTTCCAGACGCGTGAGCGGTCGCCGTTGGGGATGTTGGTGATTTTGAACCGGACGCCGGCGAATTCGAGGATGCGACGCTGGACGATGCAGAAAGGACTCCACGGAAACTGAACCAGTTCAATCATGTCAAATGCGTCTTCGGTGCGATCAACGCGCGCAATCTAGGACTGAGCGGGCGACGTGACAAGCGGAAATGCCGGCAACATTCGGTTTTCCGAACCGCCGCCAGGTCTTGGAGTGCGGTGGCTGGCGGGGAACGGGGCTGACACCGCTTTTGGGCGAGGGCTGGCATCGGTTGAATTGCACCGTCATCCAAAAGCGGTGTGTGCCCCCAACCCTCACCCACCGCACTCCAAGACGCTGTGCGATGAACGGACGCGTTCAGTACCGCTTTGGCGCGGACGGGTTCGAAGCCGCCACGCCGCCGCATCCATGCTGGACACGCTTCTGCGAGCGGAATAGTCTCGCCGCATGAAGGAATCGGCAGAACCAGTACCCAACCCTTCAGTTAGCAATCAAACACCCAAACAAAAAGGACATTACCATGGACAAGGTTGCACGATATGATTGGCAAGGGAGCGGCATCATTTTGATTTTGCTCTGCGTCTTGGGAATTACGATTCCGCTGACGGCCGTCTATTTTATGACACCCTTGCTTCGGATTGAAACGCAGGTTGCCGATGGCGAGAAATTGGCTGAGTCCATGCGGGCGCGAAGTTGAATCTCTTGGCGAGCTGACGTGTGCGTGAACTTCACTTGCCACTTTCACCGTTGAACATTCCGCGCGGAACGTCCACCATCGTTAGGAACTGGAATTGACCCGAAAACGAATCCGCGTTTTGAAAATGAAAACACCCACACTGCCACCATTCGATCATCAACCGAAAAAATACACCGGCCCGTCCGCGGCCGACGTGCTTGCGCAACGCAAGCAGTTCATGAATCCCGGCATCTTCCTCTACTACAAGAACCCCATCATGTTCGTCGAGGGCAAGATGCAATACATCTGGGACGACACCGGCAAGCGTTACCTCGACGGTCTCGGCGGCATCGTGACGATCAGCGTGGGGCATTGCCATCCGCACGTGGTCGCGGCGGCGAACCAACAGAACGAAACGCTCCAGCACTCGACGACGATTTATCTGCACCCGAACGTCGGCGCGTTCGCCGAGAAGCTCGCGTCGAAAATGCCGGGCGATCTCAAGGTCTGTTACTTCGTCAACTCCGGCTCGGAGGCGAACGATCTGGCGTTGCTCATGGCGCGCGCGTCCACGGGCAACTTCGATCTGATCGCGCTGCGCAACGCGTATCACGGCGGCAACGCGTCCGGCATGGGCGTCACCGCGCACAGCACGTGGAAATACAACGTGCCGCACAGCTTCGGCGTGCATCACGCCATCGCGCCGTATCAATATCGCGGGCCGTACGGCTACGACGACGCGGACGCGGGCAAAAAATACGCGGCGGATGTGAAAGAGGTGATTGATTACGCGACGCCCGGCAAGGTGGCGGCGTTCATCGCGGAATCCATCCAGGGCGTCGGCGGGTTCGTGGAATTTCCGCAGGGTTATCTCAAGAATGTTTACGAGCACGTCCGCGCCGCGGGCGGCGTGTGCATCGCGGACGAAGTGCAGACGGGCTTCGGGCGCACGGGCACGCATTTCTGGGGCTTTGAAACGCAGGGCGTGATCCCCGACATCGTCACGATGGCGAAGGGCATCGGCAACGGATGTCCGCTCGCGGCCGTCGTCACGACCGCGAAGATCGCGCAATCGCTCGTGGGCAAGGTTCACTTCAACACGTTCGGCGGCAACCCGGTCGTCAGCGCGATGGGCAAGGCGGTGCTCGAAGTCATCGAGAACGAGAAGTTGCAGGAGAATTCGCTGAAGCAGGGCGCGCGCATCCGCGACGGGCTGGAGAAGTTGAAGGCGAAGTATCCGATCATCGGCGACGTGCGCGGCAAAGGTTTGATGATCGGCGTCGAGATGGTAAAGGACCACAAGACGAAAGAGCCAGCAAAGGCCGAGTGCGCCGCGGTGCTCGAATCCGCCCGCGAGATGGGTCTGCTGCTCGGCAAAGGCGGACTGTGGGGCCAGACGATCCGCTTCGCGCCGCCGATGTGCATCACGTCCGCGGACGCGGAATTCATCATCGAGGTGTTCGACGCGGCGTTTGGAAAGCTCTAACAGAAAATTCCAAGCACCAAGCTCCAACATCCAGAGAAGCACCAAATCTCAAGCTCCAAACCAGAAGCTCACGCGACGGCGCAGAGTTTGGTGATTGGAGCTTGGAGTTTCTCTGGAGCTTGGAGTTTCTCTGGAGCTTGGATGTTGGTGCTTGGAGCTTTCACTCGGAGATTTCCTCCGTCAACGCAGCCGCAGGGCGCGCAAATTTTCCGGCTTTAATCTCCGGCACGAGCAACGACGTGCCGATGACGATCAACCCCGCGCAAATCCAGCCGACGTAATGCAACGGCATTCCGGCGATGAGATAGAACGCCACCAGCGGCGCGATCACGCCGCGCACGCCGGTGAAGAACGTGTGGACGCTCATGTAATCCGCCACGCGCTCGGGCGGTGCGAACTTCGTCACCCACAAACTCCACGCCACGTCCGCGCCCGCGCTTGAAATGCCGTTGAGAATCGCCGCGACGACCAGCCAGAAAATATCGCCGCCGACAAAGAACGAGATGGCGCCGAGCGCGAAGCCGGTGTTGAGTGTGATGCGCAGGATAAAAAAATTCATCCGGTCGAACAGATAGCCCCAGATCGGGCTGAGCACGAGCCGCGCGAGATTCGGGATCACGCCGACGAGCATCGCGATCTGCGACGGCGTGAGCGGTTGCCCGTGCAACGTGACGCCGTGTTTCGGATTGGCGAGATATTCGATGCGCAGCGGCGACATCATCAACGTGGCGAAGCCAAGAAACATCCACGAGATGAGCGTGATGCGGAACACGCGGTCCTTGCGCGCGTACTTCAACGCACGAAACGGATGCGTGCCGCCCGACGCCACGAGCGGCCGCGACGGGATGCGCGCGAAGCAGAAAGCGGCGAACGCGAACGCCACCGCGAACACGACCAGCAGTCCGCGAAAGTAACCGATGTGCGCCGAGAGCACGCGACCGGCGAGTCCGCTGAACGCCGCCGCCATGGCGATGCGGATCATGAACGTGCGCGAAAAAAGTTTTCCCCGTTCGCGCGCCGGATAGTTCTCCTGATAAATTTGCGTCATCAGCGGAATGGCGACGGACGACATGGTCATCGCCACCACCGAACCAATGACAAAGACCGGCTGCCACGGCGCGACCGCCATCGCGAGGAATGTAATGGCGCCGACCATCGCGAGCCGCGAGGCGGCGAGGGACACGGGCCAGCCGAGCGCCTCGACCTGCGTCACGATCCACGGCGCGAGCATCAGCCCGGCGCTGCCGCCGGCGGCGACGGCGGATTTGGCGAGCGCGCCGGACTCGTACCAGCGCACGGCGATGAGCAGGAGGAAAGTTGCGCCGGCGGTTTCGAGAATTCCCGCCGAGAGAGCACGCCAGCGTTCGTAGCGATAAGTGGTGGCGGTGCGCGCGGCTTCGGACATCGCGGGAGACTAAGCGGCGGGCGGCAGGCGGGCAAAAGATTTTGCGGAGGAAGAGGAAACATCGAACACCCAACATCCAATCCTTCACCCGGCGCAGATCACTGGTGAATTGGATGTTGGAGGTTGGATGTTGAACAATCCCGTTCCAACCCTGTCACTTCGCCAGCGGCGCGGCGGGGAGGTAAATCGTAAACGTCGTCCCCTCGCCGACGCGCGTGCGGACGTGCAACGCGCCGCCGGCTTCCTTGATGAGCCGTTGCACGATGTTCAAGCCGAGGCCCGTGCCCTGGCGCGGGCCTTTCGTCGTGAAGTAAGGCTGGAAAATCTTCGGGAGAATTTCCGGCGGGATGCCGGGCCCGGTGTCGCGGACGGAGAGGCGCACGAGCGGAGCGGCGTTGGCGAAATTCTCGACGTTCAGCAGCCGTTCGCCGGGGCTGTCCTTGAACGCGGTGAGTTCGAGCGGTTCGGGCAGGACTTCGCCGGCAATGTCCACCTGGCAGCCGTGCGGCGAACATTGGAACGCGTTCACGGTCAGGTTGAGCAAAATCTGGATCAGGTCGGTGCCGTTGATTTTCACGCCGAGGTCGGCGGCAAGCGGGCGGACGTTGTATTGATTCCGGTGCAAGCTCGGATGAACGCGCAGCAGATGGTCGAGGTCCGAGAGCAATTGATTGACGCCGACGCGCGGCGCTTCGTCGGATTGGCGGCGGAGGAAGCCGAGGTAGCGGCGCGAAATCTCGATGCAGTTGGTGACCTGACGCGTGACGACCTTGAGCCGGTCCTTCATGAACTCGAGGTCTTCCACTTCCATCCGCGCCGCATTGCCGACGCGCTGATTGATCAACTGGACGAAACCGGAAACCACGGTGAGCGGGCCGTTGATGTCGTGGATGATGCTGGCGTAGATGTCGCCGCGCGTGTGGGCGATCTGTTCTTCGATCTTCAAGTCCTGCAATTCTGCGAGCGCCGCCTGAAATTTTTCCGCGTCGCCGTGGATCTCGCTTTCAAGCCGGCGGCGTTGCATGGCGCCCGCGACGGCGGCGCGGATGGTGGCGACATCGAACGGTTTGTTGAGGTAATCGCACGCGCGCAGGCGCAACGCCTGGCGGATGGTGTCGGTGGTTTCGAACGCCGTGATCATCACGACTTCGATGGCGGGGTCCACGTATTTGAGCCGTTCGAGGACTTCGATGCCGGACATACCGCCCATGCGGATGTCGCACACGGCCACGTCCACTTTGTTCTTCTGCGCCAACTCAATGGCCGTCGGGCCGTCGGGCGCCAGGAGCAGATCGTACTCGTCCTTGAAAATGACGCGCAACGACAGCCGCGCGCCTTCCTCGTCGTCCACGACGAGCAACGTGCCCCGACGTCGCGCGGGCGGCGGCGGGACGGCAACTTCGGGGTCGGCTGATGGAGTGGCGGGCATGGTCAAAGATGTTTCACTCGCGCGAATCGCAGTGAGCTTGAAAATAACTTCCGGCGCACGGTCGCATCGTAATCAAAGGCCGCGTCGCGACAAGGGGAAAGAAGGGACTTCAAAAACCAAATTCCAAACACCAAACATCAAAGTTCCTCGTCCTCGAAGTCCCCGAAAAAAATCGAGGACGAGGACGAGAACGAGGAGGAGGACGATACCCGTGCGGATACGCGCAACCGGAACGGGTTCAGCGCTGCGGAGCTTCCGCTTCGCCGGGCAGCGAGATGCGGATGATCCCGGCGTGACCGGTCTTGGGCGCGACGATCTCGAGTTTGCCGTGATGCGTCTCGATGATCTTGCGGCTCACCGCCAGGCCCAAACCGAGGCCGACGTTGCGCGTGGTGAAAAACGGCGCGGAGGCGCGCTGCATGGCTTCGGGTGAGAACCCTTCGCCGTTGTCCTGCACTTCGATCTGGAGGCCGGGGTGTTCTTCGCCGCGTCCGGCCGAATTCAAGCGCACGCCGATTTTCGGATCGGCCGGGTTGGCTTGCAGCGCGTTGATCATCACTTCGGTAAGGGCGTACTTGAGCGCCGCACGATCGCCGGTGATGAGGACGGGTTTGCCGCCAGTGTCGCACTTGAGTTGGGCCGATTTGGCGGGCTGATGCTTGCGCGCTTCCTGAAACGCTTCTTCAATCAACGGCGCGACCGGGAAAGCTTCCTGCGACGCGAGGGCGTCGCGCGCGAGGAAACGCATCTGGTTCACGAGCCGCGTGACGCGCTTGACGCCGTCGGCGAGCGCGCCGTCGAGCGAGGCGCGGAATTCAGCGTCGCGATATTTTTCGGAGAGCAACTGCTGATGCGTCGAGAGCGGCACCATGGCGTTGCCGACTTCGTGGGCGAGGCGGTCGGCCATCGTTTTGACGAGGCGGAGATTGGAAGCTTCCACCTCGAGCCGGCGGAGTTGTTCCGTCTGCGTCAGGTCGTCGGCGATCAACAACGCGGAGGCGGCCAGGGTGCCGGGCTGCCGCTGGAACGGGACGATGGAAATGTTGTAAACCGCGCTCTTCGCATTTTCCGATTCGAATTTGAAGGGCGAAACGCCGCTCCCGCTGCGCAACACGTGATAAATTTTGCTGCCGAGCGCCTGCGGCAGGTCGGCGAATTCCATCTCGCCCGCGTCGCGGCCGGCCTTGCCGAAGAATTTCCGGGCGGATTTGTTCGCGTGGAGGATCTTTAGATCGCGGCTGACCACGACGCACGCGCTGCCCAGTTCGCGGAGCACGCCGGTCATCATCTCGTTGTTCGCCGCGAGCTGGTCGTGCAGCCAGATGTTGCGGATGGCGAGGCTGACCTGCTCGAGCAGGTGGAAAATCAATTCGAGTTCGGCGTTGACCAGCGGCTCGCCCGTGACGCGGCCATCAAGCACGGCTACGCCGATGAGCGTTTCGCGGTCGAACATCGGCACGGCCACCTGGCCGCCGAGCAACTCGAACTCCTTCTGGATCTCAACGTCGTTGCGCGCCTCGTCACCGTTCCGGCGCAAAATCCGCCCGAGCCGCAGCAACTGCCCGCCGAGTCCCGAGTCGAGCGACAACTCAAAATGTTCGAGCAGATTCGCCGGCACGCCGATGGAGCAGGCCACGTTCAACCGGCGGCTCTCGTTAGGCGAGGCGATGCCGCCGAACTCGGCGTTCGGTTGCCGCAGGAAAATGGCCGCGCGGTTGAGGCTCACAATCCGGCGCAGAAGCAGGAGAAATTGTTTTAGCAGCGCGCTGCTGTCCAGCGAGTGGGTGAGGATGGAGGAGAAATCGCGCAACACGTCGGCGGTCTGGAACCCACCCGCGGGCGGCGCGACCAGGAAACGGGTGGTGTCGGTCGAGATTTGCGGAGTGAAGGGAGTGGCGGCAGGCAGGGCGCGCGGAGCGGGCGCCGCGAACAATCGGTCGAGCAGCGCGGTGATCATCCGCAGCCGCACCGGTTTGGTCAGGACGTGCGTGACGCCCTGGAGGTAGGCTTGCTCCTCCCATTCCGGTTGCTTGGCGTCGGCGAAGACGACGATGGGACACGCGGCATCGCAGCGGCGGATTTTTTCGAGGACCCAGACGCCTTGCACGCCGGTCATCTCCAGGTCCACGATGGTGGCATGAACCAGACCGTGCGCGAGCAGCGGTTCGGCTTCCTCGATGGTGACGCGATGGACGACCCGGTATTGCTCCGGGTTCAACCCGCTCCGGAAAGTTTCGGCAAATTCCGGATTGGGAGTCAGGACCAAAATGGTTTTCATCGCAGAGCAACTTCCTTTGATTGCCCGTCAAGTCCGCGCGGGTCGGGTGAGGGTGCGGTCACGTTCCCCCGCCGACTCGGCGCGCGGTTGTTGCTCGGCCTCATGTGCGGTTTCAAAGACGGCGGGAAAAAATGTGCATTGCTCCCCGCCGTCGCAAATAGATAAGCCATAGCTTCACCCACAGGTCAATCTTCTTGCAGAGATATGTGCCAGAAGGCGCGCCCGACGGCAAAGGCGGAGACTCCCGACATTCGCGTCGAGTCGTCCCGGGTGTGACCGGGATTTCCCTGAGCGCGGCCAAACGGGACTGTGCGGAAAACTCCTCACCCCGGCTCGTCCTCGTCCTCGTCCTCGATCTTCCAACGAATTTTTCGAGGACGAGGAGGAACGGTGGCTTGCGGGTTTTCCAACCGGCGGTTCAACTCTTGGTGAAGTGATGGCGGCTCACTTTCGCGAGGCGCTCCTCCCATTCGGTCTTGTGCGCCAGCGGGTCCTCGTCCGTGCCCCAGAGTTTCTTGATCATCTCGCGTTGCGGGACGAACGGGCATTTCGCCTTCGGCGTTTTGTGGCGGTCGTCGAGCGAGCGGAGCGCGAGTTGCGCGCCGGTCATGAGCGCGGTTTTGCCGAAGTGTCCGTTGAGTTCGTGCGTGGCGTCGTCGAGCGCGGCCCAACGCTCGGCGTGCGTGCGGCCCCAGAGCGTCGGCTGCGTGTCGAGCGGCTGGAGATTCCAGAGTGCGACGCGGATCTGGCGCACGGGCCGCGCCTGCGTGCTCATGATCTCGTGGAAAATCCCTTCGAGCACGGCGTTGATGGTCGAATTCAAAAACTGCGGGATGCGGAAACGATAACCGCCACTGACTTCGGTGAAGTCGTTTAAGCGAATGGTGAGCGCCAGCTCGCGCGCCTGCAATTGCTCGCGGCGCAACTGCCCGACCAGTCGCGTCATCTCGCTCAACGCGAACGTCAGTGCCGCCTGATAATCCGGCTCGTCGTAGGGCAGCGTCGTGGCGCTGGAGATCGTCGTGCGGTCCTGGACTTTCAAAATCAACGGCTCGTTCCACAGGCCGTTCGCGAAGAGCCAGAGTTGTTGGCCCCAGATGCCGAATTTTTTCTGGAGCAGATGCGACGGCAGCTTCGCACAATCGCCGAACGTCCGCGCGCCGAGCACCAGCAGCGAACGCTCGCGGCGTTTCGCGATGCCGGAAAGCTCGCGCACCGGGCGGTCCTTCAAGAATTCCTTTTCCGTGCCGGGCGGGATTTCGAGGAAGCCGGGTTTGCCCACGTCAGTCGCCAGTTTCGCGAGGCGTGCAGAATTGCCGAGGCCGGCGGAAACCGGCAGGCCGACTTCGCGCTGCACGCGGTCGCGAAGTTCGGTCACGTATTTTTCCGGCGTGAGGTTGCGCCAGACATGTTGCTCCATCGTGGTGAAATCGAGGAAGCCCTCGTCAATGGAAGTCGGCACGAGCGTGGGCGAAAACTCCTCCATGATGCGGAACATGCGGCGGGAGAGTTCGCGGTAATCGTCATAGTGCGGTTTGCACAACACGCCGCGCGGACAAATGCGCGCCGCCTCAAAACATGCCATGCCCGTCGTGACGCCGAATTTTTTCGCGTGCCGGTTCGCCGCGATGACGATGCCGTCGCCACGCCGCCCGCCGCCGACCCACACGGCGCGGCCTTCGAGCTTGGGATTGAGCGCGATCTCGCAACTGGCGAAGAAACTGTCGCCGTCCACGTGCAAAATTCGGATGGGTGCTTTGCTGCTCACAACCGCGATATTGGAACATGACCCGCCGCCACCCGTCTGGCCACGGCGAGTTATTCACAAAAGCGAATTTGCCCGAAGCGGTCGGACAAAGGCCGTCCGAGCTTGAAAAAAGATTTTGTCTGGGAAGGAAGGTTTGACCGTCAAGCGCGCGTCTGATTAGCTCTGCCGCAATCCCGCGCGTCTGGCGCGACCGATCCATAACGCATGAACGCAACCGCCGCCCCCGCTTCCGGCCGCATCCAGTATCCGCCGGGCTTCCGGTCACGCCGCGCGGCCAACTGGATCATCCTCGGCCTCATGTATGCCTCGTTTTACATGTGCCGCTACAATTTCCGCTTCGCGACGCCGGGGATGGTGGAGGAGTTTCACTTCAACAAATTTCAGATCACCAAGATCCTGGCCTGGTGGTCGGTCGCCTACGGCTTCGGCCAGTTGATCAACGGCCTGCTCACCGATCGCATCGGCGGGCGCACGGCGATGCTCATCGGCGCGGCGGGCACGATCACCATCAACCTGATCTACGGTTTCACTTCGGCCGTCGGCACCTTTTCCACCTTCGCGCTCATCTGGCTGATGAACGGTTATTTTCAATCGTTCGGCGCGCCGGGCATGATCAAGATCAACGCCGCGTGGTTCAACCGCACCGAGCGCGGGACGTTCGCGGGCATTTTTGGCCTGATGATTCAATCCGGCCAGTTCGCCATCAACAACCTCGCGCCGATCATTCTGGCGGGGTTCACCATCGGCACCTTCGTGGTAGCCAAGGACGATTGGCGCTGGCTTTTCATCATCCCGCCCATTTTCACCGCGATCATGGCCGTGCTCGTGGCGCTCATCCCCAAGGAATCGCCGGAAGCGGCGGGCTATCACGGACTCATTCACGATGAAAACAGCACCGGCGACACCGGCACGCGCGCGACCCTCAAGGAATCGTTCGTCACCATCTTCAAGCATCCGCTCGTGTGGTTTTACGCGGCGGCGTATGCCTGCACCGGAGCGGTGCGCAACAGTTCCGACCAGCTTTCAATTCTCTATTTTGTCGAGCAACTGCACCTCGACATGTCAAAAAAACCGGCGGCGGTCTTCTGGACGTTGAACCTGATGCCGATGGTCGCGGTGTTCGGTTCGCTGGCTTCGGGCATCATCTCGGACAAATATTTCAAAGGCCACCGCTCACCCGTCGCGATGGGACTCTACTTCGGCCAGACGCTGATCATTCTCATCGCCGCTGGCATCATCAACACCGGCATCGTTGGCCCGACGCCCATCGGGATTTTCCTGGGCTGCCTTTTCCTCATCCTGATTTCGCTCACCGTCAACTCCACGCACTCGCTCGTCGGCGCGGCGGCGCCGATGGACATTGGCGGCCGTCGGATGGCGGGCTTCGCGGCGGGTGTGATTGATTCGTTTCAGTATTTCGGCACCGCCATCGCGCTGCCGGCCATCGGCTGGCTGCTGGATAAATATGGCTGGGGCATCTGGTATCCCACGATGGCCGGCTTCGGCGTCCTCGGCGGCATCGCGATGCTGCTGGTGATGCGGAAACAAAAACTTCTCGCACATCGCGCGGCGCAGAGACCGGCTTAATCTTTCAACGCGACACCTTCGCGTGAGAGCAACGTCCGCTTCCAATCTAGGCCGCTGGAGAACCCGCCGATCTTTTGGTTCGCCGCCAGGACGCGGTGACATGGCACGAGCACTGGAATCGGATTCGCCCCGCACGCGCCGCCAACGGCGCGCACGGCTTTCGGATTCCCGATGTCGCGAGCGATCTCTCCGTAACTGCGCGTCCGGCCGCAGCGGATTTTCCGCATCGCGGCCCACACGGCACGTTGGAAATCTGTCCCGCCAGACAAATCAAGGGGCGGAAGTTTTTTCACCGCGCGACCGGCGAGCATTTGTTTGACGGCGGCTGCGGTGAGGCGATGCCAGCGACGGATTTGCGGCGGCGGTGCTTTGCCTACCGGAGCAGCTTTGCCATTTCGCTTCACGGGAAAATTCAAACTCGCCAACCCATTCGCCGAATAACCCGCTGTGAATTCGCCGTCCGCCGTCGGGATGTTCAACTGGATCATTGGCAAGCTTCCTTACACCGGCTCAGTGCGACCGCATGAACCACCAGCAAAGCCCGAACAACACCAGAAACAACACCGCGGTCAGCAGCAGAAACCGGTTCCGCGCAATCCGTTTCTCCCGGCGCAACGGTTGCAATCCCTGAATCCCGCCCGCCGCGAGGTAACTCACCAGCCGCGGATTCATCGTCGTCGGGCCGCGGAACAACTGCTTCATGCGCGCCAGCAGCGCGGTCAGATCGAACTTCCGCGCGCCGAGTTCGTTGAAGTGCTCGGGTGTGGTCAGCGGCTCGGGTGACGATTTCAAATGGCGCTGCTCGAGGTCCTCGAAGATGGGTTCGTGAGCCGGCTTGACGGTCGCCGGGTGGGTGGTGGCCGCGCCGTGCTCGTGCGAAATGGTTTCTCCGCGCGGCACCGCCGTCGAACGCAGTCGCGGCTGCGTCGCGTCTTGATGCAACTTCGCATCCAGCTTCTTGATCTGCGCTTCGAGCGACGCGATCTCGTGATTGAGATCCCGCGCGCGGTCGGAAATCGGGTCCGGTTTTTTCTTCAGCCAGTTCATGCCGCTACGTTTGAAATCGTTCGCCGGAAATTTAACGCGGGTTGTCCGGGCGCGTGGCGTTGCGGCGCAACCACACTCCGGTCGCCACCAGCGCAAAACCCCCGAGCACCTCCGCCGCCGTGAGAACCTTGCTCCGTGCCTTCACCGCCGTGCTGCCGTCGAGCAGCAACGCCGCGCCCGTCAGCATCAACAACCACCCGAGCGCCAGCCGCGCGACGGCTTTCATGCGCGCCTCAGTGCCGGGCGAGCAGCACCGCCACCAACACGCCGAGCGCCAGCAAGGCCACCGCCGCCAGCGGCCACGTCAGCGCCAGCCCCAGCTTGCACAACTCGCCAAAACTTTTTTCCGCAAACGGCGACGCGGCCGCCTTGGCGGATTCCGTCGGCGCCGCGGCCTCGCTCTTCACGCCCGACAACACGGTGAATTTCAGCCGTGCCGCGTTCCATTCCATCCGCGCGTTCTCGATCGCGGTGAGCGCCCGCGTCAACTCGATGTTGAAATTCTCCTTCGTCCAGGACTCCTCGTGGACGGCTTCGACCTTCACCAACGCCGCGCGCATATCCACGAGCGACTTCGCCATCTGTTCGGCATCGCGCCGCGCGGTGAACTCCGCCTCCTGCAACAGCCCGACGCCGCGCGTGAGATTTTGCGCCATCTCCTGCCGGCCATTTTGAAATTCCAACTGGCGGCGGCGCAACTCTTCGAGCGCGGAACGTTCGCGTTCGAGTTCCTCCTGCGCGCGTTTGAGTTCGCCGAGTTTCTGGTGCGCCTCGGCGACCTTCGTATCCACTTCCTCGCGCGTGGGCGCGCGCTGGAGCGCGCCGGCGAAGGCGCTCACGGTGGAGGGTTGCGGTGACTTGTGGGCCTGGAAATCCGTGTCCACAAACTCGGTCGCGTCGAATTCGGTTGCCATGCGGCGACTTTAAGCACGGCGCGAAAAAAGTAAAGCGCGGTTACGCCAAACGGCGGCGCGAGGTCAGTGTCCTCCCGACCAGATAAACCACGAACGCCACGACGAAACCAATGAACCACGCGTAATGATAAAGATCGGCGAGGAATGGCGGGACACTCTCGGTCTTGACCGCTTTGATCTGCACCAGAAATCCTGGCAGGCTGGGCAACGCGCCCACCACCAGCGCCACCAACGCGACGAAGCTGAATCCATTCGTGAAGCGATATTCGCCGTCCGCTTGGTAGAGCGCCACGAGATCCAGTTTGCGCCGGCGCCAGACGAAATAGTCGGCGATGAGAATCCCGCCAATCGGCCCGAGGAGCGCGCTGTAAGCGATGAGCCAGGTGAAAATGTAACCGCTCGGATCGGCCACGAGTTTCCACGGCATCATCAACACACCGATGACGCCCGTGATGTAACCGCCCACGCGGAAGGAAATTTTCTTCGGCGCGAGGTGCGCGAAATCATTCGCCGGACTGACGACGTTCGCCGCGATGTTCGTGGCGAGCGTCGCGATGCAGAGCGAAATCATCGCGGTGATCAAGACGCCGGGACTGTTGAAGCGCGTCAGCACGTCCACTGGATTCCACAACGTTTTGCCGAAGATGATCGTGGTCGCCGAAGTCACGGCGACGCCGATGAACGAGTAAAGCGCCATCGTCGCCGGCAAGCCGAGCGCCTGGCCGATGACCTGGTCGCGCTGCGATTTCGCGTAGCGCGAGAAATCAGGGATGTTCAATGACAGCGTCGCCCAGAAGCCGACCATGCCGGTGAGCGCGGGGAAAAAATAACTCCAGAACTGCCCGGCCCTGGGCTGGCCCGCGTCGAACGCGGATGGCTGCGAGAGCATCGGGCCGAAGCCGCCGGCTTTGCGCCACGCCCACCACAGCAGCAGCAAGCCAAGCGCGATGAGCAGCGGCGCTTTGATGTTCAGCAGAAAGCGGATCGTATCAATGCCGCGATAGATGACCCACATGTTGATGGCCCAGAAAAACAGGAAGCTCACGAATTGCCCGCCGTTGATGCCAAACCAGTTCGTCGCCGGAGCGGGATGCAAACCAAAGATCGTGATGCCAATTTTGTAAATCGCGTCGCCGCCGATCCACGTCTGTATGCCAAACCAACCGCACGCGACGAGCGCGCGGAGAATCGCCGGCACGTTCGCGCCGAGCGTGCCGAACGCCGCGCGGCAATACACCGGAAACGGAATTCCGTATTTCGTCCCGGCGTGCGCATTGAGAATCATCGGCACGAGCACGATGAGGTTGCCGAGAAAAATCGTGAGCACCGCCTGCCACCAGTTCATCCCGCCGCCGATGAGCGACGACGCGAGCATGTAAGTTGGGATGCACGCCGACATGGAAATCCACAGCGCGGCAAAACTGCCAACGCGCCATTTTCGCCTCGAAGCCGGCACGGGCGCGAGGTCGTCGTTGAAGAGCACACTGGCTTTGAGTTCGGCCTGCTGGCTCTCCGTAAGGTCGGCTTCGATGGGGCTCATGCGTTGATGCGCGTTGTGGCCATGAGGGGTGACCGTGGCCAGTAAGCACGAAAACCCGGGCGGATGGCAAGCCCTGTCCTTCGTAGCAGCCGGCGTCAGGAGGCTCCAGCCCGCATATTTCACACGTTTTTTCACGCTCAAGCTTGCATCGGAAACGGGCGGGCCGCCAGCAGCGCCGCAGCTCAGATTTCCAATCTGCTGTATCGCCGACTTCCAGTCGGAAGGGTGTCCGAATAGTGGCGGGCACCCGCAGGTTGGAAACCCGCGACACAGCAGATTGGAAATCTGCGCTACGCTTCCGCTGGTGCTCGGCCGTGTGAAATTTTCAGGCTAACTGCCTATTTCACATGTTTTCCCGCGCTCAAGTTGGCGGAGGCGGCGGCGGCAGGCCGACAGACAAGTTTGCTTCAGGGCGCGACAACGCGGGCGCGGAAGAACAGACAAGGATGCTGCGTCAGGGTTTGCGGGTCGGCGATGGTAACGATGACGCGGCCGCCGGACGGTGCGCCCAGGGTGATTCCGCCAGTGCCGCTCCAAGCGCCGCTGCCGTTCTTGCTGGCGATTGTCAGCCACGGGTCGCTCAGGCCGAGGTCGGTACTGGTCTGGATTTCCAACAGCGCGCCGTTGGGCATCGGCTCGAAGATCGAGAACTGCACCGCGCCGCGCGCGCCGGTGCCATTGTCCACGATGAGCGGAATGAGCGGTGAGGTCAGCCCGATAACTCCAAAGTCCACAGCTAACGTGTAGCTGGCGTTCGAGATGGTGTTGGCGGTCGTCAACGTCTCCGGTGAAACGAGGAGGGCGATGAGTTCGTCGGTGGCGATGTCGAGCGCGGCGTTGCCGTTGGAATCGTGGTAGAGCGCGGTGCCGGGCACGCCACCGATGGGCGACGCGCCGAGGAAGTATTGACCCGCGTTGCCGGCGAGGCGGAGCCGGTCACTTTGCGAAGGCGTGAAGTCCTCGATGAGGGCGTAGCCGTTGTGACCGGGTGAAATCGGCGAGCCATCATCGTAAAAAACCGTGCTGCCATCGCCGAGGACAAATGTGTCGGTATTGGCGCCGCCGTTGAGCCGGTCAATTTCGCCAGCGCCACCGCCGCCGTTGAGGATGTCGTTGCCGCCCTCGCCGCGAAGGTAATTGTTACGAGCGTTGCCGGTGATGTTGTTGGAGACGCTGTTCCCCGTCCCGTTCAACGCGTCGCCCGTGAGCACGAGATGCTCGACGTTGATGGGCAGGGTGAAATCCACGCCGGCGCGCACGGTGTCGGTGCCTTCGGAGGCGAGTTCGGTGACGACATCTCCGGGGTCGTCCACGATGAAGGTGTCGTTGCCCGTGTCGCCAAGCATGGTGTCCGCCCCGGGACCGCCATCAACCCAGTCGTTTCCAAAGTATCCGTCCACGGTGTCCGCCCCCGGGCCTCCATAAATGAAGTCATTCCCGAACCATCCGTTCAGGTTGTCATTGCCGTCACCGCCCGAAAGGATGTCGTTGCCGTTCTGGCCACGGAACACGTCGTTTTTGGTGCTGCCGGTGAAATGCACGCGTTCGAAAGCGCCGGGGTTGACCTGGTCCAGCAGCGCGCCGTTGCTGATGCGGTGACGTTCGGGCACACCGGTGGTGGCATGGCGGATCACGCCGGCGGTGTCCGCGTCCTCGCCGAGAGAGTAGTCGAGGATGATCAGGTCGTCACCGGTTCCGGGCACCACGGTGTCAATGCCCAGGCCGGGGTTGAGGATGTCGTTGCCGCCGAGCAGGGAGATCTCGTTGTTGAACCGGCCGGACAGGATGATCACATCGTTTCCACTCCCGGTGGTCAGGTGGCGGATGCGCTCGAAGTTTCGCAGGTAGGTGCCGTTGGTGAAGACCATGTCACTCGGCGCAAGCTGGCTGAAGAGGACCGGCTCGGTGAGGTTGCCCAAGTCCACCGAGAGCACGTCGAAACCCTCGCCCCCGTCGAAGTGGAAGAAGGTCGTGGCGGTGGCGGAACTTGCGGAACCGCCGGGGGAGTTGAGGTCCGTGACGTCATCATCGCCCGAACCGGCATCCACGAAGTCGCTGAGGTAGGCGCTCACGCTATTGTCCGCAAACTCGAAGAGGATGACATCATTGCCCGGCCCGCCGAGCACGGTGTCGTTGCCCGTGCCCGCATCGAGGGTGTCGTTGCCCTCGCCGCCGTCGAGGTAGTCGTCTGCACTGCGGGATTCGAGGTAGTCGTTGCCGCCTTTGCCAATGAGCCGGTCAACATAGACTTCCCCGTAAAGGCGGTCGGCCGCCGCGCCGCCGGTGATCTCGAACCGTTCCGTTTCGGGGCCCAGGTAAGAGACCAGAACCTTGGATCCAAGCGTGGTGTAAACCGTGCCGATCGCGAAGCCTTCATAGCCGTTGACCGCATTGCCCGTCATTGAAATGCCCCGGGCGTTCACTTCGGCCACGGTGGAGAAATCAATCCGCAGCGTATCCACGCCGGCGCGGGGCTGCACGGTTTCATCCCCGTCGCCTTCCTGCCACTGCGGATAGGGCAACACGTCTATGATGTTCGGGCCGGCGTCGCCCGTCAGGTTGTCGATGAACCGCGAGCCGATCACGTTCTCGAACCCGCTCATGGTCATGTTCGTGGCGGCGCCGCCGAGGGTGCCGCTGGTGAGGCTCACGGTCACGCTGCCGATGGATTGCTCGAAGGAGAGGGTGTCGTTGCCGTCGCCGCCGTTCACGCTGTCCGACGTGCGGAGCGAGCTATTGCCTATCTGGTAGGTTCCGCGCCAGTCCGCAAAGACCAGGTCGTTGCCGGCACCGGCGTTGATGGTCTTGTTGAAATACGCCGGCTCCTGGGACGCGGCGAGGCGGATGATGTCATTGCCGCTGCCGCTGGTGAGCGTGCCCAGCGTTTGGATGTTTGTGAACGAATCACCGTCAGGAAACGTCATGCCGTTGTTGGTGCCGACGGTGAAACGGAGCGGGACGGTTTGCTCCGAGTAGTCGGCGGAAAGGCGGTTGGTGCCGGGGCCGCCGTCGAGGAAGTCGGGGCTGAGGAGATCCGTGGTGAACAAATAATCATTCCCCTCGCCGCCAACGAGCGTGTCCACCCCATTGCCGCCATCGAGTTCATCGTCGCCCTCGCCGCCATCCAGCATGTCAACGTCATCGCCGCCGTAGAGTTTGTCGTTGTCCGCCTGGCCGAAGATCGTGTCGTCGCCGGCATCACCGTAAATCGTATCGGCATCGCCGATGGCCAGGTTCGGGCCGGTGGCCTCGGCAAAGTCGCCGTAAATCACATCCGGGCCGCCCGCGCCGTGGATGAGGTCACCGCCGCCCATGCCGTGGATGGTGTTGGCGTTGTCGCTGCCCGTCAGGTTGTCGCCCGTTTCGCCGGCGCCGATCAGCACCTCAAAGCCGCTGACGACATCACCGGCTGCGTAGCCGCTGGTGCCGAGGCCGGTGAGCAGGCTGACGGTGATCGGTTCGGAAGCGAAGCCGGGAATCTTGGCGGCTAGATAGGAAAGCGTGTCCATGCCCTCGCCGCCATCCATTGTATCCGCCCCCGCGCCGCCATTGAGCATGTCATTGCCCGTGCCGCCCAGCAGCGTGTCGTCTCCGAAATCGCCCTCCAAGAGGTCGTCGCCGCCATGGCCCTGGATGTTGTCATTGCCCGCCAGACCGCGGAGCAACTGGTCATGGCCCTCACTGCCGTGCAGAGTATCGTTGAGCGGCGTGCCATTGTAGCGTTCGATCGAAATGAGCGTGTCCAGCGCGGCGTCGCCGGTGAAGATGCCGGTGCGCAAGTCGAGGGTGATGGCAGACAGGGAGTCCGCCAAGGAGGCCGTGTCATTGCCGGGACCGCCATCGAGCGTGTCCGCGCCGAGGCCGCCGATGAGTTCATCATTGTCCGCTCCGCCGCGCAGGAGGTCGTCGCCGCCCTGGCCCTTGAGTTTGTCCGGGCCCTCGCCGCCGTTCAATTCATCCGCCCCGCCACCGCCGGTGAGGACATCGTAGCCATCCCCGCCGGTGAAGAGGACGGGAATGGTCACGTCCGGCTGCACTTCGATGAGATCGCCGCGAGCGCCGGAGTTGGCCTTGATGAGCGTGAAGGGGTCGGTGAACGTGTTTTCCTCCTCGAACGCGCTGATGACCAATCCACCCAAGCTGTTCGAGATCGCAAACTTCTCGGCGACGTCGTTGGTCTGACCCACGAGCCGCCGGTGCGCGCGATCGCCGACGTTCAGGACTAGTTCGTTGGGGTTGGCCGAGCCGGGTTCCGCCAGCACGGGCACGTTGTTGTCCCGCGAGTCGAAGTCAAGGATGACGACGCGCGGGCTTTCAAACTCGAACGAGACGCCGAAGGGCGGCCAGCCGATCTCCAGATAAGCGCGCAGCCCGGCGGACAGTTGGCCGGCGGCGTAGAAAAGGTCGTCGATGGGAAACGCCGCCAGCGTGCTGCCGCGCACGCGGCCCTGGGCATCGCCTTTCAGGTCGTCGAGATACATGCCGACCGTGGCGGTGATGTCGCCCTCCACACCGACCGAGGCGATGACGACGTTGGCCTCCACCCCCGCGGTGACGCCGAAAGAAAGTTCAATCCCCGTGAGCCGACCGTTGGTTTCATCCAGCGCCATGGCGTAGAAGCCATTGAAGAGCAGGTCTGGATTCACGCCGCCGCCGGCATTGAAATCGAAGATGCCCTTGGTATCGTAGCCGAACCCGAACTCCGTTTTCATCCCGATGTGCCCACCGAGCGTGACGCCGATCGGCCCGAGCACGGGGAAAAAGAGCGGCCCAAGCGTTTCATCGAAACCGATTTCGCCGGAGCGATAGGAGAACAGCATCGCCTCGCGTCCGAGGAGCAGATCCACGACGACTGACGCGTCCTAGAGAATCGGGAAATCCAAACCCGAAATCTCGTTCGCCAGAGCGAGGAAATCCTCCCAACCATCGTTGAGACCGGGCGGATACGTGCCCGGGATGCGCGACACCGCGCCGGGGATTTCGTCGAGGGTCTGCACGCGCAGATCGCCGCCCGCCAACGTGAAATCGCCGAGATCCGCGAAGGCGTTCAAGCCGCCAGTGAATGTTGACGCGTTGGCGAGATTCAGGATCTTCGCCAGGCCACCGATGGCGGCCACGGCCTCTTCCGGGACGTCGAACAGATCGAGGATGGTCACATCGGCGGAACCGAGGTCGCTGAGCAACGGGATTTCCAGGGTCAGCGCATCAATCACCGGCTGGAGCGGTCCCGTGGTTTCATCAATCTGCCGGAGCGCGCGGTCGGCAAAAACATTCACGAAGGAACCCAGGTAGATGCGATTTTTCTTCAGAGTCAGCGAAGGTTGGCTGCCAAAGGTGGCGTTGTTGTCATTCGGATTCACCGGCGCGCCCGCAAAATTCCAGAGTAGTTCCAAATCCGTGCCCACTTGGGGCATCAAGGCAATTGCCGGTACCGACGAGCGCAGCGCGCCCGACAACCGCGTATTGCCCGTCACCGTCGCGTCCAGCAAGTCCGGCGACCCGCCCAGTTCACCCAGCCGCACGCGCCCCCCGTCGTTGCCTGGGTCCTTGAGCGCGATGGCGAAGTTCAGCGGCACCGTCGTTCGATTGTTCGTGACATCCGTGAGTGTGAAGGGCAATCGGGCAAAGCGCACCGCGGTGCTGAGATTGCTGATCGTGGAGGTGGTGTTGAACGTGAACGTGGCGGCGGTTTCAAAATAAAACCCGCTGCCATCCACGCCGGCGGTGAAATTGAATGTGGCGGTCACGCCGACGCGGCAATTGGTCGCGCCCAACGAATGCAGGTCCAGGTTCGTCAGGCCGAAGTCCGCCGCGATCGGCACATTGGTCGCGAAGGTATCCGTGGTCGTGAAGGCGAGTCGCGCGAAATCGCCGGGCGTGCTGACAACCACGGCGCTGCCGGCGTTGAAGCCCGCGCTGGTGAGGCGGGTATTGATGGCAGAGGCGACGCTGCCGGTCGAGTAATCCACGCTGCCGGTCAGATTGCTGAGTCCGCCGACAACCGCCGTGCGCAACGTGGTCAGGTAACGGAACGCGGCGACGTCGTTCGACCAGGCGGCGCGGAAGTTTTTCCCGACGAGAGGATAATTTTCTGCGAAGACCTCCGCGACCAGATTGTTCTCAATCGCCGCGAGCGTCTGGTCCAGGCCGCTCTCCAAGGCGTCCACTTCCGCCTGG
This sequence comes from Pedosphaera sp., assembly GCA_009695195.1. Lineage (GTDB taxonomy): Bacteria > Verrucomicrobiota > Verrucomicrobiia > Limisphaerales > JADLHS01 > CAIKLQ01. The sequence continues at coordinate 25,606 of SIBJ01000004.1, forward strand.
GTGACGCGACCGTTGAGGCCCGCCGGGGATACCGAACCGCCCCCGCCCGAACGAATCGGGCGCTGGATGCTGTCGGACAAGCTGGGTGCGCGAGGCGCGACGACGGCACGGGCAGTTTCGGTCGGATTCGCCTCCGGCGGCGGGCGGGCCAAGGCCCTCGCCGTCAGGTCGGGAAATGCGAGATACTCGATCGCGCTTTCACCCGGCGCCAACTGCTGCAACGTGACGGTAGCGGAAGCATCGCTACGCCCGCTGATTCCGAAATCCACCATCGGCCCGCCAGCGGTTGCCTCGCTGCCGGATGAATTCGGAAGGACTGTCGCCGGGTTCTTGTCCGTGTTGGCCTGACGGGCTTCACTCCCTGGTGGACTGCGGGAGAATTGTAAATAGGAGCAGAAGGCGGCCAACACGAATAGCGTGAGGCCAAGCAATAACCGGGGATTCATCGGCGACTAACCTACCCCATCGGAAATCCAAAAAGCCAGCTAAAACTGCTTGAACTTCCCTGCAAAAACGCCAAGTGAAAGCAGCCAGACGCAAAAGGGTGCGACCTGAAGTGGCGGTCAGATTTGTGCGTGCGCAAGTCATTTAGCCCTGGCTCCTTGCAAGGGTTTTGTCTATTTGAAGTGGTTCCTGAACGATGAACTACTCAAACAAAATCCGTCCCTCAAGCCGCGCCGCCCGCTGGAACAGCGGCTGGCGCAGCGGCCGGCAGTGCGCGCACGGCTGCATCAGCTGGCCGCCACGCTGGATGAATCCGTGGGGGACGACCCCACCGCCGATCAAGCCGAGGAGCGCGTGACCGAGCAAGTGCGCCGACTGGCCCTGGAAGTTCTGGGCCAGTGGGCGCGCGAAGCCAATGCCCACACCCAGGCCCAAGTGATGACCCACCATCCGGAAGCCAGCCACCACGGCAAGAAAAAAACGCTCAACTGGCAGACCACGTTTGGTTGGGTGTCCGTGGCGGAAGCGCAATGGCGACTGGGGCGGCGCGGCAAATTACTGCGGCCCTTCTGTGAACGGGCCGGGGTGCGCCCGCGCGGACGTTCGCGTCGGTTGCAACGCGCGCTGGTGGATTTCGGGGCGGAGGAAAGCTTCGCCCGTGCGACTGCGCGCGTGCAGGAACACGATGGCCTGGACGTAGCCGCCGAAATAGTGCGCCAACAAACGCTCGCCCACGGCGCGCAGGTCAGCGCCTTGCAGGTGCCGCCACCCCAATCGAGCGCCGCCACGCTGGTCACCCAACTGGACGGCTGCCTCATCCCCATCGTCGTCCCGCCCACGACCGGGGCGGATCGGCGGCGGGGCAAACAACTGCTCGGGCGCGAGGCCCGCCTGTGTCTGGCCCGCCCGCAGGATTCGGTCACGCCGCGTTACGGGGCCACGCTGGGCAGCGTTGCCCTCACCGGCGCGCTCTGGCGGGACACGGCCCTCGCTGCGGGCTTGGGCGAGCGGACCCACGGGCATGGCGTGGGCGACGGGGCCGAGTGGATTCTCACCCAGTTTCAGGAACAGTTCGGCGACCAAGGCGGGTATCTGGTGGCTTTCTACCACGTCAGCGAATACCTCGCCGCCGCCGCCCTGGTCATCCAATCCAAAGACCCGCAAGGCTGGCGGCGGCGGCCACAAGGCCGGTTGCTGGAGAACAAGGTAACCGCCGTGCTGCGCGCCCTGACCGCGCACCTGGAACCCGAAGGGATCTCGCCAGCCCCCGTGCGCGCGGCGCACCGGTATGTGAGCCAACGGCGGCATCACTTGGACTACGCGGGGGCGCGGGCCGCCGAACTCTGCATCGGTTCCGGGGAAATCGAAAGCGGCCACCGGCATGTGATTCAACAACGCCGCAAACTGGCCGGAAGCTGGGGGCAGGAGCCGAGTGCCGAGGCGATGCTCGGCTTGCGTGTTGCCCGCGCCAAAAACCTCTGGCACCGCTACTGGTCAGTTACCCAATCCGCCCTCAACTGACCGCCACTTCCAGTCGCACCCCATACGTAGCAGCCGACGTAAGGAGGCTCAAACTTCTTCCGATCGGGGTTAGAATGAGCCTCCTTACGTCGGCTGCTACGCACGTCGAGAAAACGCCTCAGACCGCCGCCGACTCTTGGCGGAGCGCCCGCCCCGCCCAACCAAACGCGCCGAGCACGACCAGCGTCGCAAGCAGAATGAGAATTCTCACCCCCGACGACGCCGCTTGCACTGCGCGCGCTTCCAGACCGATGTGCAAATCCGCCTCCTTGTCCACCGCGACGGAGCGTTGGAACGTCAGCACGCGTCCCTGCTGCGGAATGTTCGCGCGAATCGCGGCGGCGGTGGTCACGGCGGCGTCTTGTTGCTGGATCAACTTCTCCGCGAGACGCATGTAGGCGGTGTTTTCGTCGGCGGAGTTGCGGTCAATGATCTGCTTGGCGTCTTGTTGTGTGTAGTTGAGGTCCTTCGCGCCGCGCAGGTCGCGGAAGCGGCCCCCGAGCGCGCCGGTGTCACCGGCGGTGGCGGCCTGGCGGACGTTCAAGCCGACGAGCGCTTGTTGCAGCTTGAGGTTGTGCAATTGCACGCGGGCGTCTTCGTTGAAGGCGTTGTCGTGCGTGCTCAGGCCATAGGCGGATTGGAACGCGCGGCGGGCTTGTTGCGGGTCGCCTTTTTCAAGCCACGAATTGCCCATCGCGAGCATCTCCTCGGCCTCCTTGGTCTTCTCGCGCTGCAACAGCGATTCGTTTTGCAAATAGCTCTGCACGTCCACGGACGCGGGCCGCGCGACGTGTTGCTCGTCCTGCAATTGCATTGTCCCGCTCGTGTTCGCCACGCGCCACTTCTCGTTCAGAAACACGCGCCACGAAATATTCTCCAGCGGCAGATCAAACTTGGGCGCGAGCAATTGCAGATCCAGCGAGCGCGCACCCGTCTTGCCAATCTTGCTGCTGTAAAAAAACTCGACCGGCACGGGCTTGTCCGTGCGCGACTGCTTTTCGAGCGGAATCAAAATCTTGTCTCCCTCGCGCCACGGCCACACGCCGTTTTGATTCACGAACGCAAACCAGAACTTCGCGTCCGCCGGCAGCGTGAGATGCAGCAAGCGCTTGTCGCCCGGCTGCATTTCGAGCCGCACCTGCGTCAACATCACGCCGTCGTCGGAGATCACCGAAGTGAACGTGATGTTCTGCACGCGCGCGGCCAGAAGCTTCGCCGCCTCATGACGGTCAAGTTTCAGCGGCAGTTCAAATCCCGGTTCGACGAGCCGGTAGGCGAAGTTCGCCGACACCGCCTGCAAGTTTTGCTGCAACGCGCGCGGAATGCTCTGCCACTCGGTCGGCTGTAACGTCGCGGGCAACGCCTCCACGCGCACCTGCAATCGCCCGCCCGCCTGCACCGTCACGAAGCCGCGTTGCAGATTCACGTCCGCCGCCTGCACACCGCGCACCGCCGTCTCCGCCGCCTGGTTCGCGATCGGCGTCTGGTAATTCACCTGCAACAAAAACTGGCCGATGACGCGCCGCTGCAACTTCACCTCCCACTTCTGCAAATCATTCGTCACCGCGCCGGCGACGGCCTGGAAATCCGAATCCGAAAAATACTGGCCGTTGAACCGCACGCTCTCGGCGTTCGTCGGCAGCCAGACGCGGAACAATTTCAATCCGGTGTTCTCGATTTGATATTGCAGGTTCGCGGCGATCTTCACTTGCGCTTCGGTCACCGTCGCGTGTTGCAGGCTCGTGACTTGAATCCACGGATCCACCTGCTCGATCTTGAGCGCGAGATTCCACGGCGTCTGCAAGACGCGAAACGCCAGCACGCCTTTCTGCCGCACGCCGGAGCGTTGCGGATCGAGTTGCGACAACCCTTCCACCGTGGCCGACTGCAACTGCATCCCCTGCTCCGGCACGACGAGCAACGTGCCCTGTTGCTTGCCGGCCTCGCGCAACACCAGTTGCGGCACCGTCCACGCGCTGGCCGCTTTCGTGCCCGGACCGGCGAGGCTGATGGCGAACTGTTGCCGGCCCTCAGTCTTGCCTTTCAAATTCAACGTGATGACGCGGCCCGCGTCGGTCTTCAATTCCGTCCAATGACTCAACGCCGCGCCGCTGATGGACTCGACATCGAAGCCCGGCGGCAGGACGAAGCTCAACCGGAAAATTCCCGCGCGCGTGATGTCCACCGTCGCGTTCGCGGCGAGCACCGTGCGATCTTCGCCGAGCGAAAGCGTGTTCTGCAAATCCACGCGCACGTCCGGCTCGACCGGCGACGCTTTCAACGACGCCGTGGCCTTCGCGTCGGAGTAACGAAACGCACGGCGCACGGTCAGCCCGGGAATTTGCGCCGCGAGCGATTGCGCGACCTCGCCGGGGAAATCTTCGAGATTGATCGGCGAGAAAATCTCTGTGGTAACCGTGTCGAGTTGAACCTCGTTGCCCGTGGCCACGCCGAGCACGCCGATCTGATTTGCGGCACCCTCCACCGACAGCAAGCCGACTGATTGCTCGAACGGCAGCATCCCCGTCGCGACCTGCGAGCGCACGAGCAGCGTGAACGATCGCGATTGCGCCCGGCTGAACGTGACACGGAGTTTGCGCGCGTCCGGATCGAAGCGCCACAGCGAAACCAGTTGTTCCGACTTCTGACCTCTGACCTCTGACTTCTGCCCTCCAGTTTGAGCCTCCTCACGTCGGCTGCTACTGACGTCGGTGATCGTCGCGCCGCGCGGCACGTCGAGGATCAGCTCGCTCAGTTCACCCTGCGCCGGGCGGATCGCGACGAGATGTGCGCCCTCGATGACGCCCGCCGACGGCACGTAGAGTTGGGAAACCTCCACGTAAAACACCGCCTTCTCGTGTTTCACATCGCGGCTGCGCGGCTTCCAGCGAAACCACGCGTCATTCACCGGCGAGAGCACCAGGGCCGCCACGGTATTGCTGCCCGCCAACTCTCGCTGGATGGACACCGCGTGCGGCGACAACACGTCCACGTCCTGACCCGCGATGGTGACACTGAGCTGGTTGATGAGTCCGCACGTCGTCGGCAAATTCATCACGCTCTCGGTCGGCCACTTCGTCACCTGCAACTGATATTTCAATTCCAGATCGAACGTGCCGTCGCGCTGCGCGATCAACTGTTGCGTCCGCTTCCCGCCGACGACCGTTTGCACCAGCTTGAGCGCGTTGCTGGAATAATTGAGTTGCGTCATCACCGCCGGCTCGACGAGCAGCGGCAACGTCTGGCCCTTCACCGCGACCCAACGAATTTTCGCCGTGGCCAGAGCGAATTCTTCCTCGATGCGAATCTGTTGCGTGATGGATTCCGGCACCGCTGAAACTTGTAGCGCGGATTTGGAGTCCGCCGCGTCGCGAGTTTTTGATCGGCTGCCCGCGCTAGAACCCGCGACGTTTGGTTCGTTTTGAGCTAGGAGCAAGACGCGGGGAGCGGCTGGTTCACTATCCCGAAGGGATTGTGTCTTCCAGCCCAGGGTTGCGAGGGACGAGCTACCCTTGGTTGGCGGGTGATTACTCTTTTCAACCCCAACGGGGTTGTATCGGGTCGTCGCTGATTCTGATGCAACCCCGTTGGGGTTGAATTCCTTTGCGGACGAATTCCCAGGGTAGCTCGTTCCTCGCAACCCTAGGCTGAGTGCTGGAATCCCGTTGGGATTCTGAGACGCCGCATGACCTTCGCAGGCCGACCAGAACAAACCCACGAGGAGAATAGAGGCGACCGCTGGCGTAATTCCGTTTTCCGTCAACGGCTTTCTCGGCACGGACCAGATTCCGCGCAACGCCGGCAGCAAAACATGGAGCAACAAAAACGCCGCCAACACGCCGAAGAACAATGGCGCGCCGTTCATCGAACGCAGCGCCGCCCAAGCCAGCAACATCCAGCCGGCCACGCGGCAAACGGGCTTGAGCGAGTCGGCGGCGCCCAGCCAGCCGTAAATCCACAACACCAGCGCGAGCAACACTGGCAACGCAAACCCGCTGACACCCAGTCCCGTCGCCGACTCCGCCACGTTGGCCACCTCCACTTTTAATTCGCTCCCCGGCTGCTGCACCGGCGCGAGCATCGTCACGTCGCCCGGCGCGAAGCCACTGCCCCGGCCCGCGAGGTTGACGAGTTGCGCCGACGCAAAGATCGCGACCGTGATCGCCACCAACCCGAGCAGCGTGCCGACGACATGTCGCGCGCTGAAACGGCCCACGCCCTCGACGCCGGCCCAGCGCCAGACGATCAATCCCGCGAGCAACAACACGAGCGGCATCACGACGGCTCCGACGATGCGGCCCGCATCGTCGCCGGAAAACATCCGCGCCAGTTGCGCGAAGCCCGACACGTCCGGCACGCCGCCCACGGGCGTCAGTGAACCGGTGAGATAGGCGAGCCGCTGGCCCGCGTCCGGTTCGATCCGCCATTCCGCGAGCATCACCGGCGCGTCCACTTTGGGCGCGGTGATGGTCACGCGCGTCGCGCTCGCGGATTTCGCGGCGAGTTTCAGATCGAGTTTCAACACCGCGTTCGGGTCCGCGCGTTGCGGCAATGGAATTAGGTTTGCGCTCCCATCCTTCACCGGCACGACCGACTCGCCGTTCACCGTCGCGGACCAGAGTTCCATTCCCGCCGGCAAGGTCAGTTTGAAATTTGGATTGCCGCGATTCTTGACGAGATAGCTCGCGTCCATGAGCACCTGCCCCTCCTTCGAGATGCGCGTGACCAGCGACGCGCGGTCAACGACTTGATCGAGCGATTTGCCCTGCGCGAGCGGACTCAGCGCGAGTTTCAGATTGAAAGGCCGTGACGTGTAGCGATACGCCGCGAGCAACGGCGCGTCGAAGAACAGCCGGTATTCCGCCGGGACTTCGCCGGTTTCGAGCGGCAGCAGGCTCGGCGAAACGTCCACCGGCTTCACCTGAAATTGATACGCGCTGATGACGAGCGTGTGGCCGGATTCGGATTGCGCGTCGAGCGGTCGCGCGCCGGTGAACGCGAGCGTCTCGCCCTGCGACTTGAACGGGCGCTCGTAAGTCGCGAGCAACGTGAACGCGCCGGCGACCGGCGAGTGCAACTGCACGAGATAACCGTTCGTGGTCTTCTGCCAGTTGCGGATGTCTTTGCCCGTGAACTCGACGTTGAACGCTTCCTCCGACAACTCGACGCGGAACGCGGCCATCGGCGCGCCGGAGATCAGATAATTCATCACGCTGCTGCCATACGCGATGCCTTCGCCGATGGAGAACAGATGAAAGCCATCCGCCGTTACGGTCTGCGGCAGGCGCTCGACGCGCATCGTCGCCGACCAACCCGGTTCGCTCAAACGAAACGCCGACTGCAAGCCGGTCACTTTGCGCGGGAAAAACGCCGTGGCGATTTCCGTCAACGCCTGCGAACGCTCGGCGCTCAAACGAAAACCCGCGTCCGCCGACACGCCGACGTTGCCGCGAACGGATTTCGCCTTCACCACCTCGACGCGCGGCAAAGTCCAGTTCGTTTCGCCGAGCGGTTTGTTGCGTTCGAGCCGGAACTGCACGACCTGCCGGCCCATCACGGGCTGGCCATAGACGATGCGAAGTTCCGCGTCCGCCTCGTCCGCCGGCTCGCGCAGAAAATAGTCGTTCATGCCCGACGCGTTGAGGCGCGCGATGGCGTAGCCCTTGGGCACGCGCAGCAACAGTTCACGCAGCGGCGCTTCGCGCACGTCGAGTTCGATCTCGCCATCAATGACGAGTTCGTTCTGGCCGTGATGATACGCGAGCACTTCGGAAACAGTCAGCTCGGGCTGGATCTGGTCGGCTTGAATCCGCAACGCGTAATCGGCGCTGGAAAAACGATACGCGAAACGCTGGCCGCCGGTCGCGCGCAGGGCGGACTTCGTGGCGTCACTCTCCGGAAATTGTTCGGGCGAAATCTGCGAGAGACCGGTCGCCTGCGTGACCTCAAGCCGCACCGCGCCTTCGTTCACGATGCGGAAAAATCCCGCGAAGCGCGTCGCGCCTTCGGGTTGCAATCGGATGGCGTCGGTCGTCTGCGGAAACGCGCCAAGCGGAGTCTGGAGTTGAACTTGCAACGCGAAGGAATCTTTCTGCGGCTGGTTGAGTTGAACGACGAGTTGCCGGTCGTTGGGATTTTTTCCATCTTTCGCCGGCTCGACGTTCCACGCCAGCACCTGGTCGCCCTGCACGCGCGTGACCTCGCCCGCGCCGCGCAGCAGCAGCGTCACGCGATTGAGTTCGCCCTGCATCACTTTGAAATCCACCAGCGCCACCTGCCGCATCAGGCCGGGGCTGAAGCTGATCTGCGAGAGCATCGTGGCCGCGTAAAAAAGTTTTCCCTCCTCGGGCTTGCGCGATTCCTTCCACGACAATTTCACCGCGCCGCCCGCCGGGAGAAAACTCGTGAAGTCGCCGCCCTTGCGCTCGGGCCGCGCCGCGCCGGCGAATTCAAACTGCGTGTCTTCGGCGAGGCCGCGCAACACGACGGGCTGCACCGCGGCGGACGCCACGCGAAAATCCACGCCGCTCCAACCGCCGCCCTGTTTCACGGCGACATTGAACTTGAGCGAGATGGGATACTTGCCGGCGCGATCAAACACCGCCACGTAACGTCCCGACTCCGCGCGCAATTCCCATTTCGGATGCGGCCCGACTTCCGTGAGCGCGAGCGTGCCGGAAAGTAATTCAAGCGGGCCACTCTTCGGACTTTCCACGTTCGCAGTCGCCGTGAGTGTAAAACTCGCACGGTCGCCGTTCAAATTGCCGATGAGTTTGAAATCCTGGAGCGTGATGACGGGCGGCGGTGGGTTTGTCAGCGGCGGAGGTTCCTTGGCGACGAGCGTGCAGACCATGAACACGGCGGCGAAAACGCACGCCGCAATGTTGCGGGTCCGCCGTGCGCCTGAAAGATGGTGTGAACGCTCGCCCTCACCCCGGCCCTCTCCCCCGAGGAGAGGGAGGGCCATTCGGCGTCGCTGGAAAACTCGTCGGCCTCTCTCACCATCTCCGCTGCCTTGGTCTTCGGATGAAAAACGCGGCGAATAACCAGCGCCTTCGCATCGCCCAAAGCCGGCGAACAATTCTCCCTCTCCCCGGGGGAGAGGGCCGGGGTGAGGGCGAGCGTATCCACTAACTCTCGTTCCAGTCGGCAGTTTGATTTGTGTTCTCATATTATTTCCCTTCAATGCTCTTCGCCTGGCGGATCATCCATTCGAGTTTCTTCGGGCGCGCATCGGCGCCGTAGATTTCCGGCACGCCGCTCAAGTGACCGAGCACGCGATCCAGCGTGACTTCACCGGCGAACGGACTCGCCGCCAGCCATTCGGAAAACGCGCTCGCGCTCGCGGCGAGCCGCATTGCGTGGCTGGATTGTTCGAGCGACATGGCATTGCCAGTGAACGGCACGTCCCACGACTGCTCGCGATAATCCGTTGTGCCGGGAATTTTGTAGCGCACGCGCACGGTGCCGAGCGGGCCTTCGCCGGCGGGATTGACTTCCACGGTGTAAAGCGCGTTACCGGCTTCCTGCGCGGCGATCTCGGCGGCGTCCACGGTGTTGTCGCGGAATTGTTCCTTGGTGAGCTGATGCTTCGCGTAACCGATCTGGCGATACGACGTCACGCGCTTGGGATTGAATTCCACCTGAACCTTCACGTCCGATGCGGCGACCTTGAGCGCACCCGCGAGTTGCCCGGCAAAATCTGTGGCCGCTTCCTCCGGCGAATTGATGAAACCGTAACGGCCATCTCCATTGCGCGAGAGGACTTCGAGAAGATCGTCGTTGAACCCTTCCCAGCCGATGCCGAAACAATCCAGCGCGATGCCCTGCTTGCGCTGCGCCTCGACCTTTTGCTTGAGCGATTCCGGCTCGACGTTGCCGAGATTCGCCGCGCCGTCGGTGAGCAACACGACGCGATTGATGCCGTTCGCGAGGTAATGACGCGCCGCCGTCTGATACGCGAGGTTCATCGCGTCTTCGAGATTCGTGCCGCCTTGCGGCGTGAGACCGCTCACTTGCTCCGCCACCTCACCGGCCTTGTCGCCCGAGATTCCATCCGCGAACAGTCGCGGCGTGCGCGCGAACGTGATGACACTGAGTTTATCCTGCGGTTGCAACTGCGACGCGAGCACACGCAACGCCCCGCGAATGATTTGCACGCGATCCGCCCGCTCCATCGAGCCGGAATTGTCGAGCAGCAGCACGATGTTCAACGCCCGCCCCGCCTGCCGGCCCGCCGCCGCCGTCTTGAGCGAGAAACGCAGCAGGTCGCGATTGTGCGCGAACGGATACCGCGCCCGCTCCCACGCGAAGGCGATCGGCATTCCCGCCGGCGCTTCCGGATCGCGATAGTCAAACGCGTTGATGAACTCCTCGCTGCGCACCGAAGCCGCGTCCGGCATCTGCCCCTTCTCCAAACTCGCCGCCGCGAGCTTGAACGACACATCGCTGACGTTGAGCGAGAAGGTGGAGAAATTATTCTCGCTCGTCTGGATTTCGGGCTGGGGAATCGGCGCGTTCGTCGAAGCTTTGCGAACCGGCGGCGCGTCAGGCTCGACTGCGGGAATGTTGAGAGGTGGAGCAGTACCGGTAGCGTCGGAATCGGAGATTTTCAATTCCGCGCGCAACCGGCCCACTTCTTTTTGCGCAGCAGTGATTTTTGCCTGTTGCTCCTTGAAGCGGCCCTCAATCGCTCTGATTCCGCCGCCCAATAATCTGAGCCGCTCTGACTGACGGTGATCTTTGTAGGCCGTAGTGACGGCGTTGGCGATTTTGGCCGCCTCGTCAGCATCGGCACTCTTGGCGCGAACCTCGACAAGGCTCGTGTTTTTTACGGGCTGCAATTCCAGCCTGCTCTTCAGTTGGCTGATTGCCTCAGTTTTCTTGAGCTTCTGGCCGGGCTTCGCCGCCCACGCCTCATCCAACTTTAGATCATCCACCACCTTGCCGAGCACGGCGTCGGATTTAAGGGCCTCAAACTCGGTTTGAATGAAGAACGGATCGAAGCCGTGAGTGGTCCGACTCCCGGCCATCCCCTCGATGTCGGTGGCGTCCCGCTCGACTTTGACGCGAGCCGTGCTCGCAAACGCACCGCCAACTGGGGCACCCAATCTCCGCCAGAAACCGGTTTTCTCTTTCGCTGGCACGGCATTGTCCATGACCTCAACCATCGTCGTCTTCGGCAACGAGAGATCGATCTTCTCGGCGGCAAGTTTGTTGTTGAGGATTCGGCCAAAGAAGACCAACTCCTCCAACTCGCGCTTCTTCTCGAAGTAGGGCTTGCTCTTCGTAGCGGTTTCACCGTCCAGTTCGAGTGCGATTACATCGCTTACGGTTCGGCCGGCTTGCAACACGTCCGTCTGCGTCGGGCCGGCGGGCTTTCCGGCCGATACGTAGAGTTTCGTGCGCTGCTCTTGCGCTTCTTGCTGAACACTGGCGATCTTCTTTTGGAGAGTTTCGCTTTCCCCGGCCCTTTCGATAGCGGGCAGGCGCAAGGATCGCGACGGCACGGTTGCGAGCTTGGGTTCCTTCGCGTCCGCAGGCGACCCGCTATCTTGCGGCGCCGCAGGAAGAACAATCTTCCCGAAATTCTCAACCGACTTGGCCGGGCCTGCTGCGCTACCCGCAACGTCAACTCTGGGAATGTTGCCCTGCTTTTGCTGCGGGCTGTCAGCCGAAGCCAGAGGGCTGCTTTCCCCAAGACGCTCCTTGGCTTCGGGAGTAATGCGCAAGCCGCCCGTGATGAGTTGGTCCTCGGACAGACTCTTGTTCTGCTCAGGTTGTGGCAGTGCCAAAGCGGTGTTGCCGCCAACGACGGTTATTCCATCGCCAAGGTTGTTGGCTCCCGTAACCGTCAGCGCGTCCGCGCCGCGCTCTTCGCGCGAGGTCTCACCTCGGGAGTCAGTTCCCAATTGCGTGAGTTGACGGGATCGGGTCGCTCGATCGTATGAGCGCTGTCCGCTGCTTTCGGTTTCAGAGGTCCTGGACTCAGACCGGAAGAGCTTCCCGGCCGAAGGCAAGTCGCCGAGGACGGGCACCTTCGCGGCGTTCACTTGGAGCGCGCCCTCAGCTTCCAGTTTAATCCCGGCAACTTCTGCTGGCCGCCGCGTCTCATCCAGCACAAGCAAACCCGGATGGGTGACCGGTGCGGTTGTGGAAGCAACCACTCCTGGAAGCTCGAGCCTGCGGGTAATGGCGGTTACGCCTTCGGCGCCAGCCAAGCGTGACTCCACAAAGCCTGACTCCACCGCCAGCGGCAAACCAGTGGACGGATCAATGGCGGGTGTGTTGGGAACGACCGAAAACGAGTCAAGTTTCTCAGTGTTTTCGCCCGGAGCCGCCGGCGTGAAGACCGCCCCGGCGGTGGCGTAAGAGTTGGCGCTCGTGAAGAAGCGAAGACTGCCCGCGCCGCCCCCGCCGCTGCCGCCGGCGCCCCGGTTTCCCCCAGCGACATTGATTCCGCCGCTATAGTTGCCTGCCGAAAAAGAATTTGTGACCGTCGCGCGCCCGATTGGCTCGAAGTTCGATTCGCCCAAACTGATGGACTTTGACCATCCCCTCGACGGAGCCGGCATGATGCGACTGGCGTCAGGCTTGGCAGGCGACAGCTTGTCCGATTCCTGCTCTTTGGATTTCTCATCGGTCGGCGGCTGGAGAGCAAACGTGTTGTTGGACGCGATGAAAGCATATCGAGAGGTGAACCCGTTTTGCGAAACGGGCAACTCTGCCGTGCTGGTCGCGTCGCGGCCATTTCTCCTTAACACTCCAACGAAGTCCGGATCACCCACAAAGGGTGAGGCCGAGGCAACCCCCCCATTCTCCCGGAGCGTTTCGTCCGTGGCCTTGCCGTCGGCGGCTTCCACCAACGATGGCAGGACGATTTGGGAGCGCTGTCGGGCGAGCAGAACTGGAGTAGTGGGGGTGACTGTCGCGACGCTGGCTTCGGGAGGTGGCGGTGACGGTGGAGTCCCATCAAGTTTTGCGGTAACACGCGGGAGTAGGAGTTCGGCGGAGGTTGATGGCTTCGGGACGGGTGTGACACTACCGGCGGACCCGAGTGTGACGCGCTGCCCGCTGGCAATCGGCACGTTGTAGTAGCCGACTACGTTGAGTGAATGGACGTTGCTTGGGCCAGAACCCGGAGCGGCGTGCGTTTGATCCAAAGCTTGCGCGAGCGCTCGTTGTGAGGCTGCATCCGCAGCCAATCGGGCGACCGCCTGATCCGTCGCTGTGTACACCTGTCCCTTGTCCCTTCGCGAAACACTCAAAAACGTGACCGATACCGCGGTGACCACCGCAATGATCGCCAACCCGGCCGCCCATTCGACCAGTCCGAGTCGAAATAACGGCTTCGGTTTGCGATCGCTTTCCTTCAGCGGAGGAATGGCGAAGTGCGTGAGCAGTTTCTTGCGCCGTTCGTCGGAAAGATGGAGTTGCGCCGTTTGTTCGGTCGTCGGCACGCTCGCCTTCGTCGTGGCTTGGCGGACGAGGTGGATGGTTTGATTCAGGTCATCGTGTAGCCTGGTCAGTTCCGGGTCTTTGGCGATGGCCGCGCGCACGGCGGCGGCTTCGGCGGCGGACAACTCGCCGAGCAACAGCGCGGTCAGGCGCAGTTCCATTTCTTCGCGTGGATTTTTTGGCAGCTCGGGGTTCATAATGTTTGCAACACAACAGCCGAACCACCGCCGGGGGAAAAACAAACCGAACTATTTAACCACGGATGGACACAGATGAACACGGATGCGGGAAACATGCCGGCTTCGACTTCAGTCTTATCCGTGTCCAGCTGTGTCCATCCGTGGTTGAAAAAGTTTTTCATGGCACGACTCCCGTTTTGGCCAGTTCCGCGGCGATGGTTTTGAGCGCGTGATGCAACAGGTAACCGACGTGGCCGGTTTTCAGTCCGGTGCGTGCGCTAATCTCCGCGTAGGAAAGGTCTTCGTTGAATTTCAGCCGGATCAATTCGCGGCTGCGTTCGTCCAGCGCGGCGAGACACAAGCGCACGAGGCCGATGCCTTCGATGCGGGCGATCTGTTCATCGGGGAGCGGAGACTCATCCGTCGCATCCGTCGCATGGGACTCATGGGACTCAGATGGGGCGGATGGGATCAATGAAACCATCTTCGCGGAATCGCGCCGATGATTGAGCGCCAGATTATGCACGGTGCGGTAGAGCCACCTTCGCGGCTCGCGCACTTCGGCAAATTGTCCGTGCAGTTTCATGAACGCTTCCTGGACCAGGTCCTCCGCGACTTCGCGTCCGCCGCTCAGGCGCAGCGCGTAACAGAGCAGCGGCGATTCGAGGGCAGCAAACAACTCCTCAATCGTTTCGGGCGATTGCGCGCTCGGTTCTTTTGGTCGGCCTAAAGCCATGCCTTGCTGATGATCGTCTCGCGTCACCCGCCGCGCGCCGCCCGGTTTTCGTCACCGGCAGTCGCTGGTTTCAAGGGATAGACACGCGAGTCCGCAGTTTCTTAGACGGTTTCGACGGGAATGTGCTCACGGGGAAAAAGAGACACGGATTGCACGGATTCATTCCAGCTTCCGCAACCGCTGCAATTCGTGATAATCCGTGAAATTCGTGTCTAAAAATGACTCGGCTTGCGCTGGAGAAATTTTCCGTGGCCAAGCTTGCCAACAAATTTCCCATCGCGCACGGCGACCTGCCCGCGCACGGTGACGACGCTGGGGCGGCCTTCGATCTTCCAGCCTTCAAACGCGCTGTAGTCCACGTTCATGTGCTGCGTCTTCACGGAAATTTTCCCACGATAATCCGGGTCGAACACGACGAGGTCGGCGTCCGCGCCGGGTTGGATTGTGCCTTTGCGCGGGAACAGGTCGAAGGTCTTTGCGACCTGCGTGCTGGCGACGTTCACGAACGTGTGCAAGTCAATCTTCCCCGCCTTCACGCCGTAGGTGTAGAGCAGGTTGATGCGCTCTTCGAGTGACGGAATGCCGTTGGGAATTTTTGTGAAATCATTTTTGCCCATCTCCTTCTGTTTGCGGAAATCAAACGGTGCGTGGTCGGTGGCGACGGTTTGCACGAGCCCGTCGCGCAGGCCGTTCCAGAGAATTTCCTGATTCCGCTTGTCGCGCAGCGGCGGCGACATGACGAACTTCGCGCCTTCAAACTTCGGCAACTCCGCGTAACTCTTGTCGAGCGTGAGATATTGGATCAACGTCTCGACGGTTACGCGCACACCACGTTGGCGCGCGGCGATAGCCTGGTCGAGCGCCTCCTTGCAACTCAAGTGGACGATGTAAGTCGCCGCCCCGGTGAGTTCGGCAAAGGTCATCAAATGATGCACGCCCTCGGCTTCGACGGCGGGCGGGCGGCTCTCGTGATGCTGGCCGGGGTCGGTCTTGCCAGCGACGAGCAATTCCTTGCAACGTTCGCTGACGAGCGTTTCGTTCTCGCAATGCGCGGTGACGATGACGCCGAGTTCCTTCGCGAGCTTGAGCGTGCGATAAAGTTCCGTGTCATCCACGCCGAATGCACCCTTATAGGCGAGGAAAATTTTGAACGAGCTGATGCCGCGCTTCACGATTTCGCGCAACTGCTTCTCGGATTTGTCGTCGAACTTCGTCACGCCCATGTGAAACGTGAAATCACACGCAGATTTTCCCACAGCCTGGCTCATCCAAAGCTCGAAGCTCTTCAAGGCGTCATCCGAACGTGCCGGACAACACATCTCGATGAGCGTGGTCGTGCCGCCCACGAGCGCGGCCTGGCTGCCGGTCACATAATTGTCCTTCGAGAACGTGCCCATGAACGGCAGGTAAATGTGAACGTGCGGATCAATAAAGCCGGGGAAGACGAATTTCCCATTCGCGTCAATGACCTCTGCGCCGCGTGGCGGTTTGATGCCGCGGTCAATGCGCGTAATGGTTTCGTTTTCGCAAAGGATGTCCGCCACGTAGCGTTCGCTCGCCGTGACAATCTCACCGTTTTTGATAAGGAGGCTCATAATTTCTCTGGCTGAGATTACTTCTGCCAATCTTCCATCACGAGTCCGCGCACGCGGGAGAATTCCGCCGTGTTGTGCGTGACCAAAGTGTGATTGTTGGCAAGAGCGATGGCCGCGATCATCAGATCGTTCGGGCCGATGACGTTTCCAGCGACTTCCAATTCGTGGCGCATCTGGCCGTACTGCGCAGCGGCAGAATCATCGAAAGGGAGTGAGACGTAGGGAGTAAACAATTCGCGAAGAATCGCGAGCCGCCGCTCGCGGTTGCCATACTTCTCCGCCCCATGAAGCAACTCGGCCTTGACGACCGAGCAAAGAATCACGTCGGCGGGTTGCAGTGCTTGAAGGCGGGCGCGGATCGGAGACTGCGGGGTCTTTAGGTAAACAATCCAGGCGTTGGTGTCGAGCAGCCAGGCCATCACCACTCCTCGCGTTTTTCAAACGGCAGTTGGGGCGGACGCTCGAACGGCTCACCCGCAAACGCGCCCGCCGTTCGCTCGAAGTATTTTTCCGGCCAAGCGGACGCTTGCGGCTTTGCGCCATTGCCGTTGTGAAATTCCGGCCCGACGAGCGAATCGAGATAATGCCGCACCTCCTGCAGCACCGGCTCCGGTTGCTTCATCAATTCCTGAATCAGCGCATCTCGCGTACTCATAACCAGTGAATTTTAACTCCGGTTCGCACAATTTCGAGACTTATTTCTTCGCTTCAGTGTGCCAGATGTCTCCCTCGCCGTAGCTGAACCAGCGGCTCGTCGTCACTTTTTGTTGCGTGAAAAATTGCACGCCTTCCTTGCCTTGCATGTGCAGGTCGCCGAAGAATGAATCGTTCCAGCCGTTGAACGGAAACCACGCCATCGAAGCCGGCACGCCGATGTTGATGCCGACCATGCCGCACTGGACGCGATGCTTGAACTCGCGCGCCGCTTTACCGGAGCGCGTGAAGATGGACGCGCCATTGCCGTAGGCGGATTTGTTGGCGAGTTCGATGGCTTTGTCCAAATCTTCCATGTGCATCACGTTGAGTACCGGGCCGAAAATCTCCTCCTTCGCCACGGTCATGCCGCGTTCAACGTGATCCAAAATCGTCGCGCCAACGTAAAAACCATTTGGCGCTTCGCTAACTTTCACGCCACGTCCGTCGGCGGGAATCTTCGCGCCCTCCTTCACGCCGGCTTCGATCAATTGCAGAACGCGGTCGCGATGCTGGCGCGTGATGACAGCTCCCATGTCCGGTTGCTTCTCTCGGTCCGTCGGGCCGACTTTGATTTTACGCGTGGCTTCGATGAGCGTGGGCAAAACGGTTTTGTCCGCGTTCCCGACGACGACGGCGGTGGAGCCAGCCATGCAGCGTTCGCCCGCGCAACCGAACGCGGCTTCGATGACCCCGCGTGTGGAATTTTCCACATCCGCGTCCGGCATGAGGATGACGTAATTTTTCGCCCCGCCGTTCGACTGGACGCGCTTGCCGTGTTTCGTGCCGGTCTCGTAGATGTAGCGCGCAATCGGCGTCGAGCCGACGAACGAAATCGCCTTCACCTTGGGATGCGTGAGCAATGCGTCCACCACTTCGCGTCCGCCGTGGACGATGTTCAGCACGCCTTTCGGCAGCCCAGCTTTCTCCAACAGCTTTGCAATCTTGATGGCGGTGAGCGGAACTTTTTCGCTCGGCTTGAGGACGAACGTGTTGCCGCACGCGATGGCGATGGGATACATCCACAGCGGCACCATCGCCGGAAAGTTGAACGGCGTGATGCCGACGCAGACGCCGAGCGGCTGGCGGATGGCTTCGCAATCAATGCCGCGCGCGATGTTTTCCAACACGTCGCCCATCAGCAACGACGGCACGCCGAGCGCGAACTCGACGACTTCCATGCCGCGCTTCACGTCGCCGCGCGATTCGACTAGTGTCTTGCCATGCTCGCGCGTGTTGCTGCGCACGATGTCCTCGAAGTTTTCCTCCATCAGCATCTTGAACTTGCCGAGAATCCGCGCGCGTTCGACGGGCGGCGTTTCCATCCACGCCGGGAACGCGGCGTGCGCCGCTTCCACTGCTGCGTTCACGTCCGCAACCGTGCCGATGGGGCATTCGGCGATCGTGTCGCCAGTAGAAGGATTGAAGACGGGCGTGCCGGCATGCTTGGGTTGAAGCCATTCGCCGCCGATGAAGAAAGGACAGGATTCGAGTGTCATAATTAAAAAGCTCCAAGCACCAACATCCAAGCTCCAGAGAAGCTCCAAACTTCAACATCCAATCCACATCGTGCGCCGCTCGGTTTGCAGCTTGGTAATTGAAGTTTCTCTGGATGTTGGAGCATGGTGCTTGGATGTTTCATTGTTGTTTCATTTTCTGTAAATACTGGCGAAGATCAGATGCAATTCCTTCGCCTCACGGTAAAGTTCGCGGGCATCGTCTGCGAGTTGTGGTTCTGATGCGGCAACCATGCGGAGAAAGAATTTTGTTTCCTTCGCCTCCTTCACACAACGCCCGATGGTGTTCTTGAAATCTTTTTTCGAGACGCCTTCGTTCGCTTCGCAATAATTCGCGCCAACACTCGTGCTACAACCGACCAGTTGATCTATCAAACGATTGTTGTCTGGCCCGCGCGGAATCTTTTTGCAGAAACGAATAATC
The DNA here is from genome assembly GCA_009695195.1 of Pedosphaera sp. Taxonomy (GTDB): domain Bacteria; phylum Verrucomicrobiota; class Verrucomicrobiia; order Limisphaerales; family JADLHS01; genus CAIKLQ01. The sequence goes on from SIBJ01000004.1 coordinate 44,172, forward strand.
GCCTCACCGAACTTTGCTGTCCGCTCTTCAAGATCAAAAGCATGGCGTTGTGGTGTGCCCGCACCGGTGGGTGCGTCACTCAGTTGCCAAGTGCTAGGTTTATGTTCGGGATACTTCACTTAAAGTTCCAAATTCCAGGCTCCAACATCCAGAGAAGCGCCAAGCATTAACATCCAATGGACGTTTGAGGTCGTGTTTGAAGCTTGGTGCTTGAACATTCTCTGGAGCTTGGATGTTGGTGCTTGGAGCTTTTCCCTACCGCGCGAGATCGTTCGATTGTTTCACGAAGTCGTCGCCGGTCCATTCACCGTCGGCTTGGACCATCTTCTTCGCGGGCGCGGCGGCTGCGGCAGCTTTTTGGGCGGCTTTGCGTTCGGTCTGGCGTTTTACGAGATCGGCGTGCGTGGTGAAATACGGGAGCGCCTTGCCCTTGAAATCGGCGAGCGTCTCGAACTTGTGTTTCTCCATGAACGCGAGCAGTTCGTCGCACATGGGCTTGACCATTTCGTAGCCGAACTTCATCACGCCGGTGCAGACTTGCACGGTATCGCCGCCGAGGAGGATGAACTCCGCCGCGTCGCGACCGTTCTCGACGCCGCCGATGGCGGACAGCGAGCGGTCAGGGAATTCCTTTTGAATCAACGTCGCAACTTCCATGACCATGCGCAACGCGATGGGTTTCACCGCCCGCGACGAGTAGCCGCCCGGCGTGGTGTAACCTTCAACGCTCGGCTCGGGCCGGAGCGTGTCCAGATTCACACCGATGACGCTGCGAATGGTATTAATGGCGGCGATACCAGTCGCGCCACCCCGCAGGGCCGCGCGGCTCGGGTCTTCGATGTGCGTGATGTTCGGGGTCATTTTCGCCCAGAATGGAATTTTCGACGCGCCTTTCACCCAGCCGCAAACTTCTTCGAGGATGTCCGGGTCCTGGCCCATCGCCGCGCCCATTTTGCGTTCGGGCAAACCGTGCGGGCAGGAAAAATTTAATTCAAATGCATCCACGCCGCACGCCTGCGAGCGCTCGACGAGTTCCACCCAGCGGCTTTGTTCGTATTCCTCCATGATGGACGCGATGAGCACGCCGTCGGGGAACATGTCCTTGCACTTCTTAAACTCGTCTTCCCAAATCTTGAACGGGCGGTCGCTGATGAGTTCGATATTCTCCCAGCCGATGACTTCCTTGCCATCGCCGGCCATCAACTTCCCGTAACGCGGCGTTACATTAACGACCTTGGAGGCGTCGAGGCTCACGGTCTTGGCGATGACGGCACCCCAGCCCTCCTTGAAAGCCTTGGCGATGACGTTAAGGTTCGTGCCGGGCGGGCCGGAGCCGATGACGAAGGGATTCGGAAGTTTGAGACCGTCAACTGTGGTTGCGAGTGTGGCCATAGGTTTACCTTTCCATTTTCAGTTTACTCACGCAGCATAAGCTCATGGTAAGCGGGTTTGCCACAAGAAAATTCCAACCGCATGAGCACTTCTCTGAACCCCAAACGCACCGTCGCTGAACTCAAGGAACTCCGCGCGCTCACCGGCGATGAGAACGGCGCGCAACGCGTCGCCTTCACGCCGATGTGGGTGAGGACGCGCGAATGGTTGAAGAAAAAACTGGAGGGTCTGCCGGTCGAAACACATGTGGACGCGGCGGGAAATCTTTGGAGCACCCTGCGCGGCGAATCGGAAAAGTGTTTGCTCATCGGCGGCCACATGGATTCCGTGCCGAACGGCGGTTGGCTTGATGGTTGCCTCAACGTGATGGCGGGCGTGGAAATCCTTCGTCGCATCAACGCGCAATACAACGGCAAACCGCCCGTCACCGTGCGCCTTGTTGATTGGGCCGACGAAGAAGGCGCGCGGTTCGGCAAAAGTTTGTTCGGCTCGTCCGCCTGCTCCGGCAATCTCGACATGAACGAAGCGCGCGGCCTTGTGGACAAGCAAGGCATCAAATTGCCCGACGCGCTCAAGAACGTCGGCATTGATTTCGAGCGCGTGAAGGACAGCGGCAAGGAACTCAAGAACGCCGCCGCGTATCTGGAATTGCACATCGAGCAAGGCCCGGTGTTGCTCGATCTTGATCTGCCACTCGGCGCGGTGCTCGGCACGTTCGGCGTGGAGCGGCACGCCATCACGTTTCACGGTCAGGCCGCGCACTCTGGCAGCACGCCGATGAATCGCCGCAAAGACGCCTTCCTCGCCGCCGCGAAGATGAGTTCGGAGATTTACAGAATCGCCGAGCGCAGCGGCAACGGCGTTTGCACCATCGGCTCCTGCACGACCAAGCCCGGCATCGTCACCAGCGTCGTCGAGGAATGTCGCATCACGCTCGACCAGCGGCATCTCGACGGCCCGGCGCTCGCCCGCATGTTTCAGGAAGCCAAAGCCGCCAGTGAAAAATTCGCAAAGGAAGGCAATGTGAAAGTGAGTTGGGAACGCCTCTGGCAGATTGACCCGCGCCCGTTCAACGACGAACTCATCGCGCTGTGCGACGAATCCATCCGCGAAACCTGCGACCAATCGCATCGCCTGCCGAGCGGCCCGTTGCACGACGCTGCCGAAGTCGCGCGCGCCGGCGTGCCGACCGTGATGATGTTCGTCCAAAGCCTGCACGGCATCAGCCACAACAAAATCGAGGACACAAAGGAAGAACACCTCGAACTCTGCGTGACCGCGTTCGACAAGCTGGCGGAGAAGGTGATGGGGTGGGTCAAGGCACATTGAGGGACAAACAATGAAGCCATTGCCGGAATTCAACGCGCAGGGCGATCTGCCCGAAGGCATCCATGCCGGATCACTCGAACTTGTTCTGGTGTATTTCGGCAACACTCCACATCGGGCGGTCGTAGCCCGACGATTGGAAAGAATTTTCACGTTGGCCAGTTCGACCGGTCATCTGGCTCGATTCATAGTCTTTGGCTCATTCATCACGGCAAAGGCCGAGCCTAACGACGTTGACATTTTTCTGCTGATGGAGGATTCCTTTGACGTGAGCAAGGTTTCAACTGAAGCGCGTCTGGTGTTCGATCATTCCGCGGCGCAGAATCTTCTCGGCGCAAGCGTGTTTTGGATTCGCCGCGCTGCCGTGCTCGGCGGTGAAGCGGCGACGATCGCCCACTGGCAAATCAAGCGCGACGGCGGTAAACGCTGTATCGTGGAGGTGACAAAAATATGATTAGCAACGATCGTGAATTGGAAGTCACGCAGACGCGCATCCGCCAGTTCGAGCAACAAGTCGCGCAGATTCGCAAGACGGCCGCCGACAACGAGAGCTACCGCCTGTCCGCCGCTGGATTCCTCGCGGAAATAGACCGGATGAATTTGGAAATCCGCGAATATCTTTGGTCTGATCCCGCCAAACATCCCCTCGCTGCCGCCTGATATGCCGCGCGCGGGCGTGCCGACCGTGATGATGTTCGTCCAAAGCCTGTACGGCATCAGCCACAACAAAATCGAGGACACGAAGGAAGACCACCTCGAACTCTGCGTGACCGCGTTCGACAAGCTGGCGAAGAAGGTGATGGGGTGGATTCAGAAAAAAAATTAACCGCGGATAGACACGGATGAACACGGATTCGGAAAGAATAAAAATAATTCTTCAAGTCGGAGTCGCCGCTGCCATCCTCATCAGTCATTCGTGGCTTGCAGCGGCAGAACCGTCAAACGGCTTGGTGAAATCATTCGCGCCTGACTCAACCACCGGCGGCGCGACGGCGACGGGCGTGGAGGAAAGCGCGGCGCTGGCGCACACGGCGCAGGTGTTTCCGATGGATCGCGGAGGCCGGGTGGTGGCGACGAACGCCGAAAGCCAGGCGGGTCTGGTTTTGGAAAACCTGGACGCGTTGCTCAAGTCCGCACGTTCAGGACTGGCGCAGGCGGTGAAGTTGAACGTCTATCTCGCGCGTGAGGACGCGTTGCCGCGCGTTCGTGCAACCATCGCGGCCCGTTTCAACGGCGAGATCAAACCCGCCGTGAGTTACGTCGTGGGTGATCTGGCTGAACCCGGCGCGCTCGTGGCGATGGACGCGGTGGCGGTGGGTTTTGCCGAAACAAAGCTGGTGAAACTTTTTCGCGCGGATGGAATCGCATCGGTCGGCGTGTTGCCAGCCGGGCCGAAACTTTACGTCTCCGGCATGGCGGACACGAACAGTTTGATTCCGGCGACGCGCAAGACGTTGGAGAAACTTGTCGCCGCCATCGGCCAGCTCGGTTCGCAGCGTGAGGACATCGCGCAACTCAAAGTTTTTTTCCAGCCGATGAGCGAGGTCGCCGCCGTGCGGAAGGAAGTCGCGGACTACTTCGGCGGGAAGGCACCGCCAACGGTTTTCGTGGAGTGGATCAGCGCGCCGCCCAATCCGCCGGTGGAGATCGAACTCATTGCCGCGGCGCGCGGCCGGTCCCCGGTCGCAGCACCCGCGAACGTGGAAGACCGTGGTAACCTCCAACCCATCCGGCCTGTCGGACCCGCTGCGGGCGGGGACCGCCCGCGCTCCGACACCGATTCCGTCAACTTCCTCACGCCGCCAGGGACGACGAGCACGAAAGTTTACAGCCGCGTCGCGCGCGTCAATCACGGCAAAATGATTTACGTCTCCGGTTTGTTCGGAATGAAATCGTCCGACGCCGCCGGGCAGGTGCGCGAAATTTTCGGTTCGCTCGGCGAGGTTCTGAAAAAGGCCGGCGGCGATTTCGAGCATCTCGTGAAGGCGACGTATTACGTGACGGACAACGACGCGAGCAACGCGCTCAACGATCTGCGCCCGGAGTTCTACAACCCGCTGCGCCAGCCCGCCGCGTCCAAAGCGAAAGTCAAAGGAGTGGGACTCCCGGGAAAAACGGTGACGCTGGACATGATCGCCGTGGCGAAGTGAGCCATTCCCTGTGACGAAGCGCGCCAGCGCTACTGCGCCGCCATGTTCGCGCGACGGCCGCGCAGGACATACTTTTGAATTTTTCCCGTCGCGGTCTTGGGCAACTCGTTCAGGAAGGTGAAACCCTGCGGCACTTTGAAATGGGCGAGGTGTTCGCGGGCGAACTGGCGTAACTCCGCTTCGCTCACCGTTGCGCCCGACAACACCACGACGAAGGCGTGCGGCGACTCGCCCCACTTCTCGTGCGGCAATCCCACCACCGCGACTTCCTGCACCGCGGGATGCCTCAGCAACGCGGATTCAACTTCGATGGACGAAATATTTTCGCCGCCGCTGATGATGACGTCTTTGAGCCGGTCGCGAATCTCCAGGTAACCGTCAGGATGCACGACCGCTACGTCGCCGCTGTGAAACCAACCGCCGCGCATGGCCTCGGCGGTGCCTTCCGGGTCGTTGTAATAACCGCCCATCACGCAGTTGCCGCGCACCGTGATCTCGCCGAGCGTCGCGCCGTCGTGCGGGACTTCGTTGCCGTCGTCGCCCAGCACGCGCACTTCGCCCGCCGTCAGAAATTCGACGCCTTGTCGCGCCTTCATCCGCGCCCGCGCTCCGGGTTCGAGTGCAACGTGCTGCGGGCGCGGCTCGCAGATCGTCATGAACGGCGAGGTTTCCGTCAGCCCGTAAACGTGCGTGAGGTGCCAGCCAAGTTCGCCTTCCACGCGTTCAATGGTCGCCGCGGCGGGCGGCGCGCCAGCGGTCATCACGCGCAGATTGCGCGGCGCGAGTTGGCGCAATGCCGCCGGCGCGTTGGCGATGCTGATGAGCACGGTCGGCGCGGCGCAGAGAAACGTGGCGGATTCTTTCGCCGCCATTTCGAACACCGCTTTGGGGTCAACCTTCCGCAGGCAAAGATGCGCGCCGCCGACGGCGGTCATCAACCACACGAACGTCCAGCCGTTGCAGTGAAACATCGGCAGCGTCCAGAGATAACGGTCCGCGCACGAGAACGGCAGATGCGCGAGCGTGCCGAGAACATTCAACGCCGCGTTGCGATGGGTATTCATCACGCCTTTGGGCCGGGCCGTCGTGCCGCTGGTGTAATTGATCGCGAGTAGATCGGTTTCGCGGATAGACGGGCGCTCAAAGGTCGGCGACGCCGAAGCGAGAGTGGCTTCGTAATCCAGCCAGCCGGGGCGTGCTCCTTCCAGCGCGACGAAGTGCGTGACGTGCGGCAACTGCGCCCGCACTTTGTCCACGGTTTCAAAATAATCCGGGTGCGCGCAGACCACGCGCGCGCCGCTGTGATTGATGATGTAGGCGAAGTCGTCCGCCGTGAGGCGATAATTGATCGGCACGATGACGCCGCCCATCTGCGGCACGGCATAATAACCTTCTAGATGCGCGTGCGTATTCGGCGCGATGTAGGCGACGCGGTCACCCGGCCGCACGCCGAGCGATAACAATGCAGCGGACCAACGATCGCAGCGCTCGAAGAACTGCCGGTAGGTCAATCGAACCGCGCCATCCACGACGGCTTCACGATCCGGGTAAAGGCGGCGGGCGCGGCGGGCAAACTCTAGGGGCGTCAGTGGTGTTTCCATGTTGGCGTCAGTGGTGTTGCCGCCAAACTTATTCCACCGGCGGGCGGGCAGGCGAGCGCGAAAATCATTCTTGGCCGGGTCAAATCACCGGCGCGGCGGCGAAGAGACCGTCACTGTGGTTTCATCAGGCCGAACTCCTCCGCCATTTCCCGCGCGGCGCGGACCATTTCGATCTGCGCGTTGAGATGGCTCATCTCGGCTTCGATGTTGATGTAGGGAATTCCCTTTTTGCCAAAGTAAACGGACAACGAGCCGTCATCAGGAACGCTGGCGTTGTCCTGCAACGTCACGTTAAAATCCTTCCGCTGGAGGTAATCAAAAAATCGCCGGTCGGTGACGTAAAAAAAATCATCGCGGCTGCGGCTAGGCGCGACGTGGACGGCCGCGGACGTGGCGGCGTGGGCCGCGCCGGGGCGATAGCTCTCGATGGTCAGCGCGCCTTCGGTGTTGTTGTGCAGCGCGATGACGAGCGGCTCGCGTTCGAGCGCGAACCGTTCGAGATATTGCGCGGCGAAGCGTTTGACGGCGTGGTGCGCGGCCTCGGACCACTGGCCATGCGCCGCGAGCGTGTGGCGGATTCCAACCTCGGAAAAAATCCGGTTCGGGTCGAAGGCATGGCGTTCGCCATTGAGTGTGAAACGGACGTTGCGTTGACCGCCGTGGGAAAACTCGATCAAGCGTCCGCCGGTTTGTTCGATGACCGTCTTGCCCGCGGCGACGGACGTGTTCTCATCGTCGTGAACGTTGAGGAACGTCGGCGACGGCTGGCCGTGCTGGAAAACCTCGGCGGTCACAACGGTGTTTCCAATTTTGAATGGCACTTTCATGGTGTCAGTGTGCGACGGCGACCGGGTCAAAGGCTGTCCGGGCCGCGAAGCGGTGCAACCCACGGCGCAAGCAGTGGCGAAAACGAGGACAACGGTTCTCATTCGATTTGGGAACCGAACCTGATTGAGAATTCCCGGCGCGCAGTGAGGCTGCTGAATTTTTCCGCCACGGGCCCTCCTTTCATTTCCCCGCGGCGTCTTCCTTCGGCTTCTGCTTCGCCTCCCATTCCCTGGTGGCTTTCGCGACGTCGTGGCCGTTGGCGTTGAGGTGGGCGTTGATCTGGTCTTTGAACTTTTGGAAAATCGCCGATTTTTCGTCCGCGCTGCCGCCGTCAATCGCCTCTTCGCGCGCGCGCAGCGAGCGGTATTGCGCGACGAGGGCGTCGTGGACGCGCGTGGTTTTGTTCGTGTCCGTGAGGGAGAGTTGTTTCAAAATGTTCGCCGTGCGGTTCTCGATGGAGGTCGAGTAAACCAGCTCACGGTCGGCGGCGGTGAAGGGAGCGGATTTCTCCACATTCTCCTCGGCGGCGGCGGAGATCGCGAATGCGGCGCCGGCGGCAACGACCGGCAAAAGAAATTTTGGAATCATGATGCCAGCAAGGTAGCACAAACCGGCGCGCAGCGTACATCAGAAAGCCGCCCGCTTTCATTCAATTTGTGCCCGGCAACGGACCGAAGAAAAAACTGATCGCGCCGGAATACTCGCCCGCCGGCAGGTTCGACTGGCTTTGCGGGCCGCCGAGGTGCGCGTCCTTGAACTTTGAGCCAATGGGCGGGATGCCGTGCAGAAAACCCAGCCCGCACTGCGGCAGGTTCACCTTCGTCTTCGCCACAAGCTCGTCCGGCGGTTGCGCGGGCGTGAGGACTTGCACGAACGGAATGTTCTCGGGCACGACCGTGATCAAGCCCTCGCCCGTCTCCAGTTGCAGCCAGCGCACGTTGGCGAAACAGCCTTTGAACTCCGGATAAACCCAACCGCGATGTCCGGTGATCGTGTCGTTGTAGTCATTCTCCCAAACGCTCTGGCCGACACCGCGCAGGCGATTCTTCCAGACGCGGAACGGGCCGTCGCCGAGCCAGCGTTTCTTTTTCACCTGCGCCTCGGGATAGTTGAACACGACGCCGAAGAAATCCTGCGTGCCGCCCGCCGCGAGCTTGTAATCGCAGCGCACCCAGCCGTTGCTGCGCGCGCGCCAGGTCACGGATTTCAACTCGCCGTCGTACGTCGCCGACACGACATGGCCATCGGCTTCCGGTTTGTGTTCAATCTTCAACAAAGCCACCCCCTCGCCCGGCGGGCGCGGGCCAGTGGCCAGCGAAAAAATCTGTTCGCCGCGCATGACTTTGTAGAGCAAGCCGGTGTCCTTGCTGATCGTCACGGCGAGAGCGCCAACCTTTATCTCGACAGTGCGCTCGGTCTCCGTGGCGGCAAGCGGTTGCTGAACAGAAACGCCCTCCGGGATGCGCAGAACTTTTTTCGCACCCGACATCGGCCAACTCCACGTCCACAACTCGCGACCACTCGGATCGTTCACACGGATCGCCAGCGCGTCGGCACTGGGCCAGTTGGTCGGCAGCGCGAAGTTCAGCGGGCCGCGACCGCCCGGCGGAATGGACGCCACCTTCGCCTCGGCCTCCGCGATGACGCTGAAGCCCGCTTTCATTTCGGCGGGCGCGGGAAATTTTCGCAGTTGCCAGGTGAAACGGCACTGGTTCGCGTCGGTGAAGCTGTAATGGTTCTCGACGAGCAAAGCGCCTTTCGCATCCGGCGCGACCGCGATGGGCGACCAGATTTCTTTGATCGCGTAAAAACTTCCCTCGCGCTCGCGGTACGGACCGACGATCCCGTCCGACGCTTGATTCCCACTGGTGTCAATCAGCCCGGTGTCCGGCCGCTTCACGCCGCCGTCGGTGAACGTCCAGATGAAACCGCCGGCGCACAGCGGACTGCCCATCATCATGCGCCAGTAATCCTCCAACCCCGCGCCCGCGCCGCCGTCGTAAAGCCCGTGCATGAATTCCGTCGGCAAATAAACATAGCGGACGGGATTGTTCGTCTCGGCGATCTCCGCGCCGTCCTTGTAATAGGTCGCGATGCCCGTGCCCGCGATCTGCGCCTTGTCGAACGCGAGATAATGCGCCGTGCCCACGCCGTTGAAAGGCGCCCACGGGTGCAGCACGCGGCGCTGCTGGGGATCAAAGTTGTAAAAGGTATAATCGAGATTTGTGTTGAAGCCGCCTTCGTTGCCGTTGTCCCAAAACAAAATGCTGGGATGATTCACATCGCGCGTGACCATTTCCTCGACGAGCTTTTTGCCGACCTCGGTGTCGTAGTGATTGTGCCAGCCCGCGAGTTCGTCGAGCACGTAAAGGCCCAGCTCATCGCACAGGTCGAGGAACTCCGCGTCCGGCGGATAGTGCGACATGCGCACCGCGTTCATGTTCATGTCCTTCATCGTTTCGATGTCGAGCCGATGAACTTTCTCGCTCAAGCACCGCCCCGAGTCCGGCCAGAACGAATGGCGGTTCACGCCTTTCAAAATGATTTTCTGTCCGTTCACGAACAGCCCTTCGCCATCGCGCACCTCCATCGTGCGGAAGCCGAATCGCTGTTTCACCTGATGGAGAACATTACTGCCGCGCTTGAGGCGCACTTCAACGAAGTAAAGATTCGGCGTCTCGGCGGTCCATTGCTTCGGGGCCGCAACGCTTGTTCGGAGTTCCGCCTTCAGGCGGCCCGGACCGGCTGAAGCCGGAACTCCAAACGTTTCGCCGACCGGCTTGCCGTCCAGCGTCGTGATCTGCGCCTCCACCGCATCCGCATCCTTCACACCGCTGAGAAATGCCTCCAGCTTGAACGCGCCGTTGTGCCGCGCATCAATCGCCACGCGCTCGATGAATTCCGCGGGCACGGCTTCGAGATACACCGGCCGGAAGATTCCGCCGAACACCCAGTAATCCGCCAGCCGCTCGGCCTTGTTCACAGATTCATTCGCGGAATGTTTGGCGACCTCGACTTTGAGTTTGTTCGGCCCGTCGAACTTCACCAGCGGCGTCACATCGTATTTGAAGCGATAGAAACTTCCTTGATGCGTCGGGCCGGCCGATTCGCCGTTGAGCTTCGCGCTCGTGTCCGTCATCGCACCTTCGAACACGAGAAACACGCGCCGGCTTATCCATGCTTTCGGCAGCGTGAACGTGCTTTCGTAAAGTCCGCGCTCCGTCCACGCGTTGGTGGAATCTTTCTTGTAATTCAAATTCCCAAAGCCGCGCAGTTCCCAGTTCGAAGGCACCGGCAGGTTCGTCCAAAAACCCGAGAGAGCGCCGGTCGTGCAGAAGAATTTCCACGGCACCGCGTCATCTTTGCCGTGGCCGGAGAGATATTGACGCTCGGTGTCCGGCGCGGCGGCGCAACTCATCGTCGCGCCTCCGAACAGCAACGCGCAAACGAAGCCGGAAAAGAATTTGGTCATGTGCCGCCGAGGCTACGCCAGAACGGGCACGGCACAAATCAGTTTTTCAATTGTGACGCGGCTTCGTTAAACCATACGATGTCGCCGACGCAGCATGGAACGTATTTTCGCCACCTACCGCATCGAGACGTCGCTGGCCGTGGAACCGGCCGCGGCGGCGCTCGCGGGCGAGCAATCCTCCGGCACTTTCGTCGCCGTGCCCGGCGAGACGGCGGAGTTGAAACAACGCTTCGCCGCGCGCGTCGAGAAGATCACCCCACTCGAAACCGTGAGCGAACCCAGCCTGCCGGGCTGTCGCAGCGGAACGGGAAAATTCCAGCGCGCGGAAATCGTCGTGTCGTGGTCGGTCGAAAACATGGGCTGCAACTTGCCCACGCTCGTTTCCACGATTCAGGGAAATCTCTACGAGCTATCGCAATTCTCCGGGCTGAAGTTGATGGATGTGGAGTTGCCGCCGTCCTTCGCGAAACATTTTCGCGGGCCGCGTTTCGGTATCACGGGTTGTCGCGAACTCACGAAGGTCAACGACCGCCCGCTCATCGGCACGATCATCAAGCCGAGCATCGGCCTGTCGCCGCAGCAAACCGCCGAACTGGTGAAGACGCTCGCCGAGGCGGGAATTGATTTCGTGAAGGACGACGAGTTGATGGCCGACCCGCCGCACTCGCCGTTCGATGAACGGGTGGACGCCATCATGCGCGTCGTCAACGCCCACGCCGACCGCACGGGCAAGAAGGTGATGTACGCCTTTAACGTCAGCGACGAACTCGACGCGATGCAACGTCATTACGAGAAGATCGTCCAGGCCGGCGGCACGTGCGCAATGATTTCGCTCAACAGCGTCGGCCTCGCGGGCGCAAAAAAGATTTGCGACCTCGGCGCGGTGGTCGCAGGCGTGATTTACCACTGGCTGACGGTGCGTCTGCCGAAACTGGATTCGTGGATGCCGGCGGCTTCGATGTTCGGCATCGTCTATTTCACGCTGGTGACGACGGCGGCGGGGAGGGACAACCTCGTGAAGATCGGCGGACTGTTGTTTCTCGCGGCGGCGTTGCACAACGCCGCCGGTTATTTTTTCGGCTACTGGTTGAGTCGCGCGTGCCGGCTGGACAAAAACTCGGCGCGCTCCATCGCATTCGAGGTCGGCTTGCAGAACGGCGGAATGGCGTCGGGACTCGCGGGCAAAATGGGAATGTTGGGCACGCTCGGCCTCGCGGCGGCGACCTTCAGTCCGTGGATGAACGTGAGCGGTTCGATCCTCGCGAATTACTGGCGCAAGCGTCCGGTGAAATGAAAAACCAAACACCAAACACCAACGCCGTCAGCGCGCGCAGATTCCTTTGAGATAGGCGAAGATCAATTCCGGCAGATCGTTGCTGTATCCGCCTTCGAGCAGGCTGAACATCGGCGCGCCGATTTTTTTCAACTCCACGCCGAGCCAGTGAAAGTCTTCCGCTTCGAGCGCGCCTTGCGCCAGCGGATCGCGCGCGTAGCCGTCGAAGCCGGCGGAGACGGCGATGAGGTCGGGAGAAAACTTTTTCAAATCCGCCAGCGCCCGCGCGAGGGTCGCCCGATATTCCTCGCGCGTGACGTGCGGCGGAACGGTGTAGTTGAAACAATTGTCGCCGACGTTCTCCGCGCCGGTGCCGGGGTAGCACGGGAATTGGTGGATGGAAAAGAACGCGATGCCCGGTTGGTTGAGCAGGATGGCCTCGGTGCCGTTGCCGTGGTGAACGTCGAAGTCAAAGACTGCGACCCGTTTCATTCCCGTGGCGCGCGCGTGCAGCGCGGTGATGGCGACGGAATTCAGAAAACAAAATCCCATGGCCTGGTCGCGCGTGGTGTGGTGACCGGGCGGGCGCATGAGACTGAAGGAGATTTCGCCGCCGCGCGCGAAGTCCAGCGCCGCCAGCGCGCCGCCGGCAGAACGGCGGGCATGATCTTCGATGCCTTCGTAGAACGGCGTGTCGCCGTCGAAATCGTTCGGGATGCGCAGACGCGCGATGTGTTCGGGCGAATGGGCGCGCAGAATTGCTTCATCCGTCGCGGGCACCGGTTTGATCCATTCGAGGGGAAGTTCGTTTTGGTTTTGCAATCGCTCGACAGTTTTCGCCACGCGCGCGGGCCGTTCGGGATGGCCGCGCGAACTGTAACCGGTGCAGCGCTCGTCAGTGATGATTTTCACGCGGCGGAAATTAACCACGAACTCCGATGAATCGCGAGCGAATGAACAAGAATTTATGATGGCCCGGCTGAATTCCGGTTTTGCTTTTCGAGTCCAGTTCTCTAATGTCTGGCAACTGAATCAAAGCCTTATGAAAAAAATCCTCGCCTCCACAATGCTTTCACTGCTGCTGACCACCGCCGCGCGCGCGTGGGATTACGAAGGCCATCGTACCGTGAATCAGCTCGCGCTCGCCGCGTTGCCGAAGGATTTTCCCGCCTTCGCCCTGACGCCCGACGCGAAGGAGCGCATCGCATTTCTCGCCGGGGAAGCCGACCGCTGGCGCAATCAGGGCGACGGACGCAAACCCACCGATGACATCGTGCTGTCACACTTCAATGGCCCGGACCATTACATTGACCTCGAACAACTCGAAGACTACGGCCTCACGCCGGAAGCGGTGCCGATTTTCCGGCACGAATTCACGGCGAAACTAGCGCTCGCCCGCGCGGCGCATCCCGACAAGTTCGAACCGATTGAACCGGCGAAGAACAAGGACCACACGCGCGAACTGGTCGGCTTCGCGCCGTGGGCCATCACCGAATACTGCGGCAAGCTGCGCTCCGGTTTTTCCTATCTCAAGGCCTTTCAGAACCACGGCGGCACGCCGGCGGAAATCGCCAACGCGCAGCAAAACATTCTTTACGTCATGGGCGTGATGGGCCATTACGTCGGCGACTGTGCGCAACCGTTGCACGCCACGAAGCATCATCACGGCTGGGTGGGCGCGAACCCGAACGGCTACCCGACCAACAGCAGTTTCCACGGCTGGATTGACGGCGGCTTTTTCAAAAAGTCCGGCGGGATCCACGTTGACGCCCTCTCGGCCAAAATCCGCCCGGCGAAAATTGTCGGCGACCCGACCAAACCCGAAGACTTGTTCCGGCAGGTGATGGCCTACGTCGTCGGGACGCAAAAACTCGTCGAGCCGCTTTACAAATTGGAAAAGGAAAAAAAACTATCGCCGGAAAGTGCCGACGTGAAAGCGGGTCGCGATTTTCTGAACACGCAACTGGTGCGCGGCGGCCAGATGCTCGGCGACCTGTGGTTCTCGGCGTGGCAGCAGGCGACGGAAGACGCGTATCTCACCCGCGCGTTGAATGAACGGAACACGCCGAAGGGAGAAAAGAACCGGGGCAAGAAATGAGGCCGCCTTCGCCATGACAAACGTTTTGGCGCTCCGCCTTGCGGCGTTGATGGGATTCCTCGCGGTGGCATTGGGCGCGTTCGGCGCGCACGGGCTGAAGGAAACCCTGGCCACAAACCAAACCGCCGCGATCTGGGAGAAGGCGGTGTTTTACCATTTCATTCACGCGGTGATGTTGTTCGCGCTCGCGCAACGACAGTCGTGGCGCCGCGGGCCGTGGCTCTGCTTTCTGATCGGCATCGTGCTATTTTCCGGTTCGCTCTACGTGCTCGCGGTGACGAACATCAAGTGGCTCGGGGCCATCACGCCTTTCGGCGGCGTGAGTTTGCTCGCCGGCTGGTTGTGGCTGCTGCTGCGGGCGGGAAAAACGGAGTCTTGAATTGCGAAACTGTTTGTGGCCGCGGCGGAGATTGCGGCCCGCCAACACGCCTTCATGGCTAAACCCAGGTCGCCGACGGCCACTGGCCGGGCGGCTGGGGACCATCCAGCGCACTCAGCGCATTGAGCGTGCGCGCAAAAATATTTTCCGGCTCGCCTTCGGCATGGATCGTCACCAACTGGCTGCGCTGGAGGTAGAAGTCAATCAGCGGCTTCGTGTTCCGCTCGTAAGCCTCCATCCGCACGCAGACCGCCGTGTCGCACATGCCCACCGGACAGGTGACCGTCTGCGCTTCGACCGCCGATTTCTCGCAAAGTTTCTCCTGCACCCGCAAACACGCGGCGCACGAACGGCTCTTTTGCGCCAGCAACGCGCAAAACTCATTCTCCCCGCGCTGGCCGTGATGCGGCAACTGCCAGTTCTCGACCGGCTTCAACGCCACTGGCAACCCGGTGGTGTCCATGAACGCGCGCTCGTATTCCTGATAAACCTTCGAGTTCACGATGGCATCAATCAACGCGCGATTGGCCTGGCCGTTGCCATTGCCGTGACCGTTCGTGCCGGTGTGACCGTTTTGCGGGCGCGCGAGCACGACAGTTTCGGTGCGGGTATTGGCAACCGGTGGTTGGTTTCTGATATTTGATTTCACAATCAATGTTTGCATGACGCCAATTTATGCAAAGGCGCGCCGGCAAACAATTGGGGCACAGCCTGATTGAAACCTGCGGGTGAAGATTACGGCGGCTAGGGGAATCCCTTATCCTGCCAGGCGAAAAAGAAGAACGCTGGTGGGCCCAACTGGATTTGAACCAGTGACCAACCCCGAATGCATTCGGGGCTGCTCTATCCGTTTGTTTCAGCTTTGCGCTTTTCCAACAGAAACAATGCAAGCTTGGGGTTCTTCTTCCGCTTCAACTCCCGTTCAAATGTGCGCGCCACATTCAAGTCCGTCATCTCCACGCTCGCGACCAAAGTCAAGTCTCCCATGCGCTTGGTGGAATGCGTGTGGTCGTTATGATGTTGATCAATCCGGCGATCCAAATCCGTTGTCGAGCCGATGTAATGTCGGCCTGTGGAACCACGAAGCATGTAAACCCAAGCCATGGACTGAAATAGTGGGCCTGCTCGGATTTGAACCGAGGACCAAGCGATTATGAGTCGCCTGCTCTAACCGCTGAGCTACAGGCCCGTCTTGAAGCATTTCATGATTATCCGAATCTCACTCGAAAGACAAATTGAATGGCTAACGCCATGATCCATACGCATCGGGCAAAAGGTTCCAGTTGACCAACCCCGAATTCGTTCGGGGCTGCTCTAACCGCTGAGCTATGGGCCCGATCAGCGCGGGGGGAATCTTGCGCCGAAACGAGGTGACAGCAAGTCATTTTGCCGACGCGCGCGAACCAAATCCCGATTGCCCGGCTCGCCGGCTTGCGTTATAGCAGCGGAGTGAATTCCTACCATCGCCCGCCACTTCGCGCGGGTTTCTCCATGCTCGAACTCTTCCTCGTCATGGTGCTGATGGTGATTCTGTTCACGATGTATTGGAGTTTTGTCGCGAAAGGCCGCGGGCCCTCGAAGCTGAAAGGCTGCCAATCCAACCAGTTGAAGATTTACATCGCGCTGGACATCTACGCCAACGACCACGCCGGCAGATTTCCGACCGCGACAAACGCAACGACCCCGGCGGAGGCGCTCGCCGTGCTCACGCCGCAGTACACGGTGGACACGACCGTCTTCACTTGCCCCGGCAGTAAGGATTCCCCGCTGCCGTCCGGCGAGTCGTTCGCCCAAAAGAAAATCAGCTACGCCTACTTCATGGGCCGCAGCCGGCGCGACGCGGCGGAGGTTTTGTTGTGCGATCAACTCGTGGACGCCTTGCCCAAGGCCGCGGGGCAGGCAGCGTTTTCCGTGACGGGCAAATCGCCCGGCAACAATCACGAAAAGTCCGGCGGAAATTTTTTATATGGCGACGGGCACGTGGAAGCCACGCCCGCCACGGTGCCGTTTTCACTCGTCATTCCGCCGGGCGTTGTGCTACTGAATCCATGACGGAACGTAGTCATGAAAATCCAGTGCGCATGTGGTGCAAAATACGCCTTCGAGGTCACGCCGGAGCAGGCGCACCAGCGGGTCCAATTCGTCTGCCCCGCCTGCGGCCTCGATTCGTCCGACTACCTCACCGATCTCGTCCGGCAGCAGTTCGGCATCGGTGCGCCGGGGCCGGGCGCCGCGCCGGCCGTTGAGATCGCCGCGCCGCCCAGCCACGCGCCGGCGCCCGCCGATTCGTTCGCGACCACGGTGACGCCTCGACCACCGGTTCCTGTCGCCGCGCCCGAACCGGTGACTCCGCCGCCGCCCCCGCCCGTCCGCGTCGTGGCGCCACAATCCGTCGCGCCGCCACCGGCGCCAGTGCCGACGGTGCGATTGCATCGCGGCGGACAAAAAGCCACGGAGGCCGAGGCGGAGGTGAAAGACACGCGCTTCTGCGCGAAACATCCCGGCGTGCGCACAACGGAAACCTGCTGCGTCTGTCAGAAACCGATTTGCCCGAAGTGCATGGAGTTGTCCGGCTACGTCTGTTCGCCACTGTGCAAACAGAAAGCCGAGCTGCGCGGCATTGACGTACCGGTTTTTGAAGGACAAAAAGCGCTCGTCGAGCGGCGGCGTTCGCGCAAGCTCGGTTGGGTCTTCGCCACTTCCGGCACGACGGTCGCGGCGGTGCTCGGGCTTTGGATCTGGTGGACGTGGATCGGCCAGACGCCGCGCGTGGCGTTCGCCGTGCGTTTCGAGACGCCGGCGTACAGCGGTTCATCGGTTTTGTGCGCGCCGGAGCAAATTGTTTTTCTCCACGGCGCCACGCTCGCGCGCCACGACGTGAAGGCGAGCAAAGAAATCTGGTCCCGCTCGCTGATTGACAAGGCGAAGATCGCCGCCGACGTGGAGCGGGAACTCAAACGACTGCGCACGTTGCAGGAAAAGTTGAACAGCGATTTCCCGGACGCGGACCCGATCAAAATCCCCGCGCCGGAAAAACTCGCGCGGCAATTCGAGCGCGCCACCGCGGAGTCGCTCGAACTGCGCATCGTTGGCCAGAACATCTGGGTCCAGTGGCCGGACAAACTGGTGCGTTACGATTGGGACACGGGCGCGCCGGCGAAGGAGCTCGCGGTCGAGGGCGGCGGGTTTCGCGGCTTCATCGCTCGCGGCGACGAGTTGCTGATGCTCGACGAGCAACCCGGCAGACACATCATCACGCACATCAACCTCGCCAGCGCGACGACCCGCACTGAAGAAATCATTGATCCCGAAAAACCCGCCGCAGCGGTCGTCGCCAAATCAGAAACACTCTCGGCGACAAACAAGCCCGCTGCCGGAGCCGTCGCCACGCGCGGCGCGAAAAAAACTTCCGGCGGCGCGGGCTTGCCCATCGGCAAACCGGGAGCGGACGGCGGCAAGCCATTGGACCCCGCGAAAGTCGAGGAACAGGCGGCGCACATGACGCTCGCGGGCCGGATCGCCTCGCCCGCCGTGCTGGCGGCGAATCGCAATCAGGAGCGCACGCTCGCGGCGATGAATGACTCGGGCAAACCCCGTCCAACCGGCGACGAGCCGGCACCGGAACCGACCGAAACTTTTTCGCTGATGCCGGCGAAGGATGGCTACGTGGAATTTTCCACGCGCCTGATCGAACAGCGCCTGGTGGCGCGCAAGGCGATGAAGGAAGCGCCGAAGAAATCCGCGCTCGACGGGCCGGTGAGCGTGGGCGCCTCGATGGAAACCGCGAACCAGCTCCTGAACGAGATGCAACGCGAGCGCGGGGGCGACACGGTGATGGAAGACGAGAGCCGTTACTCGGTGACCTTGCGCCGCGCCGACGCCAAGGACACGGCCAAGTGGACCGGCGAAGTGATCGGGCATCCCTCGATCTTCCCGCTCCAGTCCGTCAACGTCATCACCGGCAACCGCTCGATCATCGTGCTCGACAAGGACAATAAAAAAATGTGGTCGGGCGAACTTTCCTACAACGTCGAACGCGGCGGTTCGCTGGAGGTGAACGAAAAGACCGGCCAGGGGCCGTGCGTCGAGCGCGGCGACACGCTGTTTGTTTTCGACGAAGGCGTGCTGACGGCATTTGATTTGAAGAAGGGCACCGTCCGTTGGCGTCTGCCGTCGGTCGGGATTTCCGGTTTGTTCTTCGATGAACAGGGCAAACTTTACGTCAACTCCACGACCGCGAGTCCGGACAGCATCAAGTATTCGCGGCAGATTGACATCACGCGCGGGACGAGCGGGCTGTTGATGAAAGTCGAGCCGGCGACGGGAAAAACTTTATGGACCCGCGAAATCAACGGCACGCTCGCCTACGTTTCCGGCAAATATATTTTCACGCTCCAATCCTACGCGCCGCCCGGCTACGATTCGGAGGAAGAAAATCCGTATCAGGCCGCGCCGATCATGCAGACCGACCCGTTCGTTCGCATCCGGCGGATCAATCCCGCCAACGGCAAGGACCTGTGGGCGCATTTCCAATTGCGCTGCCCCATGGACGTGCGCTTCGACCGCAACAAAATCCATCTCGTGTTCAAACGAGAAGTGCAGGTGCTGAAGTTCCTGACGCTGTGAGGCGCGCCCTCAGCGCGCCGTCAATTCCTTCAACTTCTCCGCCGCGCGCCCGTCATCAATCACCGTCGCGGCCAGTTCCCAGCCGTCCGCTATGGATTTCGATTTCCCGGCCACGAGCAACGCGGCGCCGGCGTTCAACAACACCGCGTCGCGCTTCGGCCCGCGCTCGTCGCCGCTGAGGATCGCGCGGATGATTTGCGCGTTTGCGCTCCGGTCCCCGCCGCGCAAGTCCGCGAGCGTCGCGGGTTGCAGCGGGAACTGATTCGCATCGAGCGTCGAAGCCGTGAACCCACGCTCCTGGTAAAACTCCGCGACGGTGTTGCTGCCGAGCGTCGAAAGCTCGTCGAGGTATGATTTGGGCGATGGCGATAGTTTGACCATTGACGATTGGCTATGGGCTATCGCCCCGCCGCCGCTGGCAACTTTGGACTTTGGGCTTTGAACTTCCGACTCGATTTCCCCGCAGACGACCATCCCGCGCCGCACGCCGAGCGATTGCAGCACGTGCGCGATCGGCTCGCACAATTCCGCGCGTGGCACGCCGACGAGCTGCGCCGTGGGCCGCGCCGGATTGAGCAGCGGCCCGAGAAAATTAAAGATCGTCCGCTGCCCGCGTTCCGCGCACAGCTTGCGCGCCGGGGCGATGTGCTTGAACGCCGGGTGAAAATTCGGCGCGAAGAAAAAAGCGAAGTTCCGCTCGCGCAGCGACTGCGCCGCTTCCGCCGGCGACAAATCAATCCGCACGCCGAGCGCCTCCAACACGTCCGCGCTGCCCGACTGCGAAGTGATGGCGCGATTCCCATGTTTCGCCACCGCCACGCCCGCCGCCGCGCACACCAGCGCGACCGTCGTGGAGATGTTGAACGTGCCGAGTTGGTCCCCGCCCGTGCCGCACACGTCGAGAATCTCCCGCTCATTGCGCCACGCCGGATCAATCGGCGGCACGACCGATTTCTCCCGCAACGCCCGCGCGAACGCCGCGATCTCCTCGATGGTTTCGCCTTTGCGCGCGAGTGCGCTCAGAAAATCCGCCTTCGCCGCCGCGGGCACGGTTTCATTCACCAACGCCTCGACCGCCGCGCGCACCTGTTCCTCCGCGAGCGATTCGCCAGCGGCGAGTGGTTGAATGAATTGTTCGAGCACGCCGTGATGTTAGGCGGTTTAACGGTAAGTCCAAAGAGAGAATTTTTGGCGGCGGCAAACTCAGCGTGCGGGGCCGATGCGCATTAAATTCTCGTCAAAGTGAAACCGGGAATCCCGAAGAACTCTGACGGACTTGGTAACACTAGCGCCAGTGAAGTCGAAAACACCGGTTGTCCCGGGACCAATAGTCAACTTTGCTTGCGGCGCGTAGATCATGCCGTTGAACCCGCCGTCGTAGTCGAGAGTGACGGTGTTGTTAATCGGCAGTCCGAAATAATGGAAACTCCCGCAACCTGCGAAGTTCTCGACCCCAAAACCTTTGACCGAAAAACTGGCGCTGTTCATGTAGAACTTCACCAGCGAACCGGCGGAAATGCGAATACGATTTGCACTCTGACTCAGGTTGACACTTCCGGTGAAATACAGTGTTACAACGATGTTTGGGGCGATGTATAAACTCTTCGTCAATCCGATAAACCAATAGTTGCCGCTGGAAAGGATCGCGTACGGGTAATCAACGCCGTCAACCGTGATGTTGTTTGGAGCCACGAAATAATAACTCCCGCCTGGAATAAGAGTGTTGGGATATGACACATTCACATTTGTGAATGAGTGCCCAGCCTGCACGCCAACCTGGCTGCTCTCCACCCAGTTTTTGTCCCCGACCGAAGCATTCGTAGCCACAATGAATCCACTGCCTTTGCCGACCCGCGCCGAGCCTTTGATGCCGCCGCCGCCCAAATCAAGCGCGACCGGAGAATTCGGACGAACGAAATGGCGGTGTTGATGGCCACGCGATAAAGCCAGGTGTTGGCGAATTGTTTTTCTTTCAGGCCCGGCAGGCCGCGCCAGATTTGGGACAGGATTTCCTGATACAAATCGTCCTGGTCAGCCGAATTCCATGAATAAACGCGGCAGACCCTGAGAATCCTGTTTCGATTCTCATTCACCAGTTCCAGGAACTTGTGTTCGTCTGCGGGCGTCGAATTCAATCACGGACCTTTATCTGATTAGTCGCGGCGGAAGGGGAAATTATTACGGTCAGGAAGATTTTTCGACCCTGTTTTTTAGGAAAACGCACCATGATTCTTCACCTGCTCGGTCTCGACGACAACAAACTGACCTATTTCCACGCGGGCCGTTTCAAGCAATTGAGTCAGACGGGTGGGAGCGTGATCAAAGAATTGTTGGCGTGATTTTGTTTCGTAGCAGCCGACGTGCTGATCGCGCCGAAGCGCTGCGAAGGCGGAAGGAGGCCATCATTCCGCGCGTTTCAATTCTCTCCGCGTGGATTTGTTCACGCGCCGCTTGCCAAAAGACCGCAGATGTTTCCACCAACTCGTGTAACTGCGCGCTTTCTTCGACGTGGGATAGGTTTTCTTCATAAACGAAACCCCGATCATGACGGCGGCTGCCGGAAACGATGTCGCCCCGGTTCCACGACCACGAACGCATTCCTCAATTGATCTTCGGTGTAACGGTTCAAAACATTTTCCAATTCCGCGTGGACCGCGTTCACGGTCGAAGGTTGCACGCGAAGATAAATGACACCGCCTCCCTTTCGTTCCACAAAAACCAGTCCGCCAAAATCGCGAACCCGCGACACGAAGATGCGTTGCTCCCGCGCGGCCGTTGCCAGTAAATCAATGTCATTCGCGCGCGACATGCCAAGCGATTTGGCGGTGATAACGTCGTGCCCCAGCTTTTGAAGGTGCCGTGCGGTCACGGCTTAAACGTCCTGATCCAGCAGGAATCTCACGAGACGCTGACGTGGAGGTCCTCGGCGGCGATGATTTCGCGGGCGTACTGAATGCAGGCGCGAATATCATCCGCCGTCAGATCGGGATGATAGTCGCGCACGATCTCCGCAAACGGCAGTCCCTCCTGAACCAGTTCCAACACGTCCTGCACCGGGATGCGTGTGCCCGCGACACATGGCTTTCCGAAATGGATTTGCGGATTGACTGTTATGCGATTTGTCATGCCGGATTCATCATAAGCCGTGTCGTGCCGGCAAACAAGCCACGAAAAAACGCGATTGGAGATGTTCGCGCTCAATTCGCAACCAACTGTTTGACCCGCGCGCGAATCTTCGCATCGCCAACCTTGCTCAATATTTCCAATCGCTGTTCGCCCAAATCCTTTTTAGTCACTCGTCCAGCCGCCAATTCATCCAGCAACGCGCCGATGCGAGCTTCGTCGCGCAGCAAGGCATCCAGCGCGAACTCACGATTCGATTTCGAGTAGTGCCCGAGGCCGGAAGCCAAAGCCGCTGCAACTTCCGGCGATTTCACGTCTGACAATCCGCTGATTGCGCCCTGCTGAAGTTCCGCGTTCACGCCTTTGCCGAGATACTTCACGAGTTGCGCGCCGCGCTTCTCCCACGAATCCATCGCCACCATGCGCAATGCATCGTAGCGCGTGCCGGGTTTTACCTTTTCGTCGTCGGCCATTGCGGAAGCGAGGTCGAGCGCGCGTTGCCAGCGTGAAACTAAATCGCTCTTGCCCTTCAAGATTTCCTCAATGCGTTCCTTGGGCCAGACCCCAACCAGACTGATGCCGTTGATGATTCCGCCGCCGATGACCACGGCCTGCCAGTCGCGCAACGGCTCGTTCGCTTTCGGCAGTGAGGGTTCGAGGATTCGCAAAACCTCGCGCGTGTCGTTGCGCTTGCCCGCTGCGATGGCCACGCGCCAGATCCACGGGATGCGCCGATATTCGTCCGCGCCCGGTTTCAAATCGGCCGTCAGCTCCTGCAAAAACTTCGCGGATAGCTCGGCATGCGAATTGATGATGGCTTCCCGTTCTTTGGCAGGCGTCGCGTCGCTGAGAACTTGTTCGATGAGGGTCGAATCCTGCGGCAAGCCCGCCGCCGTCAACTGCCTGCTCGCCACGAGATAAACGCCAAACCACCGCATGCTGTTCGCCGCCGAGCCGATGACCTCGAACGTCGCGGGCTGGCTGGCTTCGAGCAACGCGCCGGGCACGCTGATGAGCAGGATGCCGTTGCTGTCTTCGGAATTATTCTCAATCACCGTGTAGCTCATCGAGACCTTGCCGTCCGCGCCCTGCCACGTCATGTCGGAAAGCGACACGTTGAAGGTCAACGCATGTTTGCCGTTCAGGCGCAGGTCGAATTTGCCAGACGCCTGCGAGTAGAAACCCAATCCCACCGGCAAACGAAATTGCACGACCGTGTCCGGTTTCAGATCGGCGGGCACGGGCGCAGTCTGCCAGACCAGTTTCGATTTGCCGTCACTCTGCCGGCAGTGCGCCAACGGCAAAACCCCGAGCCAGCTCGGATAATCAATCTGCTCCGCTGCGGACACGACTTTCGCCAGGCCGTTACCACCGCCGGCGAGAAAACTTTTTCGCGCGGCTGCGGCTTGCTCCGCCGTCGCGCCGCCAAACGGACGCGGGCTGGTTTTCAGAAACGCGATCAAGTCAGCCATGTCCGGCGGCGGGATGGCCTGCTCCAAACCTTCCGGCATGAGCGACAGTCCCGACGCGCGCATCGAGGCGATGTCGGTGCGTAGGATTTTTTCCTGCACGCCGCCGCCTTGAATCAAGGTGAGCGTCGTTGCAGTTTCAGCGCTGACGATGCCGCTCAAGGAACGCTCGTCCTTCGTTTCGATGTTGTAGGCGACGAAGCGCGGCTCGACGACGGCGTTGGGGTCGAGGATCGCCAGCAGAAAATCCGCGGGGGTTTTGTCCGCGAGCGCCGCGAGGTTCGGGCCGACGCTGTGACCCTGGCCACGCATGACGTGGCAAGTGGCGCAGTTCTTCGCGAACACTTCGCTGCCGTGGTTGGCATAGCCGCTTAGGGTGGCGACGCTCTGATATCGGGCGAGAATTTCCTTCCGGCTCGAGGCGCCGGCTTTGAACAGTTCGCCGGCTTGCTGTTGAATTTCCTGGTTCCGATGCTTGAGCAATCGCTGGCGGTTCTCCGGCGAAACTTCGGTTGCGGCGATGGTGTTCTTCGCGACAGCGGCGAGAAGTTCCTTGGCCCATTCATCGCGACTGAGCAGGACTTCGATGCACGATTGCCGTAGCGAGGGCGCGCGCTGCGGCCAGCCGGCCAGCAGCATCTCGGGCACTTGCGGACTGCGCACGCGCTTGAGCGTGTCAAACACCGCCGTCTGCATCCGCGTCGGGTTCGGGCGGTCCACCAGCGCGACGAGCAATTGCAAATCTTCGGCCTGGCGTTGCGGGTTGCGACCCAGCAGACGAATCGAGGGTTCGCGCAGGGCGTCCTTCGTGTTGGAGGCCGCCACTTCACTTGCCCATGCGAATAAAGGCGTGATCATCCGCCCGGCGTTCGTGAGCGAAGCCAGCGGAATATTTTTTCGATCCAGCGCGTCGAGCAGACTGTTCAGCGCGGACAGTTGCCACGTTTCGCGCCGATGTTCTCCGGGCGAGACCAGCGCTGTGATTTTTTCCAGCGCCTCGGGATTTCCTTCACCCGCAGCCGTGGCGATGAGTTGGCTGATCAACTCGCTCCGACCCGCGGAATTTGGATTGGCGGCGAGCACGGCTTTCAAAATTCCGGCCGAGTGGTGGATTGCGGAACTGATGATGGCGGCGCGCATCCACGCGTCACCCATGTCGCGCGTTGCAAGTTTGGCGAGCGCTTCGCCGGCGCGCGGGTCGTTCCATTCGCCCAGCGAGAGCGCGAGTTGATAACGGACGGTGAGTTCGGGATCGTCGGCCAGCGCAAGGAGCGCGGTGGTCAATGATAAGTGAGAGGAACGACCGCCCTCACCCCGGCCCTCTCCCCCAGGAGAGGGAGAATTCCCGCCAGTCTGCGGCGAAGACGTTGCGCCCGCTGATTCACCAGCGCGCTGCGATTGCCCGCTCCCTCTCCCCGGGGGAGAGGGCTGGGGTGAGGGCGAGCGTAAAACATTTTCACTCAAACGAATCGCGTTCGCGCGGACGGGGCCGTTAGCATCGGCCAGACATTGCGTCAACAGACCCGGCGTGACGGCGCTCAATCCATCCAGCACGCACAACGCCTGCAAGCGCACGGTGGGCAATTTGGCCTTGCCCGCGAGTTGTTCGAGCGGACGAACTGCCGCCTTGTCGCCGCGTTGGGTGAGTTCAAGGTGAACCAGGTCGCGCGTGGTTCCATTCGGTGTGTCGAGCGCGGCGGCGAGCTTGAGCGTGGACAGCTTGCGGACATTTTGTGGCGGAGAAAATTTCATCCCCTTCGGCACGACGCGGTAGATGCGGCCTTTGTCCGCGCCGGCGCGGACGTCGAGCTTCGCCAGGCGTTCGGCAGCAATCCAGCGCGGGTGCTCGATCACGAAGCGATACATGTCCACGATGTAAAGCGCGCCGTCCGGGCCGGTGCGCGCCTGCACCGGGCGAAACCAGTTGTCGCGCGACGCGAGAAATTCGCTTTGTTGTTCGGCGGCGGCGCGCTCGGCGGTGAAGGTGACTCCGTTTGGTTTCAGCACGCCGCGACGGACGAGATTATGCACCGGCTCACAGTCGAAAAGATTTTCGTAATATTGCGCGCCGAGCAGCGTGTCGCGGTAGATGCCGAGGCCGCAGACGGACGTGGCGCGGTTCGCCGATTCGGGGTGATTGAACCGCTCGAGCATCCGGCTGATCGGGTGGAGGAGATTCGGATCGTTGCCGCTGGCGATGGACACGCGTGGCGAGGCGGCGGCGACGTGCGGATTGCGGCGCACGTAGTGATC
The DNA here is from genome assembly GCA_009695195.1 of Pedosphaera sp. Lineage (GTDB taxonomy): Bacteria > Verrucomicrobiota > Verrucomicrobiia > Limisphaerales > JADLHS01 > CAIKLQ01. The sequence goes on from SIBJ01000004.1 coordinate 70,162, forward strand.
GGGAATCGGGTAGTGCCAGAAGAGGGTGCTGTTGTCGCAGCCGAACCAGTTGCCCCAATCGTCGCGCACGCGGCCCTGTTGCGTGAGACCGCTCACCGGTTCAAAGACGCCGATGTCCGGGTTCATGCGAAAGTCTCGCCCGCGAATGTCAATCTCCTTGCCTTTGGCCACGCCGTGAATCACGCCGCCAAGCAAACCGTTCGCGCCGTAAATCCAGTTGTCGAGGCCGAGCGTGAGACTGTTGACGCGCGCCTGGTAATTGTCGGTGTAGAAACCGGAGAAGATTTTTTTGACTGTGAAACGTCCGCCCTCACCCCGGCCCTCTCCCCTGGGAGAGGGAGAATAGTTCGCCGCGTTTCCTGATTTTTTCGCGCCTCGACGTTCGCCGGCCAACTCCGGATCCACAAATAGAATATCCGGCGCGGTGCAAACCAGTGCGCCGTTGCGCCACGCGGTCACGCCGGTCGCGAAGGGAATGTTGTCAATGACAACCGTCGCCTTGTCATACTTGCCGTCGCCGTTCGTGTCCTCCAGATATTTCACGCGGCTGCCGGGTTTCCAGTTGCCGTCCATGCCCGCCGGGTAATCGCGCATCTCGACGACCCAAAGTTTTCCGTCCGCGCCCCAGTCAATCGCCACCGGGCTTTCGATCAGCGGCTCGCTCGCGACGAGTTGAACTTCGAGGCCGGACTTCGTTTCAATTTCCGCCATGGATTCCAGCGGCGACTTCGCTGGCGGCATCTCGGCTTTCTTCTCGTCGTAGAGGAATTGTTTCGGCAGCAATTCATGAACGGTGTCCACGATCAGCTTTTCCACGCCGGGCGCGATGCGCGTGGGCCAGCCGTAATACGTCATCGCACCACCGCCTTCGTAGTCGCCTTCCTTGAGGATGCGCTCGGACGGGATGTAGCACGGTACGTCGTTGGCGTAGGCGTTCACCCAAAGTCGTGCGGCGTCGAATTCTTTCTTCAACCGCAGCGAATAATCCACCACGACCTCGCCCGGCAGAAAAACCAGCGCGAGGTCGTCGCCGAAACTCCAAGCCTCGACGAGATAGGGAATCTTCGTGGGCAAGGCTTCACCACGGTCGAGCTTCGCGAGATTGTGGCGTGCGTGGTAGCCGACGTAATTCGTTTCCTTCGCGCGGGCCTCGAACTCGGCCCGAGTCGGCAGCGTGTCGAGCGGCAGGGCGATTTCTTTCGCGCGACAGGTGAGCGCGCCTCGGACAGGCGTGAGATTGTGCTGGAGAAGCTGGTTGATGTTGGTGGCGATTTCCAACCCGTGCTGTTGCGCGAAATTCAATCCGGTGCGCGGACTGGGATTTGAATCCGCGCCGCAACCGATGGCGACGAGTACCGTCGCGCCGGGATGCTCGCGTTCCAAATACTCCTGCGTGTAGCCGGCCCAATCGCCGCAGACCGCGTTGTCCCTGGGGTCAATCGTGGTGCAGTGGCAGGCGTAGTTGACGAGGAGGGCGCGGAGTTTTCCTTTCGCGTCGCTCACAACCAGCATCGGCAGATCGTGATCCACCGGCCCGCCTTTCGTGCGGCGATTCGCGGCGAAGCCAGCCTTGCCCTGCGCCCAACTCAGCCGGCCCGGCTTGCGGTTCTTCAACGCTTCGAGCGCGACGTGTTCAATCGCATCGGTCAATTCGCGTGTGTAACGGTCCACGTGCGCCTGATGTTCCGGCGGCAGCGGCTCGCCGAACAGCGTCGGCAAATATCCCGCGAGATATGGCGTGGTGTGGCTGTGCGACGAACAAATCGCGATGCGGCTCGGGTCAATTTTCTTTTTCGCCAGGCGCGCGACGACTTCGTCGTGGACGTGTTTCGGCACGCCGGTGTTGTCCACCGTGATGAGGATGGCCGGCGCTTCCTTGTCGCTGCCAATGGCGATGGCTTTGGCCCAGAGTTTTTGGACGGCGTTGGTCGCTTCAGTTTTGCGCGCCGCATAGCCGCTGAGGCGAATCGGGTAGGCGGGCGTGATGTCCATGGCGGCGACGCCGATTTGACGGACGGGTTCTTTATCGGCGGCGAACGCAATGGCGGACGAACACAACAATGCAGCGAGGGCTCTGGTCATCCGCCGCAGAATGGCCGGGGCCTGACAAATTGACAAGTGCGACTAAACGAAGCACCAAGCACCAACATCCAAGCACCAGAGAAACTTCAAGCACCAAGCTCCAATGTAATCCCCACGACTTCGATTGGATATTGAAGCTTGGAGCTTCTCTGGATGTTGGAGCTTGGAATTTAGAGTTTCGTTTCGGTGCTTGGAGCTTTCAGAACTGATCTTCCTTTTCCCTGAACAGCACGTTGAAGGTCGTGAGGGAGCCGTAGCAGCGCGTGATGTATTGCTGCATCTCCACCTTCTCCGCGTCGGAAAGTTTTTCATGCGCGTTGATCTTTTGTTCCAGCACGCGGAGGTTGTTCCGGACCATGACGATCTTGTGGAAGAACACTTCGAGTTCGACTTCCTTCGTCTGCAATGTCGGGTCGGCGGGATGCATGACCAGTTTTCCTTTGTGCCAGCGCACGCCAAGTTTCTCGACCACGTCGGCGGGTTTCGCCAAACCGAGCTTCGCGGAAACGGTTTCCAGCGTCTGCTCGATGAACTGCTTGAGCGGCACGCCCAAGCCGCTGACGGTGGCCTGTGGCTCGGCGGGTTCGAGGCCGGCGGCGACCGGCTCAACGGTGCGCTTGCCTTCGGTGAACAAAATGTCCGCCGTGCTTTCGGAAATGGTTTTGACCGTGCCGAGGCCGTATTCCGGATGGCACACGGACATGCCGATGTGGAGAGCTTCAATTTTCATGGCGGAAGTTTAACCACGACACTGGAAGGGAAAAGCTCCAAATCCCAAGCTCCAGAGAAACTTCAAACTTCAACATCCAAACACATGCGACGCGCGCCAGAGGTTTGAAGTTTGGCGCTGGGTGCTTCTCTGGATGTTGGAGCTTGGTGCTTGGAGCTTTTTGAGGGATTGACAACTTTCGCCAAAGCCTGTGCCATGACGCGCAGCGCAGAACCAAAAACCAGTTCACGCCCATGAAAAAATACAATGTCGGCATCATCGGTCACGGCTGGGTCGCCACGGCGCACATTCCGGCCATCAACGCCACTTCGCTGGCGCAGGTCACGGCGGTTTATTCCTCGCGCCCGCTGGATTCCGCCGAGTTGAGCGCCAAATACGGCAGCGACATCACGGCTTACGACGACCTCGACGCGATGCTCGCCAACCCGGACATCCACGCCGTCTCCATTTGCAGCTATCCGTATCAACACACCGAACAAGTCATCAAAGCCGCGCGCGCCGGCAAACATCTCATCATCGAAAAGCCGCTTTGCCTCTCGCTCAAAGACCTGCGCGCGATGCAGGCGGCGGTGAAGAAGGCGCGCGTGAAAACTTGCGTGTGCTTCGAGTGCCGCTATTCCAACCAGTTGACCGCCACGCGCGCGCTCATTGATAAGGGCCTGCTCGGCACGCTGCATTACGCTGAGGCAGATTATTATCACGGCATCGGCCCGTGGTACGGCCAGTTCCGCTGGAACACGCGCAAGGACGCGGGCGGCAGTTCGCTGCTCACCGCCGGCTGCCATGCGCTGGATGCGCTGCTGCACTACATGGGCACGGACGTGGCGGAAGTCACGAGCTACGACACCAAATCGAAGAGCAAGATTTTCAAACCCTACGAATACACCACGAGCAGCGTGACGATTTTGAAATTCAGGAACGGCAGCATCGGCAAATGCGCCGCCATCGTGGATTGTTTGCAGCCGTATTATTTCCACACGCACCTCGTCGGCAGCGAAGGCAGCGTGCTCGACAACAAATTCCACTCGATGAAACTCGGCACGAACAAACACCAGTGGAGCACGCTGGCGATCAAGCTGCTCGATTCCGGCGACGTGTCCGATCATCCTTACACGGCGCAATTCGAGACGTTCTTCACCGCGCTGGCCGCCGGGAAGGAAATGCCGCTGACCAGTCTCGCCGACGCCGCGCGGACGCATGAAGTCATTTTTGCCGCGGACAAATCGGCGGCGACGGGCCGGTCGGTGAAGATGTAGGAGATGAAATGAAGTGGCCGAAGCAGCTTTTGACAAAACCGGATAAAGCCCGTATAAGGACTATATGAAGACCTTAACGATTACGGACGCCAAAAAGAATCTGGGCCAATGGCTGCTCGCCGCGGCGCGCGGCGAAGATGTCGGCATCATTTCCGGCTCTGACATCATCGCGCTCCGCAAAGTGGAAGTGGAATCCACCGACTACGCCTATCGCGAATATGGCGTGACGTCTGAAGAATTGAAGGCGTTCGACAAGGCGGCAGAGAACCGTTACCAGGAGCAAAAAAGAAGGGGAAAGCTCGTCACCAAAACGCCCGACCAACTGCGAAAGATGATTGAAGAAACCAATCGCCATTGATGCGGAGGTCATGCGGCGACTTTCCGGCCTGCCAAAGGAACAGCGGATCGAATGTCTGTTGGCCGTGTGCGAGCTGGCCGAAACTTTTGGCAAGCCGCATCTTCACACGGGGTTAAGCATTCGGAAACTCTCAAAGACAGCTTTCGAGTGTCGCGGAAACATTGATTTGCGCTTTGTCTTCCACAACCGACCGAATGATTTGTATGTGTCGTTCCTGGGTGATCACAACGAAGTTCGAGCCGCTGTGAAGAACGGCGAATTTGACTGAGTGCCAGATGAAAACCGCCATCGCCATCGGCGCGCATCCGGACGACATCGAGTTTTACATGGCCGGGACGCTCGTGTTGCTCCAGCGCGCGGGTTGGGAAATCCATTACCTCAACCTCGCGAACGGTTGTTGCGGCAGCCAGCAATACAACGCGCGGCAACTTCGGCGCATGCGCCTGGGAGAAGCCCGCCGCGCCGCCAAAGTTCTCGGCGCGCACTTTCACCCGCCGCTGTGCAACGACCTCGAAATATTTTACGAGTTAAGCCTCCTGCGCCGGCTCGCCGCGGTGATCCGCGAAGTGAAACCGAACATTGTCCTCACGCATCCGCCGGTGGACTACATGGAAGACCATACCAACACCTGCCGGCTCGTCGTCACCGCCGCGTTCGCGCACGCCATGCCAAACTTTGCCTCCGTCCCGCCGCGCCGCACCGCGGATTACGACGTGACGATCTACCACTGCATCCCGCACAGCGGACTCGACCCGCTGCGCCGCCCGGTCGCGTCCGAGGCGTTCGTCAACACGACCTCTGTGCAAGGCCTCAAACGCGCCGCGCTCGCCGAACACAAAAGCCAGCAAGCCTGGCTCGACGCCAGCCAGGGGATGAACTCGTTCATCGCCAAAGGGGATGCAGATGGACGGCGCGTCGGCAAGCTCTCAAAGAAATTCAAATTCGCCGAAGGCTGGCGGCGACATTTGCACTACGGCTTCAGCGCGACGGAGGTTGACCCGTTGCGCGAGGCGCTGGGAAAGAATTATCTGGTCAACAAGGCTTACGAGCGGGGCTTATCGCTTGCCGGGAATTGAAAGTCGAAGTAATTTGCGCCCATGACAGCGGCCAAAGTGATTGAAGAAATTGACGACCTGCCACCGGCGGAGCAGGCAAAGGTGATTCAGCACGCCTTCGAGCTCGCCGAAAATCGCCAGTTGAGCGGTGAAGAGTTGGGTCGTTTGGCACAACGCATGGTTGATTCCAAAGACCCCTGGGAAATCGAGCGCCTGAAATCCGAGATCACCCGTGGCTTTTACGGACGTTGACGATTCTGGTCGGCCGGATACCGATGCGGTTCCACGGCACCAGACGATATGCCAAAAATACGTCGCCAAAATCTGCCGCCAGCATTGCTCCGTCACTTGGTTGATCGTGTGGAATCCCGCAAACTTTCGATCGAGCAACTCGTCCGGCTGGCCGACTGGCTCAAAACCCATCCCGAAGTGCCGGGTGGGAAATGGTTCAAACGGTTTCCTGAAGTAACGGTGTGCGGGGAGGGCGAATTGATCAAAACTTTTCTTGTTGTTGGTCAAGTGCCGGTTGGTGAAGAAATCCATTAGCGACCGACCATGAAACACCCATCTACTCTCAAAGTGTTCGACCATTGCTCATCAACCATTCAACTCAACTAACAACCATGCCTCGCAAACTCAGCGCCATCTCGCCGGACTGGTGGGACTACACCACGCTCGACGCCGACCTCATCCGCGACGCCGCCGCGCTCACGCCGGAAAAAATGCAGAAGCTCTCGCGGCCCGGCTTCAAAGTCGTGATGTATGACACGCTCGAAGATTTTTATCTCGCCGAAGCGCTCGAATACATCACCGCCTGGAAACATTCCACGCCGGACAATCCCGTCGGCATCTGCGGGCCGATCGGGCCGACGGAGCAATTGCCGCTGGTCGCGCGGTTGGTCAACGAATTGAACTTGAACCTCAAGTCCGCGCATTTCTGGGGCATGGACGAGTGGTTTCTCGACGGCAAGGAAACGCCCGTCACGCATCCGCTTTCGTTCGAGAAGGCCGACCGCGAGATGTGCTTCAACCGCATCCGCAGGGAACTCGTGATGCCGGACGCGAACCTGCATTTTCCGAAGGGCGACACGAGCGCGTATCGCAAAAGCTGGAACGCCGGCGTGCGCTGCGCCGTGATGCAAGGCGGCCAAGGCGATGTGAAGCATTGGGCCTTCAACGATCCGCCGAAGCGCGCGGGCAAATACAAAGACGCGCCGCCGTCGCCCGCCGAATACCGCAAACTCGCGACACGCGTGGTGGATTTGCATCCACTGACCGTGGCGCAAAATGCCCGCACGTCCGGCGGCGGAAATATTTCGCTCGTGCCGACGCAGGCGATCTCGGTCGGCCCGGTCGAGACGTGGCAGGCGGAGAAGGTTTCCATCTGGCACGCGGGCAACCACGACAATCCCTTCGGCCAGCGGCTGACGTGCTTGATGATTGCGAAGAAAATTCCTGACGCCGCCGTGCCGATGTCGTTGCTGGCGGATCATCCGAACGTGCAGTTCAATTATTTCCGCAAGGGCATCGGCAACTGTGACGTGGAGATGCATTGATCTCGCATCGTGGCTGCGCTCGGGAGAGCGCGGCTGAATAAGTTTGCCACGTTCTACCGAACGCAGCTACGAGAACCTGATGAGCGCGGCGAAAGCCATTGACCGTTTCGAGTTCGAGCGCGCGTTGTGGTCGCGCGGCGTCACGCGCGTGGCGGGCGTGGACGAAGCGGGGCGCGGGCCGCTGGCCGGACCGGTCGTGGCGGCGGCGGTGGTTTTTCCGAATCAATGGAACGATTCTGGTTTCGACGAGCGACTGCGCGACTTGAACGACTCCAAGCAACTCACCGCCGCGGAACGCGAAGACTTTTTTTCCATTCTCACGTCGCTCCCGGAAATCTATTTTGCCATTGCGACCGTGGACTCCGCGACGATTGATCACATCAACATCCTGCAAGCCACGCATCGCGCGATGAATGAGGCACTCGCGAAGTTGCAACCGCCGCCGGAGCACGTGCTGGTGGATGGCCGGCCGGTGAAGTCCATGGAGATTCCCTCGACGGCAATTGTGAAAGGCGATTCTCTCAGTTATTCGATTGCCGCCGCGAGCGTGCTCGCCAAGGTCACGCGCGACCGGATGATGCTGGCGTTTCACGAACAGTTTCCCGCCTACGGTTTCGCCGGGCACAAAGGCTACGGCACGCCTCAGCACCTCGCGGCCATCGCGCACCTCGGGCCATGTCCGATCCATCGCCGCAGCTTCGCCCCGATGAAGCCCGCCGCGGCACGATTGTTTTAGGAAATCCGCGTCCACAGACGCGCGACCGATTTGTTCCGTCCGGACCCGCCCGGGCCCGCGTTAGTCTCGACAACCTCCGGACAGCTGGCGAAGATTCCGCCGGATTTATTCGCCGTGACACGACCAGCACAATCCCGGGCAACTTTGAAAGACGTGGCGCGCGAAGCCAACGTTTCGCTCTCCACCGTCTCCTACGTGCTCAACAACAATGCCCACGCCCAACGCATCACCGACACCACCAAACAGCGCGTCCGCGACGCCGTACAACGGCTCGGCTACAAGTTCAATCCTATCGGTCGCGCGCTCCAGCGCGGTTATACGAGCCAGGTGATTCTGCTCATCGTGACGTGGGACCTCGCCACGTCGCACTCGGCCACGGCGATGGCCATCAGCCGGGCGGCGATCGCGAAGGGATTTGAATTGACGGTCCACGTCGCGGACGACGACGCGGAGGCGGAGGCGTTTCTCAAACGGCGGATGTTGCACAACGCGGGTGGAATTTTGGTGTTGTGGGATTCTCCGGCGATGCGCGCGAGCTATCTGAACCAACTCGCCGCCGAGGGCGTGCCGGTGGTGGACTTGTTGCCCGACAGTCCGCCGGGCATCTCCACGGTGACGCCCGATCGTGAAAATGCTTTCCTCCAAGGAACGAAACACATGATCGAACTCGGGCATCGTCGGATCGGATTGATCTCAGACTCGGAGACGCGACCGAAGACGACGCTTTGCAAAGTGGCGGGCTACCGGCGGGCGCTGGAAGCGGCGGGATTGAAATTCAATGAAGCATTGGTGGTCAACATCACCGAATTCGGATTCGAAGGCGGCGCCAGCGGCTTTCCGCGGCTTCTGCAACGCGACGCGAAGGTGACGGCGGCCATCTGCATCAACGACGCCATCGCGGTGGGCGTCATCACGGCGGCGCGGGATGCCGGGCGGCGCTGTCCGGAAGATTTTTCCGCGGTGGGTTTCGGCGATGCGCCGATCGGAAAGTATTGGCGGCCCGCGTTGACCACGTTCGCCTTGTCCGCGAATCGTGTGGCCGAGGTCTCGGTCGCACTCGTCAGCGAACTGCGTCAGAGCGTGGCGCCGACCCAGCGGACGATTCTGGTGCCGGAAGAACTGATCATCCGCCAATCCACCGGCCCGGTTCCGAACCCGTGACCTCGCTCCGGCAACCTGAATTTTTTCTTCAGAGTACGGAAAACGATTTGACATCCGGCCGGATCCGAAATACACAAGTGAAAACACTTGGTTAAACGTTACACTCGTGGATAACACGCCCGTCCAAACTCGCAAGCTGCCGGTGGTTTCGCGTCGGATTTTACGTCGCTTTCAGCCTGGGTTCACGCTCATTGAATTGCTCGTGGTCATCGCCATCATCGCCATTTTGGCGGCCATGCTCCTGCCAGCGCTGGCCAAGGCGAAAAGCCGGGCCCATCGGATCAGTTGCCTGAACAATCTCAAACAGATGTCGCTGGGCAGCCAGATGTACGCCGAAGATTTTCAGGGGAATCTGATAGATGATACCCACACGTATTCGACGGTCCGTGCCAGTGGGACCAAACCGACGCCGCCGAACTGCTCGCGAGATGAGTCGGACGACGATCTCAATTGGTTGTATCCGCGTTACGTGTCAGCCTTGGGCAGCTTTGTCTGCCCGAGCACGAGGAACAAAATTGACCAGGCCTTGACCGGTTTGTATGGAGATAACTTTCAGACTTATTTGAAAGATCTCGCGGCCGCGGCGACCGATCGGAATGGCGTAAACGGTCATAGCTATGAAGTGAAGGGCAACATTCGAACGTCGGACAAAGGCCAACCGACCGTTCGTGAAAAATTGACGCAAAAACTCGTCCTGACCCGATTTTGCAAGCAGTATACAAAGGTTTCATACGGTTACAAACCTGGCCCTTGCGGAATCTGGTTTGTATACGACTCAGATAACGGCGGGATCAACAATGAGCCGGACGATGCGCTTCGAGGATTGCACGTTCAAGTGCCGGCCAAAACCGCCGGCGAGATACAACACGTCGAGATCCTCGAAACGGATGCCGAAGTTTTGGAAAAGGATTTGCAGGCCAGCGACGTTCGCGCCCTTGGCCTGCGCCAGTTCGTTAATGTCGCTTTCGTTGAAAGAAATCGTGCGGTCGCCCTTCGCGTCGAGCACGATTCGCCCTTCGTCATGTTCGAATCGTCCGAGGTGATTGATGCGTCCGGTTCGGAGCAGTTCGCCCAAGAGATCAACCAGACCCGAGCCGCAAATTCCTTCCGCCGGGCCGTCGCCGATGACTTGCACGCGCATCGAGCCGTCGGATTCGATGGCAACTTTCTCAATCGCGCCCGTCAGGCCGGGCATCCCGCAGGAAATCGCGCCGCCTTCAAACGCCGGCCCGGCGGGACAGGACGCGTTCACCATCGCGTGTGACCGCCGGATCGAGTTTCAGTTTTTGGCTGTTGGCCGGCAGTTGAAATGCGTGGCGTTCGATCTTCATGTCGCCGCGCCGCAACGTGTGGCAGCGCACGATGCCGGAGTCCTTCACGATGTGGCAACGGCAGGACAACCGGAAATTCTCTCGCAGGTGGCTCTCCTCCTTTGTGCGCGCGGAGAGCCATTCCATCCCCTCGGTGACTTCGACGAGACACTCCTTGCACTTGCCCTGCTTGCGACACGATGTGGGAACCTTTATCCCAAACGACTCCGCGTAATCGAACAGCGAAGCTCCGGGCGCAACGTCGCGCTGCTGGAGGTTAAAATGCAATTGCATCTTGCGGATTCTGCACAAAAATAGCCGCCGTTGCCAGATGTCTACCATCCCGCCCGGCGGCAAGTTCCGCAGTTCACTCCCGGAGTGAAGCGCGCCGTTACGCTCGGGCTGGAGAAACTCACGGAACACACATGAACGCCACCCTCGCCATTGAAATCGGCGGCACAAAATTGCAACTCGTCCTCGGTGACGAGGCCGGGAAGATTTGTGAGCGGCGACAATTGTCCGTCGCGCCGGCGGAAGGCGCGGAAGGAATCCGTCGGCAGATCGCGCGGACGATCACGGAATTGAAACTCGGGCACACGATCGAAGCGGTGGGCGTCGGCTTCGGCGGCCCGGTGGATTGGAAGTCGGGCAGGATTTGTCGTTCGCATCAAATCGAAGGTTGGTCGGAGTTCGATCTCGCCGGCTGGCTGCGGGAGTTGACCGGCGCGCCGGCGTTCGTGGACAACGATGGGAACGTGGCCGCTTTGGGTGAAGCACGGCGCGGCGCAGGCGTGGGTTTGGATCCCGTTTTTTACGTCACGCTCGGGAGCGGCGTGGGCGGCGGGTTGGTGACGGCGGGGAAGATTTTCCACGGCGCGACTCCGGGTGAATCGGAGATCGGCCACGTGCGGCTCAATCGCAATGGAACGACGGTAGAGTCGCGCTGTTCCGGCTGGGCGGTGGACGCGCGGATTCGTGAATTGAAAACCACTGAGCCCGGCGGCGCGCTCGCCCATCTCCTCGGCGGCACGACCGGTGGCGAAGCCAGACACCTCGGCCCCGCTCTGGCGCAGGGCGACGCCACGGCGCAGCGGATTCTGCGTGAGGTCGCAGACGATCTGGCTTTCGGCCTTTCGCACGTGGTTCATTTGTTCCACCCGCAAGCCATCATTCTCGGCGGCGGACTCGCGAAGCTCGGCGAGCCGCTGGCTACCGCCGTCGCGAACGCGCTGCGTTCCCACATCATGGAGGCTTTCGCCCCCGGCCCGACGATCCGGCTCACCGCGCTGGGCGATGACGCGGTGACGGTGGGCGCGCTCGAATTGGTCACGACGCGAGAGAAACTTCGCCCCCGCTCGATTTCCTCCTGACAAACGACAAACACATCGGCATCCTCCCTCGAAATGAATCAATGGATCTCAAATTACGTTCAGGCGCAAAAAGCCGCGCTCGACTCCATCCCGGCTGACGGCGTGGCGCAACTTGTTCAAACGATGCGCACCGCGCTCCAGCAGGACCGGCAAATTCTTGTGTTCGGCAACGGCGGCAGCGCGGCAAATGCTTCGCACTTCGCCACCGACCTCGGCAAGGGCGCGTCGGACAAGGTCGGCAAGCTGTTTCGCGTCCTCTCGCTCAACGACAACGTCAGTTGGATGACGGCCATCGGAAACGACTACGCCTACGAGGACATTTTCCTCCGTCAGTTGAGGAACTACGGCCGGCCTGGCGACGTCGCGCTCAGTCTCAGCGTCAGCGGCAACTCGCCGAACTGCGTGAAAGCGCTCGAATGGGCGAAGGCCAACGGACTGCGCACCGTCGCCCTCGTCGGCGCCAAACGCGGACGGATGGCGGAGATCGCGGAACAAGTAATTGTCATCAACGATACGCACTACGGTCGCGTCGAGGACGCGCAGATGGGAATCTGCCACCTGCTCTGCTACGCCTTCATCGAACATCCGGAGTGGGCGAAATGATTCCGGTGAGTTCCGACTTCGCGGGGTTGGTTGAATTCGCACCCGGCTTCGCGCCGCGTCCGGAGATCAGCCACGTGCTGTTTGATTTCGACGGCACGCTCTCGCTCATTCGCGAGGGCTGGCCCGCAGTGATGGTGCCGATGTTCGTGGAAATGTTGCCGCCATCGAACGACGAATCCGAGGAAGCCCGCCGGCAGCTTTGCTTCGACGACATCATGCGCCTCAACGGCAAGCAGACGATTTATCAAATGATCCAACTCGCCGAGCGCATCAAAGAGCGCGGCGGCACTCCGCGCGAACCGCTGTGGTATAAACACGAATACCTCCGCCGCCTCGACGAACGCATCTGCGGCCGCACGGACGATTTGAAGACTGGAGCGAAGCAGCCGGACGATTTTCTGGTTCATGGTTCACGGGCGCTGCTGGAATTGCTCCAGCGTCGCGGCCTCCAGCTTTACCTCGCGAGCGGCACGGACGAAAACTTCGTCAAGGCCGAGGCGGAGGCGCTCGACGTGACGCGCTACTTCGGGCGGCACATTTACGGCGCGCAGGATGACTACAAGCAGTTCTCCAAGAAGATGGTCATCGAGCGGATCCTGCGCGAGAACCAGATCGCGGGCGCGCAACTCCTCTCCTTCGGCGACGGCTACGTGGAGATTCAAAACACAAAAGAAGCCGGCGGCCTCGCGGTGGCGGTGGCGAGCGACGAAGCGAACAACGGCTCCGGCCGCGTGGACGAATGGAAACGCCAGCGCCTGCTTGGCGTCGGCGCGGACGTCGTCATCCCGGATTTCCGCGACGCCGCTCCCCTGCTCCGCGAAATTCTCGGCAATTGAAATTGCGACCATGAACACTTCCCGGTTTCAAACGCTCACCGGGCGATACAACAAGCTGCGCGTCGCGGTGGTCGGCGACTTCTGCCTCGACCGCTATCTTGAAATTGATCCGGCGCGAAAGGAGATCTCCATCGAGACCGGCCTGCCCGTTCACAATGTCGTGGACGTCCGCTCGCAACCGGGCGCGGCGGGGACGATCCTCAACAACCTCGTTGCGCTGGGCGTGGGCGAGATTCACGTCGTGGGATTTGCTGGCGAGGACGGCGAGGGATTTGAATTGCGCCGCGCCCTCGCGTCGCTCCCGGGCGTCAACCTGGACGGATTTCTGCAAACGCCGCTGCGCCAGACTTTCACCTACACCAAACCGCTCGTCGTCGCGCCGGGCAAAGCGCCGCGCGAACTGAACCGGCTCGACCGCAAGAATTGGACGCCCACGCCGCCGTCGTTGCAACGGGAGATCGCCGCCGTCGTGCGCTGGCTGGCGGAGAAAGTGGACGCGATCGTTTTGATGGATCAGGTGGACCTCGCGGAAACCGGCGTCGTCACGCGGCGCGTGCTCGAGGCCGTGCGCGTGGCCGCCGCGAAACATCCGCGCCTCCTCGTGCTCGCCGACAGCCGCCGGACCCTGCGCGATTTTCCGCCGGTGTGTTTGAAAATGAATCGCGCGGAACTATCCCGGCTCTCCCGCAACATTTCACTCCGCTCGCGGGCGGCTGTCCGCGCCACGGCGGCGAAGCTGGCGCGGGCGCGGGGGAAACCGTGTTTTGTGACGCTGGCCGAACACGGCATCCTCGGCGCCTGGCCGGACGGCACGATTGAACACCTGCCCGCGCTGCCGACGCGCGGAAAAATTGACATCGTTGGCGCCGGCGACGCCGTGACCGCGAACCTCACCGCCGCGCTGGCCGCGGGCGCGACCTTGCGCGAATCGCTGGAACTGGCGAACGCCGCCGCTTCGATTGTCATTCATCAACTCGGCACGACGGGCACCGCGTCGGTGACGCAATTGCGGGAAGTTTTCTTCCGCCGCGCGCGAAAATAGTTACCCGCCAGTTCACTCAAACTCCGCCTGGCTCAACAGCGTCCGATAGACTTCGCGCGCGTGGTCGTAGGCTTTTCGCGCGTCGGCCAGCTCGGCGGGCTTGATGAATTTTTCCTTCTGCGACCAGCACTGCTCCACGCTTTTCTGACACCAGTCCACGCTGCGACGGCTCGGGGAAACCGGTTTGCCGCCCACCAGCACCCAGATGGGATTAGTGTGGGACGATTGGAGAATCCGCAACGCCACCCAACTGCTGCGGTCCATCTTCACGTCGAACGCCACATCCCGCAGTTCGCCATCGGCCACAATTTTTTTCTCCGCCACGGGAAATCCGTTCACGATGACTTCGAGGAGGACTTCCCGAGATTCGCCGAGGCGCGCGCGTTCGAGACTCCAGTAAGGCTTTTTGTCGGGGGACAACTTTTGCAAATCGGGGTCGGCCTTTTCGTCCAGGCGCGCGGCGACTTTGGCGGTGATGTGCACCGTGCCGGGCTGGGTCAACGCCAGTTCACTCCCGTTCTCGCCGATAGCGGCGGCGTTGACCTTGAAGTCGAGCAAATGACTTTGCCCGTCGCCCACGTAGCTGCGGCCCTGGCGAATGCCTTCGCACCACGAGTCGTAATCGAGTTTGCCATCGAGCCGGACGTAGGAACGCCCCAGCCCGACGCGCTGGCCGTAGATGCACGGGAAATCCGTCTCGCCACTGCCGCGCGTGCGGAAGCCGACATTCAACGTGTGATACCACATGTTCAACTCCCACGTATGCGGCGTGTCCACGAGGGACATGAAATCCACCGCCGGCACCAACTCGCCGCCCGGCCCTTCGACCCGGTGCGTCACGTCCACGATGTATTCGGCCGCGCCGATGCCGTCGAACGGCGGCACGGTGTAATTGGGGAGCGCGTTTCCCGGCACCGCCAAGCCCCAGCCCGAATGGGCAGGCCCGCAGACCGCGCCCTGCTTTTTCGCCCAACGCAGCGTGTTCAAACAGAGCGTCGGCCAGTGCTTGGAAGATTCGCCGCCGGGATAAATTTCCTCCTTGAGCCGCAACAAACACAGGTGGCCGGACTGATGCGAACCGAAGCCGGAGACTTCGATGTCGTAGCGCAGCAGGTAGGGATATTTGGAAACCTTGTCCACCGCGCCGCAAAAAAACTGTTTCTGAAAATCGAAGCACGGCCCCCACGTCAGGTTCGCGCCGATCTTCAAGTCCTCGCCGATGCAATGCCGGATCAAGTCCACCGCGAGCACGCCTTCGGTGGGCTGGACGTAATGCGAGCAGCCGGCGGCGTGGATGTGATGATCGCCGGACCAATAGCCGAATTTCGCCGGGTCAATCCAGCGTTTCACTTTGAACGCGGCAGTCTGCGGTTTGCCGGCGACGGTGAGCGTGCTTTCTTGCCGGATGGATTCCGGGCCGCGCGAAAACTCCACGGTGTAGCGGCCATCCGGAAGTTTGATCGTCTCGCCGTCGGCGCGATAAATCTGCTGGTGAAACGCAAAGTCCGGCGCGAGTCGTTTACCTTGCGAGGGATAAATGCGCCGCTGCTGATCCCGAATGACAAAGGCCGCCGTCGTCGGCTCGCCGTTTTCATCGCGCACGCGGAGGGTCACATCCTGCGCGCGCGCGCAGTTGAACAGGAGGTCCACTTCGTTGCGGAAACCGAGGTCCTGCGTCCCCTGCCCCACGTCGAAGGAAAACTTGGCCTCGCGTTTCCCGGCGTCGCGGCTGTAAAGCTGGACGATGCGATACTCCAGTTTCAGGCCGCTGAGTTTCGGCTGGAGCGGTTGTCCATCGTACGTCATCAGGTCGAGCCAGCGATTGCCGATATCACCCGCCGGCGAGCCGGCGAGTTTCGCCGCGTTCGTGCTTTCGGCGCGCAAGGCCGCGGTGACGCCGGCTTCGTTCACGACCTGCACGAGAAATTGCCGCCAGCCTTGTTCGACGAGTTCCGCCGCCGCCGGGCCGCGCGCCACCTTCACGCGGGATTCGGGATTGATGTTGACGAGAAACAGACAGTGCGGCGCGAGGGCCGTCTGGATTTTTTCGCTGGCGCGCTTTGCGTCGCCGTCCTGCATCGCGGCCTCAAGCGCCTTCCGCGTGGTCGCATCAAATGGCGAACCCACCAGATCCATCGCTTCGGTCAAACGCTGGACCTGCGCGGTCAAGGGTTGCAGTTCAACGTCGGCCACGATGGCCGGCTCGCCCGCGCCGAACAACGGCACCGCCGAGAGCAGAACCACGAAACAAAGTTCCACGACGCGATGGGAAGCAACTTTTTTGGTCTTCATAGTGATTACTGCTCCACCTTGCGCGGTTCCCCAGTCGCCAGCCAGAAAAAAATTTCACGGAACCCGCGCGCACCCAATCTCACGACGGGCCGCGAAACAATCGCTTGACCGCCCGGCATCCGAACTGAAAATGATCACCTGTTGAAACCCTGACTGTGAACCGGCAACCCCGGCAAATCATGAACGCAAGCAACGATGACTTCCCACAGAAACCCGGCGACTATTCGCCGGCCACGCCATTTCCCCGCCGCGGACTTTCCGCGGGCTGCGGTTCGCTCGTGCTCGCGCTGTGCGGCGCGGTGGTAACGGCGGCGGCGCAAACCCCCACGGCCCCGGCGCGGCTGGATCGCAACCAGCTCCTCGTCTATCGCGACCGCCACGGAGACCCGCAGCCGGTGAAATCTCTGCGCGACTGGCAAAAGCGTCGCGCCGAAATCGTGAGCGGCATGGAGTCGGTGATGGGCCCGTTGCCCGGCGCCGCCAAACGCTGCGCGCTCGAACTAAAAATCGTGAACGAGGAGGATCGCGGGGCTTACCTTCGCCGGAAAATCACCTACGCCTCCGAACCCGGCGCGCGCGCGGAGGCCTGGTTGTTGGTGCCGAAGGCGGCGCTGAACGGGAAGCGGAAATTTCCCGCCGCACTCTGCCCGCACCCGACCGCTCCGGTGGAAGATCCGGGCTACGCCCGCGAACTGGCCGCCCGCGGTTACGTGACGCTCACCGCCAACTATCCGTGGCTCGGAAAATATGAACCCGACCTCAAAGCCCTCGGCTGGCAGAGCGGCACGATGAAAGCCATCTGGGACAACATTCGCGGCCTCGACCTCCTCGACTCGTTGCCGTTCGTGAAGCACGGGAAATACGGCGCCATCGGTCATTCACTCGGCGGGCACAATTCCGTTTACACCGCCGTGTTCGACGAGCGCATCAAGGTCATCGTCTCCAGTTGCGGCCTGGACTCGTATCTCGATTATTACGGTGGCGATCCAAAAAACTGGCTGCCCGAACGCGGCTGGTGTCAGACCCGTTACATGCTCAAGCTCGCGGACTACGCCGGCCGGCTGGAAGAAATCCCCTTCGACTTCCACGAGATGATCGGCGCGCTCGCACCGCGCGAGGTGTTCATCAGCGCGCCGCTTGGCGACAGCAATTTCAAATGGGACAGCGTGGACCGCATTGCCGCCGCCGCGCGCCCGGTCTTCCAGCTCCACGGCAAGCCGGGAAGTCTTCGCGTTGAACATCCGGATTGCCCTCATGATTTTCCCGAAGCGATGCGGCAGATCACGTATCGCCTGCTGGACGAACGGCTGAAATGATTCGCTGACGCCAACGAGCACAAAACATGCGAAGAATATTCATTACAGCCGCGGTCGGCGCGCTGTTGTTGAAATTTCCGGGCCACGCCGAAGTCCCGCGCGAACTTCGCGTCGGCGTAGCCGGTCATGCGTTTGATCACCTGGGTGGCTTTGCCGAGCAGGCCGAAGCGGCGGCGGCCAGCGGCGCGAATATCATTTACGCCACCGGGCTGGGCGCGGTCGGTTATTCGGGATTGCCGCCGGCGGAGGAACTCGCGCGACAATGCCGGAGTTCAACCGAGTACGTCCGTCAGGCGAAGTCGCGCGGCATCCGGCTGGCGCTCGGTTATCTCTGCGCCACGTCCATCGTCAAATTGGAATCGTTTGATGCAAACTGGTCGCCGGAATTTCGCGCCCGCTTTCACACGCCGCCCGCGGATTGGCGGCAGCAGGATCGCGACGGCAAACCGCTCGCGTCCTGGTACGGCGGCGATTATCAACCGGCCTGCATGAACCATCCAGACTGGCGCACGTATGAAAAATTCATGGTTCGCCAACAACTGGAGTCCGGCCACGACGGGGTTTTCTTCGACAACCCGACGGTTCATCCGCAGGGCTGCTACTGTCCGCATTGCCTGGAGAAGTTTTCTTCGTTCCTGCAACGCGAGGGAACGAAGGTGACGGACCGCTCGGTCGCCGCCCTGCGCCAACTGGCCCGCCAGCGCACGAATGACTTCCTCCGTTTCCGCTGCGCCATCGCGCGGGATTTTCTGGCCGAGATGCGCCGCTACGCCCGCAGCCTGAATCCGCGCGCGCTGATGACCTGCAACAACAGCCTCAACTCGGTCGAGGTGTTCTATTCCCAGAGTCGCGGTTACGGCTATAACATTTTTGAAATGAGCCAGGCCGAGGACCTCGTCGTGGTCGAAGACATGGGCAATCAGCCCCGCACGCTCGCCAACGGCCAGACGCTGGAATATGGCCCGACCTACGAACTGCTTCACGCGATCAGTCACGGGAAACCCGTCGTCGCCGTCACGATTGCGGACGCCGACTATCATACGCCGCCGAATCTCGTCCGGCTCGCGCAGGCCGAGGCCGCGGCGCACAACGCCTCGTATCTCTCCTGGCCGACCTGGCCGGAAAACGTGCGCGAGCGGATGCAAGCCACGATCCGTCCGCAGGCGGATTTTCTGGGCGCGAACGAAAAGCTGTTGAACAACACGCGCGCCCGCCGCGATGTGGTGTTGTTCCTACCGTTCCGGCGATGGTTGGAAACCAACGTCTGCGCGGCTTCCCAGTTGGCGACGGCGCTCACGCGCGCAAACGTGCAATACGGCGTGAGGTGCGAAGACAACTTCACCGCCGTTGAACTCAAAGGCTCGCAAATAGTGTTGGTGGAAAACTTGTCCGTGTTCAGTCCCGGAGAAACGGCCGTGGTGGAAAAGTTCCAGCGTCAAGGCGGGCGCGTTATCACGGCCGTAGGAAAAAACTGGCTTGAAGAACTGCAACGCGCCCTGCCCAAACCCGCCGTCACCATGCACGGCCCGGTCACGGTCCGCGCGGTCGTGCGCGATCAGCGGGCGCGGACGCTCGTTCATCTTTTGAATCTCGACGTGCAAAAACTTTCCTCCTTCGCGGACCACGTCACCCCGGCCGCCGACGTGCGCCTGACCTGCCGCGTGCCGACGACGCGCGTCCGATCGGTGCGCGCCTTGACCGGC
>SIBJ01000057.1 GCA_009695195.1 Pedosphaera sp.
AAGCGCCGCGCCACGGCGCGTTGAGTTTGCCCACAACGCACCGCCGCCACCATCGCCCGCCGATCCTTTTCAGAGAGTTTTTCATGCTCGAAACTGTATCAGCCCGACCTAGAACTGATGACACTTCCCTGACCAACAACTGATGACACCTCGATTTTCACACTTCCACTGACCAACAACTGATGACACTTGCCCGTTCATCCGTGGTTAAACCTCCCATGGGATTATTCACCAAGTTCAAGGCCGGCCTCGCCAAAACCCACAGCAAGCTGGCGCACGAAATCAAACGTATCGTCTCGCGTTCGCCCAAACTCACCGGCGAATCGCTGGAAGAACTCGAACACGCCCTCATCGCCGCCGATCTCGGCATGGCTGTCACGCAGCAAATCGTCGCCGCTGTCAAGCTGGCCTACGAATCGCAGGGCACGACCGGCCACGACGTGTTCGCCATCGCACGCGCGGAAGTCGAAAGGAATCTCTCGTCGAACAAACCTGATTTGCTCAAAGCTCCGAGCGGCCCAACGGTCGTTTCCATCGTCGGCGTGAACGGAACAGGCAAGACCACCACCAGCGCAAAACTCGCGCACTACCTCCAGTCGCAAAAGAAAACCGTGCTGCTCGCCGCCTGCGACACCTTCCGCGCCGCCGCCATCGAGCAACTCAAACTCTGGGGCGCGCGCCTCAAGGTGGAAGTCATCGCCAGCGAGTACGGTTCGGACGCCGCGTCCGTGGCGCACGATGCCGTCACCGCCGCGCAGGCGCGCAAGGCGGATTACCTCTTCATTGACACGGCAGGCCGCCTGCACACCAAGCACAACCTCATGCAGGAATTGCAGAAGCTCCACCGCGTCATCGGCAAGCAACTGCCCGGCGCGCCACACGAAGTCCTGCTCGTGCTCGACGGCAGCACCGGCATGAACGCATTGAACCAGGCGCGCGAATTCCACAAAGCCGTTCCGCTCACCGGCCTCATCGTGACCAAGCTCGACGGCACGAGCAAAGGCGGCATGGTGGTGGCGATCCAGAAGGAACTCGGTCTGCCCATCAAATTCATCGGCCTCGGCGAGCAACCGGACGACTTGCAACCCTTCGACGCCAAACAATTCGCGCAGGCGTTGTTTGAAGCGTGATTGTAGGCGACGAGGTAACGAGTCGTCGGGCGGAAAACAACAAAGCACTCCTCACGTCGTGCAAGTCTGAGTATTTGTTTGAGGAATGAAACTCAATTTGCCGCCCCGATTTGATTCTGTTATCTGTTTGCGATGATTCAGCCGGAGCAATTGGTGGGCGACGAATGGGCCGAGTGGTATCGGCTCACGCCCGTGCAACGCTGGCTGGAAAGCGAGAAACTCTGGCAAACCTACCTCGCGCTCGGAGGCTCACTTGATCCCGAACCCGATACGCAAAGTCCTTTCTTCGATGCGCGCGCACCGCGTCCGCGCCCTGCTCATGGGCGGACAGGCGTGCGTGTTTTACGGCGCGGCCGAGTTTAGCCGCGACGCGGACTTCGCCATCCTCGCCGACGCGGCCAATCTCGCGCGGTTGCGAAAGGCGCTGGCGGATTTGCGTGCCGAACCCATCGCCGTCCCGCCGTTTGAATTGAAATATCTCCGGCGCGGCCACGCCATTCACTTTCGCTGCCAGCATCCCGAAGCTTTGCGGATGCGCGTGGATGTGATGTCCAAAATGCGTGGCGTGGATTCCTTCGCCAAACTCTGGCGGCGGCGAACGACCATCGAGCTTCCGGACGGAACGAAGTGCGATTTGCTTTCCTTGCCCGATCTGGTGCAGGCCAAGAAAACCCAGCGCGACAAGGACTGGCCCATGATTCGACGCCTGGTCGAGGCGCATTACTTCTCACACAAAGACAAACCCAACACGACCCAGAAAAAATTCTGGTTGATGGAACTCCGCACGCCGCAGTTGCTGCTGGAAGTCGCCGCCGCCAACACCAGTATTGCTTGGCGGCTTGCGGCCAAGCGGCCTTTGCTCCGGTCCGCCGCTTCTGGCAAACTTGCGCAACTCGAAAGAGCGCTTGCGACCGAAGAAAACAAGCTGCGCGCAAAAGACAAAGCCTACTGGTCACCGCTGCTGGCGGAACTTGAAAGTTTGAGGCATCCCAAATGAAACCCGGCGAGCAACCGGACGTTTTGCAACCCTTCGACGCCAGACAATTCGCGCAGGCGTTGTTTGAGGAATAAAAACCGCTCGTAGCGGAATTATTTGCGTGAGTTCGCAGCCCCTGCCGTTGCCAGCTCTGCGGGCGCGGGCGGCGTAGTCGCCGCCACACGTGCGGGAGGCAGCGGGGCGGGTTTCATCTTCAACGTGACGTGTTTCGTCCCCTCGTCCTGTAATTTCTTGATGGCGTCAATGCGCTGGCGCATCTGATTGCGGTTGACGCTGTAGAGGAGCGCGGTTTCCTCCGTGATCAAGTCTTCCTCAAAGGCCCTGGACAACGATTGTTCAAAGCTGTGCCAGCCGGCGGTGTTGCCCGCTTCGATGATGTCGTTGAGCCGGCGGTTTTCATTCTCACCGAGCGCGATGACTTCGCGCGTGCGCATGCCGCTGCCCATCAACTCGGTGATGAGCAACCGTCCGCCGCCCTCTTTGGGAGCCAAGCGCTGGCAGACGACATAACGCAACGTCTCCGCCAGCCGTTCGCGCACCTGCTTTTCTTCTTCCTGGCTGAACATGCCGAGGATGCGGCCGATGGTCTGGCCGGCACTGATCGTGTGCAGCGTGCTGTAAACCACGTGGCCGGTCTCCGCGGCGGTCAGCGCGATCTCCATCGTGTCGCGGTCGCGGATCTCGCCGACGAAGATGATCTTGGGCGCCTGCCGCAGCGCCGCGCGCAGGCCGCCGGGAAAGGTGAAGAAGTCGCGGCCCAACTCGCGCTGGCTGAAGGTGGCCTTGACTTGGGGATGCAGAAATTCGATCGGGTCCTCGAGCGTGACGACGTGGACTTCGCTGGTTTGATTGATCTCGTTCAACATGGCCGCGAGCGTGGTCGTCTTGCCGCTGCCGGTGCCGCCGGTGACAAAAATGATTCCGGTCTTTTCCTTGATGATTTCGCGGAACACCGGCGCCATGTTCAGTTTTTCCAGGGACGGGATTTGCGATTGGAGCCGGCGGAGAACCATCGCGTGGTTTCCGTTCTGTTTGTAAATGTTGACGCGGAACCGGCAGACTTCCGGCAAAGCGTAGCTGCAATCGCACGAACCCGAGTCGGCCAGGTCTTTGGCGAGGCGCGCGTTGCCATTCATGATGGTGCGCGCCAAGGCCTCGATGCGCGCGTTGTCGAGCGGGCCGGCGGGGTCGAGGGCGACCGGCTGAAGTTTCCCGTGTGCTTCCACCTGCGGCGGTTTGCCCGCGACAAAAAGCAGATCCGAAACGCCATCGTGGCTTTGGATCATCCCGCCAAGCACGCGGTTCAAGGCTTCGTTCGAATTGGTGTCCATTTTTAAGTCCGGGGTGAGGCAGCCACGTCCGATTGCTGGCCAGAACGCGCTCACTTCACCGGGACGTCACTCAAATTAGCAACGGCCGTTCCAAGTTCCCGGAATGACTGCTCCGGCGTGTTTTCGTCAGCGGCCTTTGGGCATTCCATCACCCCTTGCCGCTCACCGCCCGGACCCAGAAGTGCGCCATCAGTGCCGCGCCCGCCGGACTGGGATGCACGCCGTCGCCGGCCCAGTGTTCGGGCGGCGCATACTTGATCGCCTCGTCGAACATCGCCTGGAAGGGAACGAAGGTGGCGCGATGTTTCTCCGACATGCGTTTCGCCGCGGCGCGATACTTGTCGAACTCGGGAAACCAGTTGCCCTTCACCGCGCCGCAGCGCAGCACGAACGGTTCGCAAATCACCAGCTTGATTTTCGGCAACGCCTGCTTCGTCCGCTCGACCAGCGCGTGATAGTCGCGCTCGTAAATCTCGACTGTGCCTTTGTAACCGGATTTGGGATCGAGCGAATGCCAGATGTCATTCACGCCGATCAAAACGCTCAGCACATCGGGCTTGAGATCAAAACAGTCCGCCTGCCAGCGCTCCGCGAGTTGAAAAACTTTGTGACCGCTGATGCCGCGATTGAAAATCTTCAACCCGTCGCCGGGCCGGCCCACCAGCAACTCCGCCGCCGCGAGCCAGGCGTAACCATTGCCAAGGCCCGGCTGATTGTTCGGCGCGCCCAGCTTTTCTTTGTCGCGACTGCGCCCCGCGTCCGTGATGGAATCGCCTTGAAACAAAATCACATCGCCCTTGCGGATGAGGTTGCGACCGGAAGCAATCAGCGGCGCGGCGGCAGCGGAACTAGCGGCGGCGATCCCCGCGGCCCCGAGCGCGAGGCCGGAAGTTTTCAGGAAGCCGCGGCGGCTGACGGCGTGGGTTTCGAGCGAATCGTTTTTCATAGGTCGCGCGAATGGTAGCGGGCGCCGCCGGTTTGGGAAGCCGGTTTCAACGAAAAATAAAAATCGCCATCCGGGCCGCCCGGAAAAGCGGTCACGGTTTGCGCAGCCGGAAGAACCGCGGGCCGGGCGTGAGGTTTTGGTCGAGCTGTTTTTCGCCTCCCACCACGCCGGGCGTCCCGTTCACGTTCGTCCACGCCGGCGCAACGAGGCTCGGCGTTTCCTCCAACTGAAATCCCGTCGAGGGATTCGGCCACGCGAGCGTGACGTTCGTGCCGTTGGGAATGATGCGGAGCGACGGCACGCCGTCCGTCGGCACCACGGCGATGGCGCTCCAGAAACCGCCTTGCAAGGTGTAGGCGCCGCCACTCGAAGCACCCGCGTCGGGCTGGCCGATCGTGCCGGCGAGCGTGTAAGCGCCACCGGAGCTTTGCCCGCCGCCACCGTCGAGCGTGAACCAGTCAATCGCGTATTGGGCGGATGCATTGGCGGCAAGCACGAACGCGGCGGCCAATCCGAATACTGTTTTGTTCATAAAGCTCATGATTACTCCCGTGTCTTGTTGGTGATTTGGCGAACGCCCTTCTGCAACTCCGCGACGGCCTGCCGCAGTTCCTGAATCTCTGAATCCTTGTCCTTCAACCTGGTCTCCTGCTCTTCCACCTTCTGGTTCAATCCCTGGATGGCGGCGAGCGCCACGCCGTCGGCGTCCACAGTGGCGATGCTTTTGTCATCCGATCCGAGTCCAAACGCGGCCTGGAAATCCTGGGCCATCGGGCCGACGTGGCGCGCGCCGGGCGCGTTGGTGTAGTGCCAGCTTTGCAACGGCAGCGCGGCGACCTTGGCCAGCACGTCGCGCGCGTCCACTGGCGCGAAGCCGGCCTTGAGGTTGCGATCCGAGGCGTTGATCCAACTGCTGCCGTCGCAGGTCGCGCTGACCACGCGCAGCCGCGCGGTGGAGGACACGGTGCCGATGGAGACGTTGCCGCCGCCGGCGTTCAGGAACAGGGTCGAGGCCGCGCTGTTGTTGCGCGCCTGGATTTCATTGCCGTCCAGAACCATGTTCGCCGAGTCGAGGTTCCCGAGAATCGCGATGCCGCCACCGGTGAGCGTCGCGTCGGCGGCTCCATAAACGTGCAGGGGCGCTCCTGGATCCCTGACGTTGATGCCGACGCCGCCTGCCGCCCTGATGAGGAATTGATTCACTCCCGTGGATCCGAAATCCACACCGATGGAATCCGCCCAGACGAACGAGCCGGCGTGATCCGCCTTGGCCTGGCGTCCGGCGGCGAAACTGTAGTCGGCGTTGGCTTCGTTGAAGTAGCCGCCGGGAACGGTGGCGTATTCCGCGCCCTCGCCAATGCGATTGATCCGCCCACCGCCGATGGTGGAAAAATCGGCCGCGATCTGGATGAAGTTGCCGGTCCCGCCGGGGATGGCGGCGTAGTCCGACGAGTCCTGAATCTGGTTGCCCAAACCGCCGCCGATGAAGGAGTGACCGGCATTGGTCTCGATGAGATTGTTCTCGCCGCCGACAATCACGGAATTGTCGGCACCGGGCAGGATCACATTCTCACTGCCGCCGCCGATGAGCGTGTTTGGGGAATAAGTTTCAATGCGATTGAACACCCCTCCGTTGATGGCCGCCCAGGGCGAGGCGACGGAGATGAGGTTGCTCTGACCTCCGCCAATCACGGAATAATGTGCGGTGGACTCGATTTCATTCCCGCTGCCGCCGCCGATGAACGTGTGTGTGGATTGGAATTCAATGCGATTGAAGACCCCTCCGTTGATGGTCGCCCAAGGCGAGGCAACGGAGATGAGGTTGCTCTGACCTCCGCCAATCACGGAATAATGTGCGCTGGACTCGATTTCATTCCGGCTGCCGCCGCCGATGGTCGCGCCGAAGCTGCTAATGCTGTTGCTCCGTCCTCCGCTGATGGTCCCGTAGGCCGATCCCAATAAATCGTTCTGCTCACCCCCGCCAATCGTGCCCGAGCGCGAACCGTAGACCAGATGCCCTACCCCTCCTCCGACCACCGAATAGGAGGATAACTGGATGACATTGAGGAAACCGCCTGCAATGACGGCGTTGGTCGCATTCAGGGCGATGGTGTTGCTTGAACCGCCGCTGATCGTCGAGGAAAGCGACTGGGTAATGTCGTTGTCATTCCCGCCACCGACTGTGGCGTCAGTGGCACCTGAGATGGAGTTGCGGCGGCCGCCGCTGATGGTTCCGTAAGAAACCGTCGCGATGTTATCGCGCCCTCCGGCCACCGTGCTGAATTCTCCCAAGGCTTGAACATTCGTGCCACCACCGACGCTGCTGTAGCGACCGAGAGCCAAGTTGTTCCGCCCACCCGCCACAGTGCTGGCGGTGTTGGTCGCCTGATTGAACAGCCCACCGCCGACCGAGGCATGGTCGCCGTTCGCCACGTTCACGCCACCACCGGCCACGGTGGCGAAGAAACCGATGGCGGTGTTGTTGTAGCCGCCGCCAATGGTGGCCCCGACGCCCGCCGTGTCATTGCCCACCCCGCCGCCGACCGTCCCGTAGCTGAGAGTGACGGTGTTCGGGGTCGGGCCGTTGCCTTCGTAATCCGCCGAGCCACCGCCCGCGATGGTCGCGCCCACGATGCCGGGCGCGATGATATTCACGGGCGAACCGCCGATCACGTTCGGCGCATTCTGAATCGAAGTGTCCGGCTCCAGGCGCAACACGCGGGAACTGTTGACCCTGATTTCAAAGGGCTGGTTGTCGGTGGTGCCGAGGAAGTGATTGGCCACGAGGGTGCCGCCGTTGCCGGTGGTGCGCCAAAAATTCGAGCTGCCCAGCCCGCCGAGCGTGCCGGCGTTCAGATTGGTCAACCCGCCACCATTGCCGCTGAAGCTGCCGCCGAAGATATTGGCCGCGTTACTGAAGTTGACCACGCCGCCGTAGGTGCCGGCGAGCTGCGCGTCGCCCAGCACGCCGCTGAAGCTCAACGCGTGCAACGCGTACGGCGTGGCCGTGACGGGCTGGCGCGGAGTGACGTTGGTGAAGGCATCCGTGCTCGCGCCGGGCCGCACCGCGATCTCCAGCCAGAGCGCCTGGCCGTTGAAGACGTTCGTGCCGAAGTCGAGCGCGGTGGTGAACAGGCCGTTCGTCACCCAGAGGTTTTCGTTGGTGAGGGTCAGTCCGTTCTGACTGCCGCCGACGTCCGCGTCGTAGAGACTGAAGCGCAGATCGTATTCGCCATTGGCCGGTGCAGCGGCGTCGGTCAGGCGACCTTGATAGGTGACGGAGCTGCTTAACGGCGCAGCCAGGCCACGGCTGAGGAAAGTCGCGAGCAGGAGACAGAGGATGAGTGATGTTTTCATGAGACTTGATTCAAGGTTGGGTGCCGATGGTGGGGTTGATTGGGAATTATCTCAGATCTCACGGTTTGCGCAGGCGATAGAAGCGCGGGCCGGGGTTGAGCGTTTGGTTCACCTGCCGCTCGTCGCCGCCGACGCCGGGCGCGGTGTTCACGTCCGTCCAGTTGGGCGCGGTGAGGCTCGGCGTTTCCTCCAACTGAAATCCCGGCGAGGGATTCGGCCACGCGAGCGTGACGTTGGTGCCGTTAAGCACGATGCGAAGCGTCGGCCTGCCTTCCGTTTGAATGGCGGCGAAGGCGCTCCAGAATCCGCCTTCAAGGGTGTAGCCGCCGCCGCTCGCCTTGGCGGCATCCGGCTGACCGATGGTGCCGGTCACCGTGTAAGCGCCGCCGGAGCTTTGCCCGCCGCCGCCGTCGAGGGTGAACCAGTCAATTGCGTATTGGGCGTTGGCCGAGATTGCAGCGAGAAGGAACGAGAGAAGGATGAATTTCATGCGCGAGGATGCGGTTGTCTTATTGCCGAATCACCGCGCTACCGACCCGGGTGGCGCGCAGCGTGACGTGTTTGGTGTGGACGCCGCCGGAATTTCCGTACGTCGCCGGTTCCAGGTACAAAGTTCCAGCCGCCGGAGTCAACGTCACGCCGTTCGTGAAAGTTTTTGCCGGATAATGGAATTTGCCGGTTTGCGTCGCTTCCACCGAGCCGGCCTCGGCGAAGCGCCAGTTGGATTGCGGATAGAGATACGACATCACGGCCTTGTCCCAAACGCTCAAATGATTTCGCTGCCCAACGCATTGCAAGGGTGGCGGACACTGCCCACTCGGACATGTCAGGTTGGTGGCCCAGTCCGTGGCGTATGGCTCCTGCAGCAGGATTGGGGCGCAATTTTGAAGGTTGGTGGAACAGTTGGTGCAGATGGAGAACGTGCAGAGCGGATAACTCATGATGGAATCAATGTCGGCCAGGTTGCGCGGCCAGACGCGTGAGTTGGAATCAATATTATAGTTGCCCACGTTACCGGGGGTGACGAGGTTTGTTCGGACGTTAAAAAACAGGTTCCGGTTCGTGCTCTGATGCGTGTGCGAGAGGCCAAGCGCATGGCCGACCTCGTGCGCCATGCCGAAAACCAACTTGCAGTTCAGGTAGTCATCATTGTCGTTGCCCCAGAAGTTCAGGTTTAAGGTGTGCTTCCCCTGGCCTGCTTGATAGCCTGCGGCTACCGGGTAGCTCGGCCCGTTGGTCCCCTGACGGATGAACAGGTAGTCCGGCTCATTATTGCGGGAAACAAACGAGACGTTCGCCGCCGCCATCCAGGCGTTCATCGCCTGCACTACGACCGCGACCTGATTGAGGTTGATCGAAGGGTCGTTGTCATACTCAACGGGGATGATGCCATTGGGCCAGAGACGCGTGGGCGTGTTCGGATAAACTCCGGCGCGCAGGTTCGTGGCGCACAGAGCAATCGCTACGAGGAGCATCACGCACGCGAACGGGGCGCGACATTCATGCCGCTTCGCCGCGAAGAAATCCCCTTTGTGCGAAAGCGCAGGGCGGTGCGGAAAGTGAAGCGGCGTGAACGCCGCGCGCCGTTCACGCGGCAACCCACCCCCAACGGCGTGGTTCGGTTGCAATCTTTGCGAAGGCGTTTCCATGATTTGAAAAGATTCGAGGTTTTCCCGCCGCTCATTGCAACGACACCAGCAAGAGCACCAGTCCCTTGCCGTTCGCCAATCCTGTCATCGCCTTGCCGATGATCGCGCCGTGCGCGCGTGTGTGGTCGGTGACTTTCATTCCGTGACCGGGCGTGGCGGACGTGGTGATGAGATCGCCCGGCTCGACCGCGCCGTGGCTCGCGTCCACGAGACAATACACGCGGCCCGTCAGCGCGACCGGATGTTTGCCATCGGCCTTCGAGTTGCGCTGGCCCATCAACATCCCGGGCTTCACGCCGCCCGCGCCGCTGACCACGCCGGCCACGGTGCGGTCGTAGGCGCGATCACTCACCGCAAGTTCGCCGGGATGTGCGGGATCAATTCGCACAATCATCCCCGGTTCGGCGTGCGGTGATTGGATGTCGAAGTTCTCCGCGAGATCGCTGCCGCCAGTGATTTCAAGAACTTGCGTGGTGATGCGGCCTTCACCACTGAAGTCGGAATCCAGCGTGATGGTGCCGACCCCGGCGCCATTGCGAAGTTGGAGATAGCCGCCGCCGCCGGTGCCGACTTCGCCGTCGAGGATGACTGTGAGCGTGCCGTCGCCCTGGGTCATTTCGATGCGGCTGCCGCCGGTGCTGGGCTGCGCGCCCAGGAGTTGGATGGTTGAGGTGCCACTGGCATCCTGAAGGTAAAGCGCCGCGCCTCCCGACGCCGTCGCACCGACGCCGATGAAATGATTGACCCCGGCGCTGTTGGCCAGGCCGAGGTAGCCGGCGGAATTGTCCACGGTGAGTTGTCCGGCGAAGGTGCCGGTGTCGCGATAGAGGTTGACGGCGCCGCCGCCCGTGCCGTTGTTGGCCGTCAGTCGCGCGCCCGTGGAGCCGTCCCCCTGTCGCACGGTCACGCTGCCGTCGCCGTAGGCCTCGGCAGTGACGAGTTCGGTGCCGTCGTTTTCGTAGAGGCCGAGGTAGCCGCCGCCGTTGGCGCCCGCTTCGGCGTCCAACTGGACGGTGCGCGCGCCGTTGGCCTGATACAGGTTGAGTTGCGCGCCCTCCGGGCCTTCCGCCGCATCAGCATTGAAGGTGAGCGTGCCGTCGCTGTCGTACATCTCAAAACTGCCGCTGGTGGGACCGCCGTAAGCGCGCAGGCGGGCGCTGCCGTTCGTGTTGCGCAGGCTCAACGCCCCGGAACCCGCCCCCTCGTTGCCATAAAGAATGGCGCCGGTGTTGCCATCGGCCTGGTACAGCGTGAGCGTGCCGCCGGCGTTTTCGCCTTCGAGCACGGCCCGATTGTTCCCGTTGGTGTTGCGCAATTCCAACTGGCCGCCCGTCGCGCCTTGCGCGGTTAGCTTCACCGCCGTTGCGTTGTTGGCGAGATTGTTGTTCAGCCACAATTCGCCCCAGCCCGTGCCGTAGAGCCGGATTTGCTCCAGCCCGTCGCTGCCGTAGGTGCTGATGCGGCTTTCGGAACCCACGAGGCTGATGGCTGGGGTGTTCGAGGTGGTGCGGTAGATGTCCAGCCGCCCGCTTGCATTCGTCGCGCCGAGGGCCAGCGTGTCCGCCAGTTGCGCCGAGGTGACGGAGTCTGGTGGGAAATTGGTGGCGTTCCAGAAACCCGGCGCGAGTTGCGGGCCCGTGATCGCGCCGTCCACAACATTCGCGGCGCGCATGGCATAACCAGCCGACGTGAGCCGCTGGTCGGGCGAAAGCTGCGCAAAGCCGCTGGTGCCGTCGTCGAACCAGATGCGCAGGCGCACATCGCCGTTCGTGAACGTGGCGGTAGGAATCGCGACCGTCATGCCGGCGAGCGTGGTGTCGCCCAGCGCCACGGCAAACAGTCCCCCGGCAACGGACACCGGGACGCGGAGGGTCGGTTCGGAGCCATTAACGCTGGTGCCGTTATTACTCCAAAGGCTTTGCCCGCCGACCCCGTTGATCAAGGCGAACTTGAACTGGCCGGCGCCGGTGAAATTGGTGGTGAACGCGGTCACGCGGCCCTGATAAGTGATGATGCCCGGCACGTCCGCGCGCGTCAGGACGGCGAGGCCGAAGAGGAGAGTGGAGACAATGACAATTTTCATGACGACAGTTTGCGCAGGCGGCCGTTAAACCAACGTGAACGCCGCATGAAAAAGTTTTCAGGTTGGGAACCGGGAGTCCTCCGACGTCGCCGGCCTGCCGGATAACGCGGTCAGTTTTTTGTTGCATATGCGACAAAAAAACTGGCCGACGCCCGTTGGAAGCAAATGGCGGACGGCTGGTTTTGTTTGCTCGTCACTGCGAAGTGGAACCTTCGGTGGCCGGTCAAACGGAACCGGCGGGGAGGGGCGTTCCGCCGGCGCGCGGCCACCACAACGTAAAGGTGCTGCCAACGCCGAGTATGCTCTCCACCGACACCGTGCCGCCGTGGGCTTCTTGGATCGCTTTCACGATGGCCAGACCCAGGCCTGCGCCGCCGTGCGCGCGGTCACGCGCCGTGTCCACGCGATAGAAACGATCGAAAAGATGCGGCAGATGTTCCAGCGCGATGCCCACACCGGCGTCCTTCACGTCCACGCGCGTCCCGCTCTCGTCGGTGCTGGCCTTGATGATGATCAGTTCGCCGCCCGGGGTGTGGCGAATGGCGTTCTCGACGAGATTGCGCACGGCGCGTTCGAGGGACAACGATTCACCCGTGACCTCGGCGGTTTCGGGCAGCGCGAGTTCCAGCCGCACTTGTTGCGCGGCGGCGAGCGGGGCGAGCTGTTCCGCCACGTCGCGGCAAAGCACGGCGAGGTCCACGCGCGTCGGCGCCGAGCCTGGCGGGCTGGCGTCGAGATGCGCGAGGGCGAGCAGGTTTTCCACGAGACTGGCGAGGCGCTCCAATTCGAGGCGGTTGGCTTCGAGCGTGTGTTGGTAATCGGCGGGCGCTCGCTCGCGGCGCAGCGACACTTCGATTTCCGCGCGCAGCGCGGCCAGCGGCGTGCGCAGTTCGTGCGCGGCATCCGCCACGAAGCGGTGTTGATTGGCATGGACGGCTTCGAGACGGTCGAGCAACTCGTTGAACGTGGCGGCGACCTGCGCCAGTTCGGGCGCGTTGGGCGGGGCGAAGAGGCGCTGGTGTCCGAGACTGTCGAGGTTGATCTGTCGCGCCGTCGCGCTCAAGGCCGCCAGCGGCGCGCCCCATTGGCGGATCAGATAATCCAGCCCCAGCCCGGCCAGCAGCAGCGCAACCGCGGAGCATCCCGCCAGCCAGAAGCTCAAGTTGCGCAGCGGCCGGTCCCGCTCGCTCAGGAGCACACCGATTTGCGCGTAGCAAATGAACTTGCCCTGCCGTTCCATCCGGACGGTCGCTATGCGGTAACGCGTGCCCTCCGGCCCCACCACATCCTGATGCACCACGCCGAGCGGATGGGCAGCCAGACGTTTCAACTCTTCGGTCGGCAAAATCGGCTCGGCCAGCCGGGAGCTTTTGAAAAGCAACTTCCAGTTGGCGTCGAACGTCTGCCCGAATACGGTGTAGCGATCCGAACGCCAGGGATTCTCGTCAATGACCATCGCCGCCGGATTGGAGGGGATGACTTTGTGGCCGAGGAGGAAAGCCTTGTCCCGCACGAACTGGTCAATGTCGCCCTGCACCGTCTGGCGCACCAGCAGGAACACCACGACGCTGAACAGCGTGAGCACCGCCGCCAGCCAGACCAGCAGCGTGGTCAGCAATCGTTGGCGCAGCGTTCGCATGATTTTATCTTTGAGCGCGACGCGACGCGACGGGGGCGGCGAATTCACGCGGCCATTCTCGCCGGCCGCAGGTGAAAACCAGATGAAACGCGCGTGAAAATCTTTTCATGTTCGCATCCGGCTCAGGTTTCGCCCTCGCTCCGCAGCACGTAGCCCGCGCCACGGATGGTGTGGATGAGTGACACGTCAAAGTCGCGATCCACCTTCGCGCGCAAATGCGAGAGCGTGACATCAATCACGTTGCTGAAAGAATCGAAGTTCACATCCCAAACTTCCTCGGCCAGCCGCGTGCGGCTGATGACTTCACCGGGATGTCGCAGGAGAAACGCGAGCACGGCAAACTCTTTCGGCGAGAGCGTGAGCAACCGGCCGGCGCGCGTGACCCTGCGAGCGCGGTAATCCAGTTCGAGATCCGCGTGCCGCAGGTGCAACGATTCCTCCGCCACCGGTCGGCGCAACAACGCCCGCACGCGGGCAAGCAGTTCGGCGAAGGCAAACGGTTTGGTCAGGTAGTCATCCGCGCCCGACTCGAGGCCGCGCACGCGGTCCTCGACCGATTGCCGCGCCGTGAGCATCAACACGCGGAGGGGCCGGCGCTCGGCGCGCAACGTCTTGAGCAGCGTCCAGCCGTCCAGCTTGGGGAGCATGATGTCGAGGACCGCGAGGTCGAACGGCTCCGTGCGCAGACGATACAGGCCATCCTCGCCGTCGGCCGAAACCTCGACGAGGAAACCCTCTTCCCGCAGCCCGCGCGCGACGGACTCCGCCAACCGCGCCTCATCCTCCACGAGGAGAATTCGCATGGGCGGATTCTGAGCGGCTGGACGGCGGAAGGCGAGCTTGCACTGTCGCCCGGTGGGCGGGCGGAAATCCGGTCGAACCGGGCTGAAATTGAAATTGCCACGCACGCCGGGACTGGATAGCGTGCGCCCGTGTTTGCTCACTTGAACAACGGCACGACCACTACGATTTAGCGTTCATCCTAAAGACGGATGAACGCCAACGCTCCTGACAAACGTCTGGGGCGTTTTTGTTTCTCAAACCGCTAATCCTCGCTAATCTGCGCTGATAAAAAAAAGATTAGCGACGATTAGCGCAAATTAGCGGTTAAAGATTTTATGGAAAACGAACGCAAAACTCTGGACGACCGCGCGAAGATGACCGAGCTGGAGCGCATCCGCCACTCGTGCGCCCATGTCATGGCCACGGCCATCCTGCGGCTTTGGCCGGACGCACAATTCGCCTACGGCCCGCCCGTTGACAACGGTTTTTACTACGACCTCGAATGTTCGCACCGCATCGCGCCCGAGGACTTCGAGAAGATCGAGGCGGAGATGAAGAAGGAGATCAAGGCGAACAACGTCTTCGAGAAGCAGGTGGTGACGCGCGAGCAGGCCATCGCGGATGCGCAGAGCGGACGTCTCGGCGGTTTGTCCGAACGTCCCGGCAACGTGAGTAAATTCAAACTCGATCTCATCGCGCAGATTCCCGCGGGCGAAGCCATCTCGTATTTCCAGAACGGCGACTTCCTCGATCTCTGCGCCGGGCCGCATGTGATGCGCACGGGCAACATCGGCGCGTTCAAACTCACCAGCGTGGCTGCCGCGTATTACAAGGGCGACGAGAAAGGCCCGCAGCTCCAGCGCATCTACGGCACGGCGTTCAAGAACAAGACCGCGCTCGACGAGTATTTCAAGATGCTCGAAGAGGCCAAGCGCCGCGACCATCGCAAGATCGGCGCGGAGATGGGGCTGTTCGCGATTGACACCGAATTTGTCGGGCCGGGCATGCCGCTGTGGCTGCCCAAGGGCACGGTGCTCGTCGAGGAACTGGAGAAGCTGGCCAAGGAAACCGAATTTGCCGCCGGCTACGTCCGCGTCCGCACGCCGCATCTGGCCAAGGAGAAAATGTATAAAACCTCCGGCCACCTGCCGTATTACGCCGAGTCAATGTTTCCACCAATGGAAATGGACGAACACCGCGCCGACCGCCAGAAAATCGAAGCCCGCATCGCCGAACTGGAAAAACAACTGGCCGATTATGCGAAGAAAAAATCTGGCGGGTGAAGTTTAACCGACCTTTACGGTTTTTCGCCGAAACTGATTTCAATATCGGAAGTCTTGAATACCAAACAAATTGCGCCCTCGATAACGCCCGCGCCTTTCTTTGACTTGTGCAGCGACCAGCAGCCGGTTGCTTTCACTTGCGGATGTAAATGTTGAGGCAATTGCGTGCAGGCAAATCGGATTCCCTTCACGGCCTTTGCGATTGCTTTCAAAATGCACTCGCGGGGGTTGCCGTGCTTGGTTCTGTGGTTTGAGAAAACTACAACGTCTGGACTGACCAGCTTTGTAATTTCGTAGCCAAACAATTTGGCTTCGGATTCATCTGGTGATCCGGGCAAGCCGCCGTGGTGCGGAAAGATGAGCACTTTCGCTGAGGGCTGTAGCTTGGTTTTCTTCCATTCGTCAACACAGTCGTATTCGATGTCGCCGCCGAGAAGAATTGAGGATTTTGGACCGCGCGACACCCGAATAGCTGCGCTCATGGAATTGGACGTGAGCTTGCCGCCCGTCTTGGATTTGCTGCCAACGCCTGCCAATATAACTGCGTCTGGCGGGTGCAGAACTTCAATGCCCAGACCATTTCGGATGAAGGTTGTGCTGGTTGCCAATCGCCGATCAATCTTTGTGCCATGATGCTTGTTGGCTTCGGCCAACACATAACGCAACTGCTGGAAAACAAACGTATCCTTGCTCGCATCAGAATTCATCAGCACTTCGGCAATCGCAACACTTCCGTCCATCAATAGCGTGACTGCACCGCCAACATGATCCTTGTCCGCGTGGGAAAGAAGCATCGCCTCGATTTTCGTCACGCCAGCTTTGGCAACGTGACGCTTGATATTCGCGCCGTTGCTGCCTGTGTCGAAGACAACTGTCCCACCTTCGTCGTGCAACACGGCAGCACTGCCGTGGCCGACATCAAGCACGACCAAATAGGGATTGGGCTTTTTTGAGGACATCGGGATTCGGCAATTCAAAATTTTCGAAAAACAAGTCTTCCTGACTGGCAGCTTCAATATTGACCTGGGCAATGAGCATCTTGAACGGTGCTACCGACGAGCGCATCTTCACTGGAACAATATCCAATGGAAAGCCAACCTCCTGTTCGGCGCTCCATTGGCTCATCACTACCTTCACGACTTTCGTTGCCCCATGTAGTTCGACTCGCCGCACGGTCATGATAGTGCGGTGCGGGATGCGCTCAAGGGTTGGCCGCTTTTCTCGGACTTCTTGGTCGGCTTGGAGCAGGGCGGCGTTTAGAGTCACATGTGTTAATTCCTTGGAATGGACGAGTGCGGGAATCCACCGGCGGCTGCGGCGCAAGGATATTTCAGCATCGTTACGCTCGTATGCGGTTTGCACGACGCCACCGACGCCAGCGTGGTAGCTCCGCTCGACTGCTTGAGCTCCATAATACGGCGCGTAATCGCCGTGTTCGAACAAGCGATGGTCGCACACGAGCAAGTCAATTCTCTCTGTTGATAGGAATTCCGGCAGTGCGTTTAGTTGAGGGGCGTGTCCCACAACCGGGACAGGCACAGCACGACACAGCTTTATCAGGCCGCAAAGACGATCCCTCTTGCGATCATTATCTTCTAAAATCGCAACACGACGATTGGTAATGGTGGCTTCAGGCATATCAAATTTTGAGAGGGAGGGTAATGGTGAAAGACGCGCCGCCAAGTTCGCCGTGAGCTTCGGCTTTGACATTGCCGCGCAGTTCTTCCACGACATCTTTCACGATGGCAAGCCCCAACCCAGTTCCTTTCTCCGTCGTCGTTTTCCCCGCGTGCCAAATCTCATCAACGGCAAGCGATATGCCTGGGCCGTTGTCGTGAATCATAATTGAAACGGCATGTTCCGTCGTCTCCGTTTGGATGAGAATTTTCCGCTGAACGCCAACCACACCCGATTTCGCCCGTGCCTCAAATGCTTGAAGCGCGTTAACAAGAATGTTTGTGAGGATGGCTTCAATGGCGGCAGGGCGACACCAAACCATTGGCGTGCCCTCATCAAAATCGCGCTTCACAGCGGTTTTGCGAGCCAGCAGATATGGGTCTAACAATGCGACTGTGTTATTGATTAGTTCGTGGATGGAGTGGGATTTTAGCTGGCGCTTCTCATGTTCCAGCAAGCGCAAAGTGACATTTGAGAAGGAATAAATCGCGTCGGCCTCTGAAAGGATTCGCGCAGCGGCCGCGCTGCTTTCTTCACGGAACAGCGCCAGTTCCTTTGGATCGCGCAAATAACTTTGCAGCGTCTTTGCATCAGTCACGATTCCTTCAATTGGCTGCTTTGTCTGATGAGCAAAGGCGGCCGCAGTCGTTCCCACCGTGCCGAGAGTGAAAAACAATTGCGCCGATGCGTTCTTCAGTTCCACTTCAGCCGCATGAACGGACTGGAGCTTTGCCACCGCCTTCTGCACGTCGCGGCGCTGCGCTGCCGGTAGTTGCTCAATGACTGATTCGACATTTTTTTCAGCGTCCTGCTTTTCCTTCCGAACCAGATCTTCAGCGGCTTTCTTCCGTTTGTCCCGTTCTTTCCGGCGCTCCCGTGCCATCCAATCCAGAGCTTCGCCTGTAAACCGGCGCAATTCCTCAAGCGCGACACTCTCCACAAAACCCAGGCGGTCAGTCTTGAGTTGAAACACACCTGAAGGATCGTCAATCCGGACGCAGCCAAGCGAATTGTTCGTGCTGGGGCGGAGTTCTTGGTGCTGTGAACGGCGGAGATTCATGTCGAGCCAGTCATTTTTTGACTCACCATATGGCCAGACACGCACGCCCCGATGATAAAGCCGGACGCCACCAAATTGCCCCAGCCATTGCTTCACGGCTTTGAGTTCTTTTTGCTTCAGTGAGGCCGCGAACCATTCACCAGACAACTTGAATTCCCAGAGTTCAAACGTCAGCGGCGGGACGCGGTATAACGGATGGAAATTCTTCTCGTCGTCATTTTCTACGGAAATGTCACAGTGCTTGCCGCCAAACAGGCGTTTGCCTCCGGCTGTCAAAACCTCTGCTGACGCGTTCCCTTCTCCATCCACTTTTGCGATGAGGTGATACTCGCATTCCCTGAAGTAGCCTTCGCGGGCGAGCGTTTCCAACTCCGAAAACTCCTCCGCCTTTAATGTTGCCTGAAAACCTTGGCTGTCACTGAACGGGTCACGCAGAAGCAAGATGGAACGCGCGAGCCGCTTGATGTCCTCTTTACTCCAACTCAACGGCAACTCTGAAATCGTGATTTCCGTCCCGTGACCCGCAGCTTTAGGAGCAACTTCGCGGCTAACATGGAGCACCACATCCTCTACAACTCTGGCGTGTTCGAACGAAGCCCAATCAATCTCCATCCGGTATTGGACTCCGGGCTCAGATTTCGGACGAGTTATCATCTTCACCTTGCGCCCAAGCCTGAGCGCACCGAGCCGTCCCAATCCCTTGCTGCCAACCAAGAACCTGCGCCCTGAAGGACTTTTTTCACGACGACTCTTCATCGAATCTCCGACAATCAGCCAGCCATTGCGAATCTCTGATGGAGTCATTCCCGCTCCGTCGTCTACCAGCTTTATTGCCCCGCCCTTGATGTGAACCCCCTTCAACTCCACGCTGCATTTTGTGGCATCGGCGTCATAGGAATTTTTTATGAGTTCGAGGATGCCTTGGTCGGGCGAAGGATTCAGCTCCTCACCAAGCAACCGCAACACCGCCGTGGAAAACCGCAGCCGTTCTGAAGTCGGCGGCGTTGACGGTTTGGCAGGCGGCTTGGGCATAATCAAGATTCAAACGGAATCGCCGCAACCGAACCCACGGTCAGATGGCGGCAACGAATGCGATCGTCCAAAAACTTGTTCACGGCCTCGGTCTTGAGTTGGCGCATCAAGTTCTTGCAGGCGGCCAGTGTTCCATCTATCGGCTCACAAACAATCAAATGGTTTTCGACCGCGACGGATTTTTTGCCAGCAATCACCGTCGCTGCTGCTCGGTATGGGTGGCCGGGACGTGACGTGCGGCGGATGACCACGAACGGCGGCTTGTAAACCTTGCCCTCATGACGACGCTTTTCTGAAAATTTCCTAACAATCTTCCATGTCGGAATACAGCGCGGATGGATGTAAGGATGCTCCTTCCCGGTTTCAGGGTCACGGTGCGGAACAACGCGGCCAACATGGACGTGAAAAAAATCAGCAATGGTTGACGTGGGCTGATTCGTGGCGGTCGTCCACGGATGTGGCGTCAGAGATTGGCTGGACGCACGGCGGACGGCGCGCAACAGAAAAACATCCACGTCGGCGCTGTCGTCAAAAATCCCATACGGCTCAACCAGTTTGACGTCGGCCAATTCCTCAATGCGCTGCCGCCATTGCGCCGTGAACGAGCCAGAGCGGAGCACATCAGGAAGAATCGCCAGCAGTTCCATGCCAGGCTTTGCGCGTTCAAGAGCAGTCGCGATGAACATCGCCGCCGCCGTAATGCGTCCACCCGCCCAATCGCAATCGGGGGGCGCATCCACGAGTCCAAACGGCGGATTCAGGAAAAGATGTGTGGCACGCTCGTATGCGGTGAACTGCGTGAGGCCATCCGCCACGCGAATCCCCGGGAAGAAGCCTGACGTCGAGGTAACGCTTGATGCTTTCACTCCATGGCGTTGACGTGCCAGCAAAATCAAACGGGCCTTTGCAGCGCGAACGAACTCCGGGTGCAGGTCAGTGCCGGTGAGTTGTCGCCCCCACTGACGCAACGTCGCACTGACTGTTCGTCGCAACGGAAGACGTGACGCTGCTGCCAGCAGCAGATCACCGACGCCAAGGCTGGGGTCGTGAATCACCGCGCCCTTCGCGAACGCCAGACAACAAGCAATAAATTTCTCGGCAAGTTGTGAGCCTGTAAAAAACGCACCGAACTGCCGCCGCGTCTTCAAGGCGACAACTCGCCGCAATTCGGTTGATGCCTGACCGTTCAGCGCCGCCAAGGTGCGTTTTTCCCAATCCACCGCCGAGCGAGGTTCAATGGCGAGACGCTGCAGCCCGGCGACGTAGTCGCCATAGGCGGAGATTCCGCTGCGGGACATTGTATTGTTAGCCAGGGTCATTCGGTTGCTGTCAGAATGATAGCGACACCCGCGCCAATGCAAAAGGCAAAGTTCCAGCCGCCCGCACCCGGAAAGTTTGAGATTTCATTGCGGTGCGCGGACGGCTATTTTCTCCGGTATGTCTGCCATTTTGAAAGACGAAGAATTTGTTGCCGTTGAAGCCGCCGTCAAAGCTGGCGTTGCGCCGCAGCCCGTGGCGGCCGCGTTCAACGAGTTGTCCGCGTTGCGCACGGAATTGAAAAAGCTGGGCGAGCCGGAGAGTTATTACCTCAAAGCCATGAACTGCCCGCATCATCACCGCATCTTTGCGGCTGAGCCGCACAGTTACCGCGACTTGCCGTTGCGCCTCGCGGAATACGGCACTTGCTATCGTTACGAGCAGAGCGGCGAGTTGTTCGGCCTCATGCGCGTGCGTTCGCTCAACATGAACGACGCGCACATCTATTGCACCGAGGAGCAGTTCGCCGACGAGTTCCGCGCCGTGAACGACATGTATCTGAAGTATTTCAAAATCTTCGGTCTCGAAAAATATCAGATGCGCTTCAGCACGCACGCGGCGGAAGGGCTCGGCAAGAAATACGTCAACGAACCCGAGCTGTGGAAGAAGACCGAGGACATGGTGCGCAAGGTGTTGATCGAATCCGGCATCAACTACGTGGAGGTCGCCAACGAGGCGGCGTTCTACGGGCCGAAGATTGACGTGCAGGTGTGGAGCGCCATCGGCCGTGAATTCACCATCGCCACCAACCAGGTGGACTTCGCCGTGCCCGCCAAGTTCGGCCTCACTTACCGCGACAAGGACAACTCGAACAAGACGCCGTTGTGCATCCATCGCGCGCCACTCGGCACGCACGAGCGGTTCATCGGCTTCCTGATCGAACATTACGCGGGCAACTTCCCGCTCTGGCTCGCGCCGGATCAGGTGCGCGTCATTACCATCGGCGACGACGAGCCATTGTTGAACTACGCCAAGCAAATCGTGACTGAACTACGTGCCCACGAAGTCCGCATCGCCGGCGATTTCAGCAGCGACCCGATGAAAGCCAAAATCGCTGAGGCCGAAAAAATGCGTGTCCACACCATGCTGGTCATCGGTGGTCGCGACATGGAAGCGGGCGCGGTTTCCGTCCGCTTGCACGGCAAAGGCAACGTCGGCGCGAAACCGAAGGCCGAGGCTGTGGCGGATATTCTTGCGGCCATCAAAGAGCGGCGGGCATGAGCGAAGGATGAATCGCTTTGGTTTTCCAGGTTTCTTTCCCTTCCGCAGCGGCTTCGCGAGCCGTTCCAGTTCAAACGGGTTTTAGCAACGCTTCCGGTTGGATGAGACGATTGAAGACGGCCTCGTAGCGGAAGCCTTTTTGATCTTTGCCAACCGGGACAATAAACAGGTCGAAGGCTCGGAGTTTTTCGTGCTCAAAAAGGTAGGTTCCCTGGGGAAGGAATTGATGCAGCGGCCCAGTAAAGACGAGTGCGAAATTCCCCGATTGAGCCTGGCCTGATTGGTGCGCCGTTACTTCCACCAGTTCGATTTCCACCGGTGCCGGGGCGCTGCCACGGACCCGAAACTTGGAATGCAGCAATTCCACGAACGTGGCATAGGACAATTCAGCGAGTGGCACGGATTTCATCGGTATCCAGTAACAGTTCGTGAAGCCTATTCGGGTTACGGCCGTTGAGTCAAACCCGGGATTTTGGCCGGGACCGATTGTGATTCATTTCTTGTCTTTTTGAAACTTTCGCTTACTATCTCCACCGTATTGGTACAACAATGCCAAATGGATTCATAACAGGGCTAAAACAGGCATTGCTGGAGTATTCAAATGCTTGAAAACTGAACCGGTTCAGAATGATGCCAACATGTCGGGCGCCCGCACACAACCTCCAAGGCTGCCAGTTTCAACGCACAGTCCCTCCATGACCAGCCGTCGTAAATTTATTCTCCAATGTTCCGCGGTGGCAACCGTCGTGGCGGTGCCGGCAGGTGTTGGCCTGTGTGCTCCCTTGAGATTTCGCGACGTGTCTTTGGACCGGATCGGGTTCAGTACGTTCAGCCGGTTGGTCGGAACTCATTTCCATGTTTATCAGAGTCTGACGCCGGTCAAGCTGGAGTTGGTGGAAGCCAGTGCCAGCGGTGGTCATGCCTTCCGGCGGGCGACGCGAGGGGGTGAACCGGAAGAATTTTCTCTGATCTTTCAGGGGGCCAAACACCAACCATTGGAGCAAAACAGCTATCCGTTTGCACATGAACGGATCGGAGGATTTGTGATGTTCATTGTGCCGGTGTGGGACCTGGTCGCGGTGACCGGCGCCAGATATTATGAAGCCGTATTCAACCGGCCCGCCGAACTAGCGAAACGAAAGCGTTGATTTATGGCTGAACCATTCCTGAGCGAAATCAGAATCATGAGTTTCGGATATGCGCCCAGAGGCTGGGCGCTGTGCAACGGCCAGTTACTCCCCGTCAACCAGAACCAGGCGCTGTTCTCGCTGCTCGGCACGACCTACGGCGGGAATGGGCAAACCAACTTTGCGCTGCCCAATCTGCAAGGTAAAACGCCGATTCACGTCGGGAACGGTCACACCCTCGGTCAAACCGGCGGTGAGCAGTCGCACACGCTTTCAATTTCGGAAATACCGACGCACGCGCATGTCGCGAACGCCTCGGCCTCTGCCGGCAATAATGTTGTTCCGACGGGTGCCGTTCTGGGAAGTCCCTTGAACTTGAGCTATCGCCCGGCGGGCAGCGGCCTGACCAGCATGATTGCGGGAACGCTGGCGAATGCCGGCGGCAGTCAGGCCCACCTGAATATGCAGCCGTTCCTGACGCTGAACTTCTGCATCGCGTTGCAAGGCATTTTCCCGTCACAAAACTGAGGAAAGAATCGCTTATGGCACAACCTTACGTCGGTGAAATCAGAATGTTCGCGGGCAATTTTGCTCCGGCGGGCTGGATGTTCTGCGCAGGGCAATTGCTTCCGATTTCTGAGAACGAAACGGTGTTTAACTTGATCGGCACAACTTACGGTGGTGACGGACAGGAAACGTTCGGCCTTCCCGACTTGCAAGGCAGGATTCCGATCCATCAGGGCAACGGCTTTATTCTGGCGGAAACAGGCGGGGCTGAAGCGATAACACTCACCTTGCAGCAGATCCCGGCGCACTCCCATGCGTTCCTGGCGTCCGCCAACAACGCCTCCGTGGCAAACGCGGGAGGAAATGTGCTGGCACAGACTCCGACCTACACGCCTTTCATAGCGATGACCCCCAACAGCGCCCTGAGTCCAAACGCCGTCAGCGCCACTGGCGGAAGCCAGCCCCATGAAAACTTCCAGCCGTACCTGTGCGTGAGCTTCATCATCTCGCTGTACGGCATCTTCCCATCGCCAACCTGAATGGAATACGATTATGGACCCATTTGTCGCTGAAATTCGCATCTTTCCGTTCAACTTCGCACCTCGGGGTTGGGCGTTTTGCAACGGGCAACTGATGCCGATCTCTCAAAACACCGCCTTGTTCTCATTGCTGGGAACAACCTACGGCGGCAATGGCCAAAGCACCTTTGCCTTGCCGAACCTGCAGGGCAGCGCCCCGATGCATCCCGGTCAAGGTCCCGGTCTTTCGCTGCACGATCTGGGCGAGACCGGCGGGTCGGAGACGGTGACGCTGCTTGAATCGGAGATTCCTGTCCACAGCCATACGATGATGGCGTCCACTCAACCCGGCGAAGACCCGACCCCGGGTCCAGCCGAAGCGTTGGCACGTTCGGTCGGGGCCTCTCTGTATCAAATCCCGACCACTCCCGTTGTGCCGATGTCCGCCAGTGCAGTTACTGCCGCGGGCGGAAGTCTGCCGCACAATAATATGATGCCGTACCTGACGCTGAATTTTTGCATCGCGCTTCAGGGCGTTTTCCCGCCGCGCAGTTGATTCGCACGCATGAGCCATTTTCCCGAAACCACACGCGCGTGCGTCGCTCTCCAGCCGGTGCGGTCGGGAGACGAGGCGTTCCTGTTTAACGTTTACGCCAGCACCCGGGCCGAGGAATTGGCACCGGCCGGCTGGAACGAGCAGGAGCAGGAGAGTTTCTTGCGAATGCAATTTCAGGCGCAGGACAAACACTATCGGGAAAACTATCCCGGCGCGGAACTTCAAATCATTCAGGTGGACGGCGGACACGCGGGACGGCTTTATGTCCATCGCCGGGCAAATGAAATCCGGATCATGGACATCGCCCTGTTGCCCGCCTACCGGCGGCGCGGCATTGGAACGATTTTGTTGGAGGAAATTCTCGCCGAAGGAGCGCGCTTGGAAAAAATCGTTACGATTCACGTGGAAGTGTTCAATCCGGCACTCCATTGGTATGAGCGTCTGGGGTTCAGAAAAAAATCCGCCGATGGTCCTTACCAGCTCATGGAATGGTCTCCCAGCCCCAAGGCCGGCGGTTTAGAGAGTGACCGGGCAATTGAAGCGCACCGCGCGTGAAGATGAAAAGACTCATCCTCATTTTTTTCTGCGCGGGCCTCACCGGAACGCTCCTCGGCCAGGTCACCACCCGAAAGACAAGCGTGTTGCAAATGGATGCCGACGCCAACGGCAAAACCAATCCCGGCGACAGGCTGCGTTACACGATCACGATTACGAACACGTCGGGCACGAACCTGCTCAACGTGCAGTTCAACGACTCCAATTTCCCCAACCAGACACTCGTCGGCGGTTCCATCAAAACGACACCCATCGCGCGTCCTGACAGTTACACCGCCATCGGCAACACGCTGCTGACCGTTCCCGCCGGCTCCGGTGTGCTCGGCAATGATTCCGACCCTGACGGTGACATTATCAGCGTCAACAGCTACAATTCCCCCGTCGCGCCAGGCGGCATCGTGACAATGGCGGCCGACGGAAGTTTTACTTACCTCTCGGCGGCGGGCTTCACTGGC
This sequence comes from Pedosphaera sp., assembly GCA_009695195.1. GTDB lineage: Bacteria > Verrucomicrobiota > Verrucomicrobiia > Limisphaerales > JADLHS01 > CAIKLQ01. The sequence continues at coordinate 25,224 of SIBJ01000057.1, forward strand.
ACGGACACCTTCACCTACACGATCAGCGACGGCAACGGTGGATTTAGCACCACGACGGTCACGATCACCGTGAGCAACCGCGTCTGGTATGTGAACAACGCGGGCGCGAACGGCGACGGCCGGCAACCGACGCCATTCAATTCTTTCGCGTCAATCAACGGCGCGGGCGGCGCGGGCGATTCCGATGGCACGAATGATTTCATATACGTGTTCACCGGCAGCGGGAGTTACGGTGCCGGCTTGGCGTTGGAAAGCAGTCAAAAGCTCGTCGGCGCGGGCGTGGCTCTGGTCGTGGGCGGCACGACGATTTATTCGGCGGGCAGCCGGCCCACGCTGGGTTCCGGCGGCGCGGGCGTGATTTGCTCGACCAACAACACCATTCAGGGATTGAACGTCAACGCGACGGCTGGCAAAGGCATCACCGGCACGAATGTCGGCACGCTCGCGATTGACACGGTCGCGGTCACATCGGCGAATGGCGCGGCGCTGGATGTTGACACCGGCACGGCAGCAATCACGCTCGACAGCGCGTCCTCGACGAACAGCCCCGCCGACGGCATCCGGCTCAATGCGCTCAATGGCACGGTCACAATCAACGGCGGCATCCTCACGGGCGCGGCGGGAACATCCATGCGCATCACGGGCGCAGGCAGCGCCAGCGTGACGTATCCCGGCCACTTGAGCAACACCAGCGGGCGGGCGGTGGAAATTGCGAATCACACGGGTGGCACAATCGCGTTGTCCGGCAACATCACCAATTCGGGCACGGGCATCCTGGTTCAGAACAACAGCGGCGGAACAAATACTTTCAGCGGTGCGAGCAAAGTGCTCAACACGGGCGCGAACATGGCGGTGAATCTCGCCAACAACCCCGGCACGACCATCAGTTTCAACAACAGCGTGCTGGCGATCACCACGACCAGCGGCATTGGTTTCAACGCGACCGGCGGCGCCATGGCGATCAACGTTACCGGTGCGGGCAACACCATCAACTCAGGGACAGCCACAGCGTTGAAGATTCAGAACTCCACGATTGGCGCCAGCGGGCTGACGTTTCAGAGCATTACCTCCAGCGGCGGTTCGGGAACGGGAATCATTCTCGACAACACGGGAACGAATGGCGGGTTGACGGTGACGGGCACGGGTGGCGCTGGCTCCGGCGGCACGATTGCGAGCAAGACGGGTTCAGATGGAAGCACGGCGACGGGGATTGGTGTTTACATGAACAACACCCGAAGCAACGCCTTTTCGTGGATGCAGATAAGCGATTGTCAGAATTTCGGCATTCGCGGCTTGAACGTGACAAGTGTGACGATGAGCAACATCGTGGTGAACGGCACAAATGGAACGAGTTCGCCGAGTCACGAGGGCAGCGTGATTTTTGACAATGCCTTCGGCACGTGCGCGCTCGTGAATTCCACCGTGCGCGGCAGCATTGAGGACAATTTCCGCGTCGAAAACGACAGCGGGACGCTGACCTCGTTCACGGTTGCCAATTGCACCATTGGCAATAACAGCACGAACTCGGGAAATATTGGCGTGCGCATTGCCTCGAAGGTCTCGGCGGTGATGACAGCCACCGTGCGCAACTGCACGTTCCAAGGCAACCGCACCGACTCCATCAACTGCGACGCGGGCGATACCAGCACGCTGACAATCGGTATATTGACGAACACAATCATCGCCGGGACGGGCGGCAATAATCAGGGCAACCTTGGCATTAACGTGACGACCGCCCTCAATGGCCAGGTCAACTTCAACATTGACGGCAACAAGATCGGCACGGATGGCGTCACGTCGCAACCGCTCCTCAATACCGGCATCAACGTGTTCAACGGCACGCTTGTCACCAGCGGAACTCCGGCGTTCATGTCCGGCACGGTGCGAAGCAACACCGTGGTCAACGCCGGCGCGGGGCAAAGTGGATTCGGCATTCGTGTTTTCAACAGTGGCTACGGCACGATCGCGGCCAACGTCTCCGGCAATAATGTGAGCAACGTCGGCCTCGACTACGGCCTGTTGGTCGAGGCCAGCAGCAACAGCGGCACGGCCAACGCCCCTTGCACGAACACCGTTGGCGTGACCGGCAACACGGTCAATGTGTTGTCCGGTGCGCTCGATGCGATCCGCCTGCAAGCTCGCGGGCGCGGTGTGATCAACGCCAGGATCAACAGCAACGTCTCGAATGGCGGCGGCGCGGGTTTTCGCGGACTGGAAATTCGCCAGGCAAACCAGACCATCCCGGCAGGAGGCACGATTTACACCGCCACGTTCAACCTCGAAGGGCTTACGACCGGGCCCCAAAACAACTTAAACACCATCGTCAATTATTTGCAGGGCCAAAACCCGGGCATCACCCTGGCGAATTGCGACGCACTTTACGTCACCGGCATCACCGGCATGCCGTCGGTGCCCGGAATTCCATGATTCAACCCACAGAAATGAAACCAGAACCATGAAGACGATTCCGATTTCCAAGTGGGTTGCGGCGGTCGCGTTGTTGTTCATCAGTTCGCTTCCCCTATTCGCCCAGGTCAATCGCACCCTCGGCACACTGCCACCCGGCGGTGCGGTGACGATCACGTTCGACGTGATCATCAATACACCTTTTCCCGCGAACACGTCTTCCGTGACGAATCAGGGTAACGTCACTGGCACCGGCTTCGGCCCGATTCTCACGGACGACCCCGCCACCGGCGCAGCCAGCGATCAGACCGTCACTGCTGTCACCGTGGCGCCGCAAATCACCTGTCCGCCCGACATCACCACGAACGGCGAGGCGTGTCTGCTGCCGTCCGTTGCCTTCGGCGCGACAGTGGCTGCAGGAATTCCCGCGCCGACTCTCACTTACAAACTCGGGGCCACGATCATCACCTCGCCGTATGTGTTTCCAGTCGGGACGAATGTGGTGAGCGTCACCGCGACCAACGGCACGACGCCCAACGCAGTCTGCTCATTCAAAGTGACTGTGCTCCCCGGTTCACCTCCGCAACTGAACATTGTCCAGGTCAATACTGACGTTGTATTGTCCTGGCCGAGCGCGTTCAATTGCTACACGCTTCAGTACACACCCGAGCTATTGTCGCCACCGGGTGGCAACGTTTGGTTTCTCCATCCTGGTCCATTCACGACAAACGGAGGAAGCATCTACTTGACGAACGGGATCGTCGCCACGAATCGCTTTTTCCGGCTTGCGTTCTAGGCTGATCACACTCGCATGGCGACATGCCATTGATCTCTGCCGCGAGCGGAACAACACGAACACGATGCCGCTGTGCATCCACCGCGCGCCGCCCGGCACGCACCAGGGGTTCATCGGCTTTCTCATCGAGTCCCGCGAAGCGGGACCGGCAACTTCCCGCTCTGGCTCGCGCCGGATCAGGTGCGCGTGATCACGCTCAACGACGACGAAGCGTTGATCAACTACGCGAAACCCATCGTGGTTGAACTCCGCGCGAACATGGTGCGCGTGGATTCGGATTTCAGTGCCACGCCGTTCAAGGCGAAGATTTCCAACGCGGAACAATTGCGCGTCCACACCATGCTCGTCATCGGCGGTCGCGATCCCGCGAGGCGGGACCGGCGCAGTGAGCGTCCGCCTCCACCACGGCGGCCCGCAAGGCGCAAAGCCGAAGGGGGAGGTTGTGGGGGATATTCTCGCGAGCATTAAAGAGCGAAGGGCTTGAATTCCTTTGCGAGCTTCACATCTGAATCTGCTTTGTCTTTCGCCTACATTGCGCGTATTCTGTCGGCATGAAAGCGATGCAGATAGAATATCCTGAATCCTGGTCGGCGGCAGCGGGTTCAAGTCCGGAACGCTTTGAGAACGAGGCGCGCATGGCGCTGGCGATGAAGTTCTTTGAGATGGGGCGTTTGACCAGCGGTCAGGCGGCGCAACTGGCCGGAGTCTCGCGCATGGCGTTTCTTTTCAATTGCCCGCAATGGAACGTGCCCGCCGTGAATTGGGACGCGGATGAGCTTGCCGCCGAGTTCAAGCCATTCCGCTCGTGAGCCAGATCATCTGTAATTCAGGACCATTGATTGCACTCGGCATTCTTGGCCGATTGGACCTTCTGAAGTCTCTCTTT
>SIBJ01000058.1 GCA_009695195.1 Pedosphaera sp.
CGTCGTAGCCGACATTCACGCCATCGGTGACGGCGCGCTCGTGGTTGTATTCGGCGACGCGGTTCTGGTGGAAGTAGGCGATGGTCTGCGGCGCGGGCGTGGCGGTGAGGCCGATGAGCGAGGCGTCGAAGTATTCGAGGACCTGCCGCCAGAGATTGTAGATGGAGCGGTGGCACTCGTCGGTGACGATGAAATCGAACTTCTCGATGGGAACGGCGGGATTGTAGGCGATGTCGCGGATGCGCGTGACGCCGAGCGCGGCGGCGATTTCCGCTCCGGAGAGATCGTCCGCGCCTTCTGCGAGGTCTTCCCCGCGCAAGATCGAATAGAGCCGCTGGATGGTGCAGATGGTGACGCGGCAGACGTCGTCAATGTGCGGCGAGGTGAGGTGCTGGACGTTGTAGAGCTCGGTGAAGAGGCGGTCGGTGTCGGGCGTGCGGTAGCGGTGGAACTCATCGCGGGCCTGCTCGCCGAGATTCGCGCGGTCCACGAGGAAGAGGACGCGGCGGGCCTTGGCAAATTTGATGAGGCGATAAGTGAAGGCGCAGGCGGTGAAGGTCTTCCCCGCGCCGGTGGCCATGTGGATGAGGGCGCGCGGGCGGTCTTCGGCGAAGGATTGCTCCAAGCCGGTGATGGCTTCGATCTGGCAATCACGCATGCCCGTGGTCACGAGCGGATGGGCGAAGTGCATTTTCGCGAGACGACGGCGAAGCGTGTCCGGCTCGGCGGACAATTCTGCCAATGTCTCGGGCCGATGAAAGCTGAACACGCGGCGCGAGCGCGGGGCGGGATCGCGTTCATCGCGAAAGAATGTTTCCACGCCGGTTGATTCGTAAAGGAACGGCAGCGGGCCAGTCAGCCCAGCGGCGAGAAAATCCGGCAGGCTGGTCGCGTAACGCCCGGACTGATCGGCAATGGCGGAGAGTGTCGCGCCTTCTTTCTTGGCTTCGATCACGCCGAGGGCTTTGCGGTCAACCAGCAGGAGGTAATCACAAGGGCCGCTGGTGAGTGGAACTTCCCGGAGCGCGATGCCGCGACCGGCAGTAAAATCCACGGCCTTGAAATCTTGCACGACCCAACCGCACGCAGAAAGTTGCGCGTCGATCTGTTGGCGGGCTTTTTGTTCCGGAGTCATTCCATTTCTTAACTCAAACGCGGCGGAGTGAGGGAAGCGTAAAGCTGAAGGGATTTAAGGCAAGCAATCTAAACGCGGGCCTCGCCAACTTTTTCTTTTTTCCAAATTGAAACTATGAATCCCCAAGCCTATTACACCCACGGCAGCATTGAAGCCCAACTCGCGTTCCTCGACCGCTGCGATTATGCCCCCATCTATCGGCAAGCCGCGAAAGACTGGTATCAAAACCACCGCGTCTGGCGTCCGGTCACCGAGGACGATTGCGATTACGCACTGAACGCCGTCCCGCCAATCACCATGCGGCGCGGTTTCGTTGCTGGCGAACCATACTGTCACACACTTGCCGGGAAACCTGTTTACAACTGTTTCCGCTACTTCAACGGCGTGCCGCACACGATTCTCGCCACGGTGGAAGAGCACTTCGCCGGAAGCTTTCTTATCAGTAACTAACAACCAACCAAACCTATGCCTCGCATCAATCCCATCCGCAGAAACGGACACGTGAAACTTGAACCCAAACCACAGGAAACGCAGGGGGACAAATCGGTGGCGAATCCATCGCCTGCTTCGAAAGTGATCGAGGTGGATTTTGTGCCGCCGTTGCCACCGTGGAAACTGCGGACTACGGCCATCCGGCGATTCACCATCCCATGATCGATTGCATCCTCTACGGGCGCGTGTCCACCTACAAACAAGACATGCAACGCCAGGAACGCATGTTCGTGGATTACTGCCATCGCAATCAGCTTCATCCCGTCCTCACGCTTCTCGACGAAGATACCAGTGGCAGCGTTCCTTTTCGGGAACGCGAAAACGGCGGGCGGTTGCTTGCGGAAATCCAAAGCCGCATCCCGACCGGCAAGATCGAAGTCGTCACCACCGAACAGGACCGCATCGGGCGGGACACGCTCGACATTATCTCCACCATTCGCGCCATCTGGCAACTCGGCGCCGTGCCGCATTTTACTGCCGAAGGCGGGGTGCTGCCGCGCACGCCGGAAAACGAATTGCGCATGGAGATCAAAGCCAGTGTCGCGCAATACGAGCGGAATAAAATCCGCCAGCGCATCCAGTCCAAGCTGGATGGCAAACGCGCACACGGCGAACTCTGCGGTACGCTTAGTTACGGTTGGAATGTCCGCTACCGCTTCACGAATGGTCACGAACTGCTCGTAATTGCGCGTGCATTACGCGCCCGCGAGGAACTTGAACCGCTGGTCGTGCAACACGGAGTTCTCGTGACGCAGATTTTGGAACCCAATTCAACCGAACAACAGTGGCTATTGCAGATGCACCATTGGCGGCAGGCGGGTTGGGGTTACGGGCGCATCGCCAGTGAACTGAACCGCCTGAAAGTCCCGACGAAAACCGGTCCTGGCAATCTAATCCATTACCAGGGCGTGAAGCGATTCAGTTGCGGTCGCTGGCAGTGCGGCAACGTCCACAAGGTGCTAAACAGTCGCACCACACAAGACTGGCTTCGCATGAAACGCGCGGCTTGAAACCTGGACCAGACGCTGAACATCTCCTCCTCCCAACGGTGCGGCCCGGCTCGCGCAGGTGTTCCACATGCAACTCTCCATGTGGAACATTCCCCGCCGCCGCCGCCAATTTTCACAGCCTGATTTCACTGATCCCTTGTAAGCGCCCGACTCGAAGTCGCGTCACCGAAAAGATTCGCTTCAATTGCACTTCGGGCTAAAACCCATCGGTCTTGTCAGTCATTTAACCCCGTCCTGAGAATCTCCACGCTATGAATACATCTCCACGCATTCTGTCCATCGAAGACTTCAATCCCAACGGCCGCCATAATCGAACATCCACTGCGTCACTCGTCCGGCTGAAAGGCGGTTGGCTCAAGCAAGCCGGCTTTCACTCCGGCGCGCAAGTGACCGTCAACAACCCCAGTCCCGGGGTCATTGAACTGCGGGTCTGTTCGCCCGTGCAGATTGACGCGACTTACTTCACCGCCATCAACCAACTCGCCGCTGTCCTCGAATGAAAACAATCAACATCGCAGAACTGCTGGCCCGTTGTGACGGGTCCTTTATCCCACGGCGGCTCGATGACTTCATTGGTCGGCAGATCATCGAACGGCAGAACGGTGATACATGGGTTGGCGCGCGGCTCATCGCCGAATTGGTGGTCCAAGGCGTTCAACTCGCCAATGCCAATCAACGTAGTCCGTTGAAATATCTGCTCAACGGCCGGCCCGGCCTTGGCAAAAGTGCGCTTGTCGCCTACCTCCAACAATTGCTCAGTTGCAACAAGTGGAACACCATCAAACTCAACGGCACGGAATGTAAAGTGGAGATGATTCGTGAAATCGCCCAACAACTTGCCCACACTTCGCTGTTCGGCGACTGGCGCATGTTGTGGATTGATGAAGCCGATGCGATTCCGCCCGTGGCGCAGGTGCGCTTCCTGACCTTGCTCGATGACCTGCCTCGCGGCATCGCCATCGCCTGCACCAGCAACTGCAAGTTGCGCGATTTCGACGAACGCTTTCAAACCCGCTTCCAAGCCTTCGAGATTGCTCCGCCAACCACTGGGGAAATTATTTCACTCCTGCGCCGCTATCTGCCCGACGAACCGGAGGTCGTGAACGCCGCCAATTTCGCCGACGGCAATGTGCGTCAGGCTTTGCTCGATACCAAGGGACTGGTCCAACGCAGCCTTCAATTGTTGGCCGCGTGACCAGCGGAAAACCGTTGCAACCTTCGCTGGCTACCGCAAACCTCAACCTCATGTCAAAGCCGCCTGACAACTATGAACCCACCGAAGCCGACATTGATATGGTGGTCGAGGAGTTCACCGGCAAGCCGATTAGGCCGCCGAATCTCGATGCTGGTATCGCTTCGATGCGCGAACGCATCGCACAGCTTGAGGCGGAGAAAATCAAACTGCTCACCCGCATGGATGAGGATTTTGACGAGACGGTGAAAGCTCATCTCGCAGCCGTCAACAAAGACCTCACTTCCGCCCGTGTACGCCTCGAATGCTTTGAAGATCAATTCGACAAGCAGAACTGACAGGTCACCCAAGGTGTTTTTTTCGGTAAAGACCCGACTGAACGAATTTGTTCACGGCGCCGCGTCGTGCTTGGCGCGCGCGGATGGTTGCCCTCCACTAAACAGAGCAGGGGCTGCTTGATACACTGAAATCAGCCGGCCAATTCATCAGCGGCCCGGGCGACGTCAGCGTTGTTATCGGATAATACAGGAGTAATTGCGTTTCTGCGGTCACGCAACTGGGTTAGAGTCATGCAAATTACCAGTAACCTACAAGTAACCAACTCGTGAAAATCATTTCGCACCTTCAACATGCAGCCCGCTGGCGATTCACCCTTTCCATGCCGCGTCTGCTTGTGAAGCTCCTGATCGCCGTGCTGATGCTCGCGGCGGATTACTCTGCCTTCGCCGCGCCGGATGCCATGACCAACAGCGTCGTCGTCAGCGGCACGAACACCACGCTCATTCTGCACCGCTATTCCATCCGATCGCCGGATTTCAAACTTTACCTGTGGTCGTCGGGTGGTGGTTACGCGCTGACTACGCCGCCGGAAATCACCACCTATCGCGGCACGGTTGTGGGGCAATCGAATCTCATCGTCTGCGGCAGCTTGCGCGGGAACAATCTTTACGCCGTCGCCACGGAAGGAAAAAACAATGTCTGGTCCATCGGGCCGGTGGATGTTTCAGCGCAGATCGCCGGGCTGACAGACACGGATTGGATCGCTCCGCAGCCGGTGGCGAACACCAACAGCCACACGCAGTCGCATCTGCCCGCTGGCGTGACGAATCTCTCGTGGAATTTCATCAAGCCCACCGCGATCAAACAGGCGGAACTCGGCTACGACGTGTCGTGGAATTTTTACCGTTCACATGGATCGAGCGTGCAGAATCTTTGCGACTGGGTGGACGACCTTGTCAATCGCTACAACAATTTCATGGCGCGCGACGGGGCGATTGACGTGCTGATGACGGTGATGGTGATTCGCACAGACGCGGAATTGTATGTGCCGACTTCCGGTGGCGCGCACTTGAACATGATTTACAACGAGTGGAAAACCGGCGCGTCCACGGGCAACCCGCTGCTCTCGACGCAGCGCTGGGACATGGTGGCGTCGTTCGGCACGGACAGCGGATTGTTCGGCACGGGCGGTTATGCGTGGGGCGACAACATCGGCAAGGACGAGGCGTCCACTTCGGTCAACGCGCTCTTCCACGAGAACGGCCACAACTGGGGCTGCAACCATTACTTCTACGGCAACGACACGATGAACGGCAGTTGGCCGTCGCACGGCGTAATCAACGTCCAGCGCGTGTTGTCCAAGCGTTCGATTGAAATCACACAAAGCAATCTCGACGACGTGGTGAGTTATCCCGAGCCGCTGCATCCTTACACGACGATTGATCTCGCGAGCACGCTGACGAACACGTTCGTGGACGTGGACGTGCTGACGAACGACTGGGACAGCAAAGGGTTGAACATCGGCATCTCGCGCTTCACCGCCGCGTCCGGCAATGGCGGAAGCGTGACGAACGTTGGAAACAAACTTCGGTACACGCCACCATTGAACTACGTCGGCAAGGACATCGTCGCTTACTGGATCACGAACTCTGCCGGTCTCGAAAACCGCGATCTCATCCACGTCGAAGTTTCCAACAACGACCTCGCCGCGCGCTGGGAATTTGAAGGCACGAACGGCACGAGCGTCACGGACATTTCCAGCAACACGCACACCGGCACGCTGTCGGGCGTTTCACTTTCGACCAATGCGCCGAGCGGGCCGTCGGGGCGCGCGATTGATCTTGGCGGCGCGGGCACGATGATCTGCGACAACAGTTCGCTCTTGCCGGTCGCGGCGACGGATTATCCGTTCGAGACGGCGGCGAACAATTATTTTGACCCGATGGACCGCAGTTTCACGCTCGCGTTCTGGTTTCAGCCCACGTCGCTTTCCGGTGCGAGCTATCTGTTCCGGAAATCCAATCCCGCGAGCCTCGGCTACGAGATCACGGCGGACGCGGCGGGATTTCATTTCAGCGTCATCGAATGGTCGGCAGCCATGAGCACCATCACGCTCAACTCCGGTTCGCCGCTGGCCTTGAGCACCTGGTATCACGTCGTCTGCCAGATTGATCGCGGCACGAATCGCCTGCGCATGTGGGTCAACGGCCAGCCCGTCGCCACCACGGCGAACCTCACACCCGGCTCGTTCATCTTTGAGGGCCGCAACGACCTCATCATGGGCGACACCAACGCGCGGCTCTTCGACGACGTGCGGATTTACACGCGCGCGCTGTCGAACGCGGAAGTCTTCGCGCTCTACGACGCCGGTGTGCCGCCGGCGGGAACGCCGTCGCCCGCGAACGACTCTTACAACATCGCGTTCAACGCGCAGCTCTCGTGGTCCACGGACAGCGTGAGCAACAAGCACGATTTATTTTTCGGCACTGATCCCGTTGCGCTCGCAGGTGCGACGACGAATTCGCCGGTCTACAAGGGCCGCGTCACCGGAACGAACTTCAATCCCGGCGCGCTCGGCGCGTTCAACACTTACTTCTGGCGCGTGGATGTCGTGCCGCTGACCGGTCCGATTGTGCCCGGCCCGGTGTGGCATTTCACAACGGCAGATTCGCCGCTCACGGCGAACCTGCTCGTGCATCTCACCTTCGACAACGCGGACTTGTCCGGCGCGACGGTCGAAGACATCGCGCTCGCGGCGGATAATTTCAACAACACCAGCGCGCTCACGAACCAAACCGGACTCATCGGCCAGGCGTTTTATTTCAATGGCTCGAACAGCTACGCCACGTCCATCAGTTCGGACATCATTCCGACGAGCGCAAGTGGCAGCATTTCCTGCTGGATGAAAACCACCAGCACGGCGAGCGGGAATTACATCGTCAACGTCGAGGGCGCGTGGGTGATCCAGTATCAGGGCGCGAGTGGCGGCGTGCTGGCGTTTCTCGACGGCAGTTCCAGCGGCAATCCCACCGCGAACGCGAGCCTCAACAACGGTGCGTGGCATCACATCGTCGCCGCCAACGACGGCACGACCACGCGGCTCTACGTGGACGGCACGTTGCGCAACACTTACGCGGAGACGATTTACAATTTGAATTCGCTCGCGCGGCAGACGGCCATCGGTTCGCGTTACGATGGCGGAAGTTTTCTCTACACTGGCAACGTGGACGACGTGGGCATCTGGTCGCGCAACTTGAGCGCTGGCGAGGTGAACCAGATTTACACGAACGGACTCGCGGGCAAAACGCTTGAACTCGCGCCCGTCGTCATCGCGAACACCGGCTTCGAGTCAGCGGAAGGTTTCACCAATTACATCAGCCCGAACTTCGCCGCGCTCGGCACGAAATACGATTCGTTCACGAACGAGTGGTCAGGACTCGTCGGCGACGTGCAGGTGTGGAATCGCAGCGACATCCCGGCGAGCGGCGTGCAATGCCTCAAAGTCGGCGAAGCCACCGGCAGCGCGCTCTGCAAGCTGCGACTTACCGGGACGAATCACGGCGTGAAACAGGCCACGTTCGACTACGCGGCGTTTTCGAGTTCGACGGATTGCGACTTCACTCTCTCGTACAGCAACGCGTTCACAGGCGGCTGGATTTCCGCGTGGACAACTCATCTCACCGGCAACAACCCGCCGTGGAACACGAAACCGTGGCCGACGGTTTCCGTGTTGATCAATGTCGTGGGCGACGTGGATTTGCTGTTCACCAAGTCGGGAATCAAAGGCGTGCTTGTGGATAATTTCAGCGTCACGGCCAAGGCGGACAACGCGCCGTCGTTCACGAACAATCCCGTGTTCGTCACGAACGCCACTGTCGGCGTGGCGTTCAATGCATCGCTCGCCGGACGCGCGAGTGATCCCGATGCCTTCGACGCCATCACATTCAGCAAAGTAAGTGGCCCGGCGTGGTTGAACGTGGCCGCAGGCGGCGCGCTGACGGGAACGCCGTTGATCGGAAATGTTGGCACGAACAATTTCGTCGTGCGCGTCAGCGACGCGTGGGGTGGCACGAATGATTCCGCTCTGACCATCACCGTCACGAACACTGCACCACCGATTGCGCCAATCATCGCGCCGTCCGTCGTCGGCTCGAATCTGCAACTCCAGATCGCGTCCCAGTCCGGCTACAATTACGTCGTCCAGGCTGCGACGAATCTCGCGCCGCCGGTTGTGTGGAGCAACGTCAGCACGAACGCAGGCACGGGCGGCACATTGAATCTGTCCGTCCCAATCAGCACCGCTACGCCGCAACGATTCTTCCGCGTGTGGGCGTATTGAACGGTTCAGCAATCACGAAAATGATATTCCCGATTCCACGTCCAGCGTTTTTGCTGGCGGCAATTTTTCTTTCAACGGTTCGCCTCTCCGCGCAACCCAATCCCGCGACGTGTTACGCATGGTTCAAAGGCGATGTCGGCATCACGTCTTGGGCCGCAGTAACTGGTTGGACGAACCAAGCGACCAGCGGCGCGAATCCAAGCTTGCACACACTTGATCGGATCAGCGGAACGCCGACGGGCTTCGCGGTGGTCACGCCGGGCGGAGTGAAGAGCGTGGTGCGTTGCGACGGCGCGGATGCGGTTTGGGGAACGTCTGCGAACTTCGGCTCACTCACCTCGAATCGCACGCTCGTGGTGTTCTGCCGGTTGACTTCAACCAACAACGGATTCCTGTTCGATGGCAGCACAGCGAGCGGAATGACCCGCGCGCAGATCCGCAGCGGCTCGTGGCAGGTGGGTTTGCAACCGTCGCCTATTGCCAACGGCGCGAATGCTGATGTGAACACTCTGCCTGCCACGCCCGGCGTGTGGCAGACGCACGTCTTTAGTTTCGAGCGACTCACCAATTCTACGCGTGTCACGCACACCATCGCGGGCGGCGGCGCGTTCACTTACACGAACGCGCAAACGGTCGGGCTGGGCGGATTGATTGTCGGAAGAAATGTCTCTGCGTCACTCGGTCTGCCTGTGGACGTGGCGGAACTGCTCGTGTTCGATCGCACGCTTGGTTCGACCGAACAGGAGGACGTGATCGCCTATCTCCAGACGAAATGGGGCACGGCCACGGACGCGCCGCCGCCGGACATGGAAGTGACACTCTGCTCTGCGACGCAGACGAATCGCACCGTACCGAACTTCGGTTTGCATCACGTCTTGAATGTGCAGGTCGTCACGTCGGGGTCTGGCAATCCCGTCGCGCTCACCAACATCACGTTCTCACTCGCGGGCAGCACGGACGCGGCAACGGATGTGAAGTCGGTTAAGTTATTTTTCACCGGCACGACGAACACGGCTCGTGCGATCAATCAATTCTCCATGCACACCGGCGCGATGACGGGAGCGATTTCGCTCGCGGGCAATCAAGTTCTGCAATCGGGCACGAATCATTTCTGGATCGCGATTGAACCCAAGCGCACTGCGCCGTGGGGTCACTTGCTCGACGCGCAACTCGTCAGCGTCGGTGTCACCGGCACGAACGGCGGAACGAAACTGCCCGCCGTGTCCGCGCCCGCCGGTGCGTTCACGCTTGGCAACGCACCGTTCTACAATCTGCTGCGGGCACGCGGCGACAACGGCTCGTTTGAGTTCCGCATTCCGGGATTGGAAGTGACCACGAACGGCACATTGATCGCCACGTTTGATGTCCGTTGGGATGCCATCAACGATCTTCCAGCCAACATTGATGTCGCCTGCATGCGTAGCACGGACATGGGCAACACTTGGGGACCGATGATCACGGTGTTGGACTTTGACAAAAACGTTCCGGGCAGCAGCGGCAATGGCGTCGGCGATGCCGCAGTGGTCGTGGATCGGCAGACCGGCACTATCTGGGTCGCGGCACTGTGGTCCTATGGCAATCGTTCAATCGCGGGTTCGCAAACGGGCACGGCCACAAATCGCACCGGCCAATACGTTCTCGCCCGCAGCGACGACGACGGCCTCACTTGGTCCGCGCCTATCAACATCACAGAACAGGCGAAGGCGAATACGAATTGGGGTTGCACGTTCGTCGGGCCGGGCAAGGGCATTCAATTGCGCGATGGCACGCTGGTGTTTCCGTCACAACACACGTTGCCCGGCGGCGGTCAGGGCAAGGTATTCTTCGTATATAGCATGGATCACGGCAACTCGTGGCAGGTCAGCCCTGATGTGACCACAAACGCCTCGCCCACGATGAACGAAAACGAGGTGGTCGAACTCAACTCCGGTCAGATTCTCACGACGATGCGCATGTCTTCCGGCGGCGGTTTTCGTGGCTGGTCCACGTACACGCCAGCCAGCGGGTTGTCGAATGGCAACTGGTCGCCGCTGGTCTTCCAACTTCCAGAACCGATCTGTCAGGGGACGATTCTCCGTTACAGCTCCACGCTCGATGGCGCGCCGCGCGACCGGCTGCTGTTCTCGAATCCGAGCAACTCGGCTCCCACTGGCTACGCGCCGCGCATCCGACAGACCATTTACATGAGTGAAGACGAAAGCGCGACATGGCCCGTGTCGCGGCAGATTGAGGCGCAGGCTGGTTATTCGTGTCTGGCTGCGTTGCCCGACGGCACGGTCGGAATCTTTTACGAAGCGCCCGCCGATTACGACATGGTCTTCGCGCGGTTCAGTCTCGATTGGCTCACGCAGGCCGACGTGGACAGCGACGGCGATGGCATGAGCGATTACTACGAAGGTATCAACGGATTGAACAGTGGCTTGAACGACGACGCGCTCGACAACGACGGCGACGGTCGGTCGAATCTCCAGGAATTTCTCGTCGGCACGATGGCGAACAACGCGCAATCCGTTTTCAAGATCACTGGCGCGCAGCGGACGAACGCGACGTTGACGGTGACGTGGAACAGCGTCCCGCTGCGGCATTACGCGGTCGAGACAAGCGACTCGTTAAGCGCGCCCAACTGGACGGTTCTAGCTGGCGCGGAGGAATTGAGAGCGAAATCGGGCCAGCACAATTTCAACGTGCCTGTTGGCGGCGGCCCGGGGAAATTCATCCGCATTCGTGCACTGGGTTATTGAGATGACCGCATCACTCAAAAACTCTGTAGCAGCGGACGTGAGTCCGCTCTATCTAAACCGGGCGGGCAGTTTGAGCCGATTCACGTCGGCTGCTACAAATCAAGAATTCAGCACGCAAACATTGTCTCCGGTATTCCTCACACTCTTGATCCTGCTGTTGACCGGAATCGCCTCCGCCCAAACCAACACACTTGTCTCCTACTACGCAGGCACGAACGGTGTTGCGCCCGATCCCATCTCCGTCGGTTGGACAAAGAGCGGCACGGGCGGGACGGTTGGCGGCATCTCGCCGGATGGCGCGTTTGGATTGAACGCGTGGAACGTGAACGACAACACCACGGGCGCGATCGGTCAGGCTTACAACACCAATCTCACCGCCGCGCAACGCATCGCCGAAGTCATCTACGGCTGGCTGCTGCAATGGTTTGAAGCACCGGCTGGAACAAAACTTTCCAAACTCGACGCGACTAAGAATGGCGCGGGGCAGTTAGTAGTTTCGTTTCCAGCCTACGCGAATGTCTCTTACGTTTTGCAATCCAGCCCCGACCTTGCCGCGTGGTCGGATGATCGGTTGTTTCCCGGCGCCAGCACGCCGCAGACGCCGGCCTGCACAAATCCCATGGCCGAACCCGCGCGCTTTTTCCGGCTACGCCTTGACCTGGATTGATTGTCTGACAACCCTGTACCCACATCATGAACAGAAGAAACTTCCTCACCGCTTCAGCACTGGCAGCCACCGCGCTTGCGGCTCGTCCGACAATCGCGGCTGACAGACCAATGGCGAAGGCGCGCGTTAAACTCGCCCTTGCGACATATTCTTACTGGCATTTCCGTGAACCGAAGGTGTCCATCGAATCCGTGATTGAGAAATGTTCTGCGCTCGGCGTCGAGGGTGTGGACATCTTGCATCGCCAGATGGAACTGCCGGAGAAGGAGGCGTTGACGGCGGAGCATCGCGTGTATCTGCGACGGCTCAAGCGACTCGCGTTCACGCACGGTGTCGCGCCGGTTTGTTTGTCCACGCATCAGGGATTTGTCAGCCCGAAGCCGGAAGTCATCGCTGCGAACGTCGAGCACACGAAGAAGTGCATCGAGATTTGTTACGAACTCGGGATCCCCGCGCTGCGGATCAACACCGGACGCTGGGGCACGGCCAAGGATTTTGATGACTTGATGGCAAAGCGTGGCGTGGAAGAAGTTTTGCGGGGCCACACCGAGGACGAGGGTTTCAGGTGGTGCATCGGCGGCATTGAGGCGTGTCTGGCAAAGGCTGAGGAATGCGGCGTCATGCTGGCATTGGAGAATCACTGGGGGCTCGCGCGCACAGCGGAGGGATTGTTGCGGATCATGAATGCGATCCCATCGCCGTGGCTTGGCGTGTTGATGGACACGGGAAATTTTCTGACCGCGCCTTACAAGACTGCGGATTACGAATCGCTCGCGCAGATCGCGCCCAAAGCGGTGTTCGTGCAGGCCAAGACGTATCCGGGCGGCGGCGAATGGTACACGCTGGAGATGGATTACGATCGCATCGCCAGAATGCTCGCGGCGGTGAACTATCGCGGCTACGTCTCGCTGGAGATGGAAGGAAAAGAAAACCCGGACACAGCCGTGCCGAAAAGCATCGCGCTACTTCGGAAAGCATTTCAGGTTTGAAGCTTCGATCTGTCCCAGTCTCCAGTCTCTCCGGTTCTTCTGCGGGCGATCTCTTGTCTCATCAAAATACAAGTATTCAACACTTCCAACTTGGTGGGCAGGGGCTACGGTTTGCACATGCAAGCTACTTTTGTTCGCCCAGAACACAGACCACGTTCGTATCAGGGCTTCACCTTGATTGAACTGCTGGTGGTGATCGCGATCATCGCGATTCTCGCCGCGATGTTGCTGCCGGCGTTGGCAAAGGCCAAGGAGCGTGCAAAGCAAACCTCGTGTCTTAACAATCTCAAACAGGTCGGACTGGCGTCGAACATGTATCTCAACGACAACCAGGACACGTTCCCTGCAAAGATAAGCGGCACGATGTTCGGTTGGTTGGGGCGCGCAGGTGCGTCCGGCGGCTATCTCTCGCTTGATGCCACGTTGCGTCCCTACAACCAATACTTAGGAAAGTTTTCGCCGAATTCTGATGTGCCCTCTGCGCTTTGCCCGAGCGACCGCGCCGTCAGTGGTACCAACAACAGCTATTATACCTACGGCTCGTCTTACAGCGCAAATATGCATGGGGGCGCGACACCGTTTGAAGCGCAATACACCATTACGATCCCAGGCACCACGGACAGCATCAAAACCAG
This sequence comes from Pedosphaera sp., assembly GCA_009695195.1. Lineage (GTDB taxonomy): Bacteria > Verrucomicrobiota > Verrucomicrobiia > Limisphaerales > JADLHS01 > CAIKLQ01. The sequence goes on from SIBJ01000058.1 coordinate 13,480, forward strand.
TGCCATCAAATCCATCACGCGAATGGTGACGCTCGCAGAGAATGGCGCATTCTTCCCGGTTTGGAACGCTGATACATCCGGTAATTTTGTTTACGGTGGACCGCCCAACTCGATTGAGTTCCGACACACCAAGATAAATGATTACCGCTTCAACACTCTCTTCGCCGATGGCCACGCCAGTTCCGTCCGTTTCAAAATGGGCACCTGGGCCAACGCCGATTACACGATGGATCGCAGACAATAAGTTTTAACAAGATTCCAAACCTCAACCACAAAGCAATTCCGGGTCGTGAAAACCAAACAGCCCATTCAACCCAGTAACAAAATGAAAAAACACAACCTCACCTCGATATGGGCCGCCAGCCTCGCGTTGGTCGGACTCCTCATCAGCCTCGCCTCGCAGGCAGCACCCATCACCAAAGCCGACAACACCAACGCGCTCGGAACGGCAGCCAGTTGGGTGGGGGGCGTCGCGCCGACCTCGGCTGACGTTGCCACCTGGTCCGGCGCTTACTCCGCCAGCCCCAACTCCACCGCCTTGCTCACGAATTCGCTACGCGCGGTCGGCTCCAGTGCCACGGTTCATTCTTGGCAAGGCGTTAGCGTTGGCGCGCTCACTGGAACTGCGTTGACCACGAACACATTTTACGCTGGCACGACCGGGTTCGGCGCGGAGACGAACATCGGCGCGGCGACACAGGTTGGAAACATTGTGACGATCACCACCCGCGCCGCTCACGGATATGCACCCGGCATGAGCGTGACGATTGCTGGTGTCACGCCAGCGGGTTACAACGGCACGTTCACCGTGCTCGGCGTTCCGGCCGGAACAACGTTCACTTACTCGACCGGCTCAGGCCTCACAGCGGGCACAGCGTTCGGCACGGTGGAAGGAACAATCTACATCGGTGGAACGGCCACTGCCGCCGCCACCAGTTCCATCATCATCGGTTCAGCGGGAATTGATCTTTCAACGGCCAGCCACAGCGTGGTGATCGCAGCCACCGACCTTTCATTCAACGGCAACCAGACTTGGAATGTGCCTGCGGGAAAAAACCTGCGCGTTGGGAATGGTGGATTGTCTGCTGCCGGAACAAAATTTGTCACATCTGGCGCGGATGGGATCATTGACATCTCGGGCGGCGGCGTGGTGGATTGCGCGCAGGGCGGTGCGTCTGGTTTCGGTGACGTTGCGGGTCTGACCGGTTTCACCGGCAAATGGCGGATCAACAGCGGGGCAACACTCCGCGGGCTTCGCAACGGTGCGACCGCGTGGGGATCAAACCCCGGCGCGGATGCCATCACCCTCAACGGTGGTACATTGGCCGTCGGCGGCATGAGCGGCGCGGTCGGCAACTGGACCTGGACCAACGGCATCACGCTCGCCGCAGCTACGACAAGTTCGATTGACGAGCAAAATGTTGCTGGCACGGGTCGCTCACTTCTGCTCAACGGCGTTATCTCCGGTTCGGGAAATCTCGTGTTCAAAGAATCGCTGGTCGGGGCCACGACTTTCACCAGTCAGGACGCTGGCTTTATTCTCGCCGCGCCAAATATCATGAGTGGCACCGTGACCATTGGTGGTCCCGTCGAGAACGGCATCGCGGGGCGGTTGACGTTTGTTCGCGTTGGCGGACTCGGCGGCATCAACACCGGCACGGGCATCGGAGGTGTTGGCAGTCTTGGTACGGCCGCCATCGTCAACAACGGCGTACTGACTTTTTCGCTGAATACAGCAATCACCGTCAACCCCATCACCGGCAGCGGCTCAGTGCGTGTGGGCCTCAGCACGACAGCACCCACGGCAGGAGCGGAATCGCAGAACGTCACACTCAGCGGCGCAAACACCTACTCCGGTGACACCACTGTGAACATCGGCACACTCACACTCGGCGCGGGAGCCACCATCCCGAACACTCCGAACATTTTCCTCGTGCCTCGCACCGGAGGTTCGTTGATCGCTTCTACGCTGGATGTTTCGGCGGCTGGCGGCATTACTTTGAGCAGTGGCCAGCGCATCGTCGGCGGCGCGAACAACGGCGCGGCCAATAACACCGCGCAGGTCACCGGCAACGTCACCGCCGGCACCAGCAGCGCCATCGTCCCCGGCGGCACGAACGTCGTGAACACGCTCGTCATCAATGGCGACCTCAACCTTACCGGTGGCGCGACGCTGGTATACGACTTGAACACCGTTTCCTCCGGCGACCTGCTGACGGTTGCAAACCTGAATCCTTCGGGTGTTACCACCTTCGCCATCACGCCACCTCCAGGCGGGCTGGCGGCTGGGAATTATCCGCTGATCACTGCTTCCGGCACTCTGGGAGGCAGTGCGGCGAACTTCGCTCATAACCTCGTCTCCGCTGGTCGCGGGCAGACCTTTAGTATCGTTTACAACGGTAACACGGTGGAATTGCAGGTCATCGGCAGTCCCGCCGCACTCGTGTGGCGCGGTGATGGTGCTGCGAATGTTTGGAACACGCACAACGGCACGAGCGGCGCGACCAACTGGATCAATGGCGGCTCTCCTGATGCGTTCTTCACCACTGACTCCGTGCTGTTCGACGACACTGGTTCCAACACACCACCCATCGCCTTGACTGGCGGCTTGCAAGCTGCCTCCATCACCGTAGCTGCGGCGCAGAACTACACCTTCGCTGGCTCAGGCCAGTTGTCCGGCAACGGACCGTTGACGAATGCCGGACCAGGCACCCTGTCCATCGTCACCTCAAACAACTTCTCCGGGAAAACCTTCCTCACCGGCGGCACGCTCTCGATCACGAACGAATCCGCTCTCGGAGCCAATCCGTCCACGCTCACGGCGGACCAACTCACCTTCGACGGCGGCACGCTCACGGTGCCGGCCACCGTCGCGTTCACCCGGATGAACCGTGGTATCACCGTCGCCGCGGGCGGCGGCACGCTCAACCTCGGCGCCGGCACTCTGAATCTGACGAACCGCATCGCCGGCACAGGCACTCTCACCAAATCGGGTGCAGGCAATCTTACCTTGCTCGGCACTAACACGACCTTCACCGGCGTAACCGTCATCTCGAATGGCATCGTCAAACTTGGGAATGCTTACGGCGCGGGCGGCAGCGGATTCTTCGGCGGCAAGATCACTGTCAAAGTCGGCACCTTCGACATCAACGGCGCGACCAATTACGCGAACGCCGCTCAGAGCAATCAACTCGTTTGGCTTTGTGCCAACGCCAACACGATCACGCTCGGCGGCGGAGCCGCCAGCAGCACAGCGCAACTGATCGACTCCACCGGTACGAACGGCTTCGGCGTATTCAGTGCCTATCCGAATCCCTCGATCCGGTTCGATGCCAGCGGAGATCCAGGCATGGCCACCGTCTCCGCGTTCTGGAAACAGAACGGACAAAGCACCCTCGCCACCAATATCGTGGAGGTCAACGACAGCGCCAACGCCGCCGTCGAACTGGATTTCACCGGTGGCCTGAACGGGGCGCACTTGCTTGAAGGCCGGCGGACCACGATCGAAAAAACCGGCACGGGCGTCATGCGGATTTCCTCCGCCAACGGCTTTGCCAAGTTGCTGATCTCCGGCGGAACGTTGCTATGCAATAATGCCGCCGCCCTAGGCGCGAAGCACACCATTGACGATACCGCGCTTCCGCCGAACGAGAACAACGTCGTCACGATGAACAGCGGCGTCCTCGACCTCAACGGTTTCTCTTACGCGCTCGGCGGCCTGGCCGGTTCGAGCGGCAACGTCCGCAACAACGGCGGTGCGGCCAGCACGCTCACGGTGGGCTTCAACAATACCAACTCCGTCAGTTCGAGTTGCGACGCGGTAATCGAGAACGGCACGAGCCTGGTGGCACTCACCAAAGTCGGCACCGGCACGCTGACGCTCGGTGGCGCGAACACCTACACCGGCGGCACGACCGTGAGCAACGGCACGCTGCTTGTGAACGGTTCCATCGTCAACGGCGCGACCGTCCGCTCCGGCGGCACGCTCGGCGGCAACGGCACCATCAGCGGCGTGGTGACAGTGGACGCGGGCGGCGCGCTCGCCGCTGGCACCAGCATCGGCACGCTGACCTTGAACAGTTCGCCTGTTCTCAACGGCGCAGTCAGCGCAGAAGTAGATCGCAACGGTGGTACGCCGTTGGCCGACCTGATCAGTGTTCCCGGCAATCCCATCGCGTACAACGGCACGCTTGTTGTCACTAACACCGGTTTGCCTCTGCAAACTGGCGATACATTCACCGTGTTCAGTGCGGCGAGTTACAGCGGATCATTCGCCATCGTTTCGCAAACACCCGGCCAGTTGGTTGTGTGGAACACAGCGAACCTCGCGGTCAACGGAACGATCAGCGTCACAACTGTCGCCCCCGCTCCGATCACAGCCTTGGTCAGCGGCAGCAACCTGAACCTGACGTGGCCGCTTGAAGCCGCAGGCGCGCAATTGCAGGTCCAGACCAATTCGCTTGATGTCGGCATCAGCACCAACTGGTTCGGCGTGCCAGGATCAACGGGAGTCAATGCGTTGAGCGTGCCGATCGTGGTGACGAACCCGACAGTGTTCCTGCGTCTGGCGTATCCTCCTCAGTAATTTGGTTGGGTGGTTTGGAGTCATACCCCCGCAGCGATTTTGGTGTCGCTGCGGGGTTTTTGTTTTCAGAGGTTTGGAATCGTTCTCGTGGTCGTCCCCGTCCTCATGGCTCGAAACACGGAAAAACCGAGGACGAGGACGAACTTTGTGTTCACACGCTTTTCATCGCGCCCTTGTAGGCGACGACGCGAGGAGTCGCAAACCAAGGAAACACGCAACGACTACGACTCGTTACCGAGTCGCCTACAATATAGAAACGGATTCCAATCATCCGCCAAGGTGGGATTGTCAACGAAGAGCCGGAAAAACTCAGGCTAACGCAGGAGTTTTTTCGAGAATATCCAACGCCTCAATCTGCCGGAATAGCCGCGTCTTTTGATCTTCAGTGAGACGTCGTACGGGCGGACGCACCGGACCGCACTCCGCGCCTACAAGACTCATGATGGCCTTGCCCGCAGGCAGCACACCGAACTGAACGAGTATCTGCACGAGCTTCACTGACTTCATCTGCAACGCCTGAGCTGTGGCCGTATCACCGGCCTTATGCGCGGCGATGATCTTGTGATAGAGCGGCGCGCAATAGTTATAGGTGCTGCCCACCGCGCCCGGAACGCCCAGCGCCAGCGCGGACAACAACATCTCATCGCAGCCGAACAGGATGTTGAACCGACCATCCTCGAATTCCAGGCATTCCTGCAACGACATGAAGTTGGTGCTCGTGAACTTGATGCCCGCCAGATTGGGAATCCGGCCGTCGGTCTTGCGAAGCAACTCCAACATGGAAAGGTTCACGCCGGTCAAAGCCGGAATGTCGTAGAAATAGAATGGCAGCGAGGCGCATTCTTTCGCGACTGGCGCGCAGAACTCCAGCAGGTCTTCGACACTGGCGGGTTTGAAATAGCAGGGCGACATGACGCTAACAGCGTCCGCGCCGATCTTCTGCGCGTGGGCGGAAAGTATTTTCGCCTCCTCGATGCTGTTGTGCCCAGCATGGACGATGAGTTTTAACGGCGCGCCATTTATGACTTCGCGCCAGCGTTCGGCCACCTGTTTGCGCTCGGTTGTGGTAAGCGAATGGCCCTCTCCCGTGCTGCCGCAGATGAACGCACCGTTCACGCCGTCGGCGATGAGTCGCGCCGCCTGTTTTTCGATGACGGCGAGATTCACGCGTCCGTCCGGGTGCATCGCGGTATGCGGCGCGGCGACCAAGCCGGTCAGGAATCTGGAATAGCTGCTCATTGCGTTGAAAGTTTCATCCAGCCCGGGCGTTGCTGCGACCACAAAGGACTTGTTATTTTAGCAGACAGGGGCAAACCTCCGGCGCAATTGCCGCACCGAATCACCGCCAACACAATGGACTCAATTCCGAGACGCTCCTCGCTCGTGGCCCAAACAGCCACCATCCTGCGCGAAAGTATTCAAGCGGGCGTGTGGAAAGATTTCTTGCCCGGTGAACACGAACTGTGTGAGCGATTTCAAGTCAGCCGGGTCACGTTGCGGGCGGCGTTGTTGCAGCTTGGCCGCGAAGGATGGTTCAAAGAGCAGCAGGGCAAGCGACGGGAGATTGTTCAAAAACGCGTCTCCCAGTCTGTGACCGCACCAAGCGACCGCGTGGTGTTGCTGTCTCCAGTGACGCTGGAAAAAATGCCCGCCACCGCGCTGTTCTGGGTGGATGCGCTCCGCGATCATCTGGCGGCGGCGGGCTATCGTCTGGAGTTTCAAGCCAGCCACGCTTGCTCGTCACCACACCCGGATCACGCCCTTGAGTCTTTGATTCACCGCTTTCGCCCGGCGGGCTGGGTCCTGTATTTGTCCACGGCCCCGGTTCAGGAATGGTTTTCCAAACGCGGCCTGCCTTGCGTCATCACCGGCTCGCCGCATCCGCACGTGGAACTCTCCTCGGTGGACATGGATTACGCCGCCACTTGCAGTCACGCCGCCCATCTGCTCGCGGCGAAGGGGCGTCGCCGGCTCGCGCTCCTGATGCCCCGCAGTGGTCACGCGGGCAATCTGGAAAGCGAGCGCGGTTTCATTGAGGCAGGAGAAAAACTCAAACCGAAAGGTGTTCAAACTTTGGTCGCGCACCATGATGGTTCCGTGCCCGGAATCTGCCGGGCGCTGGACAACTTGCTGCGCGCTGCGGAGCCGGCCGCGGGAATTCTGGTGGCCAAACCCGCCCACGTTGTCACCGCCGTCAGTCATTTGTCGCGCTGCGGCATTCGCTTGCCGAGGGACGTGAGCCTGATCTCGCGCGATAACGACCCGCTGCTGGAACACCTTGTTCCGGCGGTGACCCGCTACCACACCGACCCGATTCTGTTTGCGCGCAAGGTGTCGCGTCTGGTGGTGGACCTCGTTCGCAACGGCGTGCGGCGGCGGCATGATTCGCGGTTGATGCCTACGCTCGTTCGCGGCGAAACCTTGGGTTGAGCGGCTCCCTGTCATAGCAAAAGACAAGTTGAATCTGCTAGAACCGCACCATCGCGGGATTACTCTACGCTCGGACTCAGCGCGGCAGACCGGATTCGATCCGGGGCAACCCGCCGGACCATGTCAAAATCACTGTGATGAAAATATTTTACCGTGGGTTCGTCGGTCATTCCGGGTTGAATCCATCCGCATGGATGCTGGCGAGCTTGCTCGCCGGAAATCTGCAAGCGGAAGCGCCGTCCGGCTCCACGAAGCTCGCCCGGGCGACCGCTCCCGAATTCTCTGACGTGTTCATTGCCGGCAAGGATGGATTCAAATCCATTCGCATCCCGTCGGTGGTCGTTTCCAAACAAGGCACGGTGCTGGCGTTCGCGGAAGGCCGCGCGCAACACGCGGACCAGGCCAACAACAAACTCATTCTCAAACGCAGCTCGGACGGCGGGCGGACTTGGGGCGAACAACGAATGATCGCCGACGATGGCGCGAACACGCTGAACAACCCTTGCGCCGTGGTGGAGGAAAAATCCGGTCGCGTCATCGTCATGTATCAATCCTATCCCGCGGGCCTCAGCGAGCGCGACGGGAAGATCAAGCCCGGCCTCGACGGCCCGGCGATTGTCCGCAATTACGTGGTCCGCTCCGACGACGACGGCGTGAGTTGGTCGAAGCCGGAGGACGTGACGCGCACGACCAAAACTCCCGAGCGCGTGACCATCGTCGCCGTCGGGCCGGGCATCGGAATTCAACTTCACCACGGCCCACACGCGGGCCGGCTCATCATGCCGTTCAACGAAGGTCCGTTTGACCATTGGAACGTGCTCGCCGTTTACAGCGACGACGCCGGTAAGAACTGGAAGCTCGGCCAGCCCGCGCCCGGCTGTCGGGTGCCGGATGGCAATGGCGGCGAAATTAGCCTGGTCAATGAAGTCCAGATGGTCGAACTCGCCGACGGCTCGGTGATGCTCAACAGCCGCAAATGGGGCGGCAAGGCGCTGCGGAAAATCGCCGTCAGCAAAGATGGCGGCGTGACGTGGTCGAAGATCGAGGAAGACGCCGCGCTGCGCGACCCCGGCTGCATGGCTTCGATTTTCCGCTACTCGTTTCCCGCGAAAGACGCGAAGAGCCGCATTCTTTACTCCGGCCCGGACAACGCGAAGCGCGAGAACGGCACGGTTTATCTGAGCTACGACGAAGGCAAATCCTGGGCCGTGAAAAAGGTTTTGTTCCCTGGCAGCTTTGGTTACAGCGTGCTCACGGCGTTGCCCGATGGCACGGTCGGTTGTCTGTTTGAAACCGACAACGCGGACCGCATTGTCTTTGCCCGCTTCGCGCTGGAGTGGCTGGAATCAAAACCGACGCAGCCTTGATTTGCATGAGAAATAGATTTGTAGCTTTCTTTGCCCTGCTGTGTCTGTTGCTCGCTGTATCGTCAGCATCGGCGAAGACCCTTCGCTTGTTCATCCTCACCGGCCAGTCCAACAGTCTCGGCACGCCGACGACGAATACTGAGGCGATCATGGTGTTGCCGCGAGTCGGCTCGCAATCTTCCGAGCAGTTCACGAATGTTCCGTTCTTCTACGACAACACCGCCGACGGCACGCCCGCCGGTGACGTGGGCCTCGGCGATTCCGGCGGAGGCTGGACGAATGTGTGTTTGCAGAAAGGCGGTTACTTTACATACAGCGCGGATCATTGGGGTCCGGAAGTCGGTTTCGCGCGGTTGCTTTGGGACGCAGGCTATCGTGATTTCGGGATCGTGAAGGCGAGTCGCGGCGGCGGTGGAAATTCTTTCTGGAACAAGACCAACGCCGACCATCACATGTATGACAAGGTCGTGAGCACCGTCAGCAATGCCGTGCTCGCGTTGCCGCCCGGCTACACGAATCATCAAATCGTCGGCCTGCTCTACTTGCAAGGCGAGAGCAACGGCACGACCGAGGCAAACGAAGCAGACATCCGCTTCTCGATGCTGATGACAAATCTGCAAACGCAACTCACGAATGCCAGCGGGATGAAAGCCGTGTTCGGACAGATTGCGAGTGACGGTTCGGGCAATCGTCTCACCACGACGCAAAAGCAACTCGCACTCGCCGCCGCGCGCGCGGACATCGGCTTCGCGCAATCCACCGGCCTGACGGTTCACAACGTGGATTGGATCAGCGTTCACTACGACGCCGACTCGCTCATCATCATTGGTGAACGCATGGCATCGGAAGCGATGACGCTTGGCGTATTGCCGGAGTTGCCGCTGCCCAACCAGACGAACCTCTTCGCGTGGTTTCGCGGCGATCACGGCGTTGTGCCGACAAGCAGTTCAACGGTTGCGCGCTGGGATAACATCCTCACCGGCGCGACGAATCGCGACATGACGCAGATCGTCGGCACGCCCATGCTGACGAATTCCAGTTTTCTCTCCGCAACTCAACGCAACTTCGTCCGCTTCGACGGTGTCGGCCAATCCACCTGGAGTTCATCAGCAAATTTTGGTTTTTTGAACACGGCTCGAACGGTCGTCTTCGCCGCGCGCGTGAACGGAAGCGCGGATGGATTTCTTTTCGACGGCTCGACTGGCAGCGGCATGTCCCGCGCACAAGTCCGCACCAACACCTGGCAGGCCGGTGTCCAGCCCGGCCCGGCAAGCACGAGCGGTCCGAATCCTGACACGGCCACCGCCTCGCGCGCGCTTGGCATCTGGCAGATTCACGAGTTCAGTTATACGCTCACAAATTCCGGCACGCAGATACGTCATTGGATCAACGGCACAAACGTCGCCGACTTTCTCGACTCCGACACGAATGGTCTTGGCGGATATATCCTTGCCGCGAACGTGCAGGCGCAACGGTTTCTCGCGTGCGACGTCGGCGAGATTTTAATCTACACCGGCGAACTCACCGCCACGCAACGCAGCAACACGCTCGTGTATCTCCTGTCGAACTGGGCGAGCAGCGAAATTATCACGAATCCGCCCAGCCCGATCCTGCCGCCGTTTATCATGGTGTTTCAAGGCGGCGTGGACGGCTACACCTGCTTCCGCATCCCGGCGATTGTCACCACGACGAACGGCACGGTGATCGCCATGACGGATGGGCGCATCGGTGGTTGCGGCGACATTCCCACGCCGCTTGATCTCGTCATCAAACGCAGCTTCGACAACGGCAACACCTGGGGGCCGCTGCAAGTCGTCACCGATTACGGCACGGCGGTGGGTGATGTGGACACGTATCCGTTCTACGGCTTGACGAACATTTCTCGCGTGTCGTCGGGCGATGCGGCATTGCTCGTGGATCAAACCAACGGTCGCATCTGGACGCTTTACGACAACGGCGGCGTGTTGAGCGGGGCGCGCAAAATCAAACTCGAAATGAAGTACAGCGACGACGACGGCGCGACGTGGTCGCCGCGCATTGACGTGGAGGCGCAGAACCCCGGCATCCGCACCAGCACGACGGAATTTATCGCTGGCCCCGGCAACGGCATCCAACTCACCGAAGGCCCGAACGCGGGACGATTGATCTTCCCCGTCTATGCCTACAACAATCCCTCCGCATCGCAGGTGATTTACAGCGACAACCACGGCGCGACATGGACGCGCAGCGCGAACTCCATCACCAACGGTGGAGAAGTCCAGGTCGTGGAGTTGCCCGGCGGTGAATTGCTCGCGTCGTGCCGCGACAACGGATTTTCCTGGAGCGGCGTGCGCACGTTCGCGCGCAGCACCAACGGCGGCGTGACGTGGGGTTTGCCTTACACCAGCACGGTGAGTCCGCCGACGATTGCCGATCCCGCCTGTCAGGGAAATATCTATCGCCTCACGACGACGAACGACAGCAACACGAACCGCATCCTCCACGCGAACGCCGCGCACGCGTCGTCGCGCGTGAACATGACGTTGCGCATCAGCTACGACGAAGGCACGTCGTGGGCTGTGAGCAATCAAGTTTATTCCGGCGGCTCGGCGTATTCAACCGTGACGAAACTCGCAACGGGCGAGATTGGTCTGCTGTTCGAGAAAGACCCTTACGGCAACATTGAGTACACGCGGCGCTCCGTCTCACAGATCACCGGTGGTGTGGATTCGTTGCCGCCTTACACCGTTTGGTCGGGCGAACATTTTTCTCCAACGCAACTGATGAACAGTTCGATCTCCGGCCCGAACGCCGACCCCGACGGCGACGGTTTCAATAACCACGCCGAGTTTCTGGCTGGCACGGATCCGTTGAGCGCGGCGAGCAAACTCAAGTTGAACCTCACGCCCACGCCGACAAACGCGCTGCTCTATTTCGACGGCGTGACGAACAAAAGTTACACGGTGCAATATCGCGATACGCTGGGTGCGGGTTCGTGGCAGCCATTCGCGAATGTTGCCACGCTCGGCTCGAATAGCGCGGTGATCATTCCCGTCTTGTTGACGAACGCGACGCGTTTTTTTCGACTCACCACGCCGCAACTGCCATGACCCCGGCAATCACATCCGAACCGACCAGCCAACTGGCGCAGACTTATCGCGACACGTTGCTGAAGGACGTGATGCCGTTCTGGCTGCGGCACGGGATGGATCGCGAACACGGCGGCGTCATCACCTCGCTGGATCGTGACGGTTCGATTCTCGACACGGACAAGTCCGTCTGGTTTCAGGGCCGCGCGGGCTGGATGTTCGCCACGCTTTACAACACGGTGGAGAAACGTGCCGAATGGCTGGACGCAGCGAAGTCCTGTGTCGAGTTCAGTCGCGAGCATTGCTTCGCGTCGGATGGAAAGATGTATTTCACCGTGACGCGCGAGGGAAAGCCATTGCGAATGCGACGCTACGTGTTCAGCGAAAGTTTTTCAGCCATCTCAAACGCAGCGTTCGCCAAAGCCACCGGCGATTCGCGCGCGGCAGAAGATGCGGTGAAAACTTTCGCCTCATACCTGCGCTATTCTTTCACGCCGGGCGCGGTGCAGCCGAAGTTTGAAGACACGCGACCCACACAGGGCATCGGCGCGCACATGATCGGCATCGTCACAGCGCAGGAACTTCGCGCGAACCTCGGCGACGTGAAAATCTCCGGGCGCACTTGCACCGAGTGGATTGATTTCAGCATCGCCGCCATCGAGCGCGATTTTATGAAGCCCGAGCAGGAGGCCCTGATGGAAGTCGTCGGCCCGAATGGCGAACTCATTGATCATCACGACGGGCGCACGCTGAATCCCGGCCATGCCATTGAGTGCGCGTGGTTCGTGATGCACGAAGGGAAGCTGCGCGGGGACAAGCGGCTGATCCAACTCGGCCTCACCATCCTCGACTGGATGTGGAAACGCGGCTGGGACGAGGAATTCGGCGGGCTGTTTTATTTCCGCGACCTGTGTGGCCTGCCGGTGCAGGAGTACTGGCACGACATGAAATTCTGGTGGCCGCACAACGAGGCCATCATCGCCACGCTGCTCGCCTATCAACTAACCGGTGACGTGAAATACGCGAGCTGGCATCGGCTCGTTCACGATTGGAGCTTCAACCATTTCGCCGATCCCGAATTCGGCGAGTGGTATGGCTACTTGCATCGCGACGGTAGCGTGTCATCGCGCGCGAAGGGCACGATGTACAAGGGCCCGTTTCATCTGCCGCGGATGCTTTGGTATTGCTGGCGGCTTTGCGAGGAGACGAAAGGCCAATGACGAAATCCAAAACCCGAAATGCGAAATGCCGTTTCGTCCGCGCGCTTGCTTTAACCGGACTCACACTTATGACAACGAAACTTCAGTCCGCCGACCTGGCTCTCGACTGGCGGCAGTTGCCGCCACTGCCCGACCCTATTGGATTTGCCGGCCCGTTCGCGGGCACAAGCGGCGGTGCGCTCATCGTCGCGGGCGGCGCGAATTTTCCCGACAAGATGCCGTGGGAAGGCGGCCGCAAAGTCTGGTATGACACGGCGTTTGTGCTCGACCGCACCAACGGCGCGTGGCGCGGCGCGTTCAAACTGCCGCGCCCGCTGGGCTACGGCGTTTCGGTGACGACGCGCGACGGCGTGGTTTGCATCGGCGGCAGCGACGCGAAGCAGCACGTCCGTGATGTTTCGCTTTTGTCCTGGAAAAAGGGCGAACTGAAATGTGAACCGCTTCTGCCGTTGCCGGAGCCGCTCGCAAATTCCTGCGGCGCAGTCGTGGGCAAGACCGTTTATGTCGCCGGCGGCACGGCAACGCCGGACGCAACGAATGCGATGAAAAACTTTTGGGCGCTCGATCTCGGCAAACGCGGCGCCAAGTGGCGCGAGCTGAAACCGTGGCCCGGTCCGGCGCGGATGTTGTCCGTGGCTGCGTCCGTCGGAAAATCCTTTTACCTCGCGGGCGGGACTGACCTCGCACCCGACGCGAAAGGACAGCCGGTGCGGACGTATTTGAAGGACGTGTATCGCTTCACGCCGGGCAGGGGTTGGAAGCGCGTGGCCGACATGCCGAATCCAGTCGTCGCCGCGCCGACGCCGGCGCCGCTGGCGGGCAAGACCGGTTTCCTGATCGTGGGCGGCGACGACGGCAGCCTGTCGAACTTCGAGCCGAAGTCGAAGCATCCGGGTTTTCAAAAACGAGTGTTGAGTTACGACACGAAGCACGACCGCTGGAGCATCGTTGGCGAAACGCCCGCGTCGCGCGCCACTCTGCCAACGGTGGAGTGGAGCGGGCTGACGGTGATCCCGAGCGGAGAGACGAGGCCGGGCATGCGCTCGCCGGAAGTGTGGGGTGTGCGGGCGACGACGGATTGATCAGTTTGAATCACCAAATGAATTCAACCTCCCGTCAGACCGGTTACGCTTGGTTTATTGTCGTGCTCCTGGTGCCGGTGGCTCTGCTCAATTACCTCGACCGGCAGATGCTCGCGGCGATGAAGTTCTCCGTGATGAACGACATTCCGGACATTGGGCGGGAGGAGAATTGGGGAAAGATTCTCGCCTTGTTCAAATGGGTCTATGCGATTCTGAGTCCGATTGGCGGTTACATCGCGGACCGCTACAGCCGGCGGCATGTCATCGTGGGCAGCCTGTTTGTGTGGTCGGTGGTGACGTGGCTCACGGGACATGTGACGACTTACGAGCAATTACTGGCGTCACGGGCGTTGATGGGCGTGAGCGAGGCGTTTTATATCCCAACGGCACTCGCATTGATCGCGGATTTTCACGCGGGTCCGACACGATCGCGCGCGGTTGGAGCGCATCAAATCGGTATTTACGTGGGTGTGATCATGGGCGGCTTCAGTGGTTACCTGGCGGAAAGCCCCGACTTCGGCTGGCGCCGGGCATTCAGTGCGTGCGGACTTGTCGGTATTCTTTACGCGTTGCCATTGATCTTTTTACTCCGCAACCCCGCCCGCCAGGTTTCAGAAGCCAGCCACCTCGCGCCCACTCCGCTCGGCGCGATGCGGGAACTGCTCACCAATGGTGCGTTCATCCTGCTCGTGCTTTACTTCACACTGCCGGCACTCGCTGGCTGGGTGGTGCGCGACTGGATGCCAGCAATCCTTAAAAGCGAATTCAACATCGGCCAAGGCAAGGCGGGAGTGTCGGCGACCTTGTACTGGCAATGTGCCGCGATCATCGGCGTGGTGATTGGCGGTTGGCTGGCGGACCGTTGGATGCGCCGGAGCGAGCGCGGGCGGATTTACGTGAGCGCGATCGGCATGTGTCTGATCATCCCGGCGATGTTCGGCGTGGGATACTCGCCGCAAACGGGCGCGTTGTGGGTGGCGATTGCGTTTCTGTTGCTGTTCGGCCTGGGCTGGGGCTTTTTCGATTGCAATAACATGCCCATCCTCTGCCAGATCGTACGCCCCGAACTGCGCTCCACCGGTTACGGCATCATGAACCTCGTGAGCATCAGTTGTGGCGGGCTGGCGGATTGGGGCTTCGGCATCATGCGCGACCACAAAGTGCCCCTGCATTACAGCTTCGGCACGTTCGCTGGCGTCGCGCTGATCTCCGTGGTGCTGGTGCTGCTGATCAAACCGAAGAAGAACCTAGAATGAATCGCCAAAGGCAAAACATTTTTTGAAACCGCATGAAGGCACTGGCTAAAACCAAATCCGAACCCGGCCTCCAACTGGTGGACGTGCCCGAGCCAAAGATCGGGATCAACGATGTTCTCATCCGCGTCAACCGCACCGGCATCTGCGGCACCGACCTGCACATCTACAAGTGGGATGCATGGGCGCAAAAGACGATTCCCGTGCCAATGGTCGTGGGCCACGAATTCGTCGGCGAAGTCGTGCAAATCGGCTCAAACGTGAATGATTTTCACATTGGTGATGTCGTCAGCGGCGAGGGACACGTCGTGTGTGGTCGTTGTGCGGATCCCAATGCTGTCGGACACCTGTTCCGATTCATGTCGGACAGTGTTCCGGGGCTGTCGGACAGTGGTCGGAGCGAAGCGACGCTCTGGAGGAGTGATAAAGGGGTGTCCGACAGGAGTCAAGGTTTGGCCCCACTTTTC
>SIBJ01000162.1 GCA_009695195.1 Pedosphaera sp.
GAACCGCGCATGAGGAAACGGAGGCCGAAAAACTTTCCCTTGTTGATGCGCCCCCGGCAGGAAATCATTGCCGAAGCCACCCAGAAAAAATCAACGACACATGCCCTTAACTAAGCGCCATTCCCCTCACCCGTTTTTAATCACACCCATCGGTACGTTTCCATGAATTGCAAGCGACGAGGTGACGAGTCGTTCCGGCGGAGCATCTCCTTACGTCGTGCCCGACAGTCAAACGTACCGCCACTTTTCAGCGCGCGGCGGGCTGGGCCGCCGGGTCAGGTTCCGCAAAAACAAATTCCTCCAACCGCGCGAGCCGGAGGACGCTCGTCACGATCTCGGGCGGGTTGGCGAACGTGAGCTTGCCGCCCTCACGTTGGGCGAGCTTCCGGGCGCGCACCATCAGGCCCGCGCCCGAGCTGTCAAGGAACCGCACCGCCGCGAGGTCAATCACCGCTTCGCGCCGCGCGGCGGTGATGGCGAGCACGTGCGCTTCAGTTTGCTGCCAGACTTTGACGGCGTTCGCCGCGGTGATTTCCCCCTGCCAGACCAGTGGATTCAAACCCGCCGTCAACCCGGGGAGCGCGGGCACATTTTCCTCACGCACCCGCGCCGCGATCAACGCCTGCGCCGCCGCGATGTCCGGTGCCGCCGCGAAAAAGTTTTGCAGATGCATCATCGCCAGTGCGCGTTGCACGGTGACGCTGGGCGCAAGCAGCACCAGATGCCGGTGCGAGGCGCGGACTTTTTTTTGCAACCGGATCAACAGGCCCACGCCCGTGCTGTCAATGAACTCCACGGCGGAAAGCTCGAGCAGACAATCGCGCCCGTCGGCAAGCACCTGGTCCACGAGCAGCGCGTCGTTGCGCGCCGCCGCCATGTCGAAGCGCGCCGGCAGCTTGACGCACTGCCAAGTCTCCGCGTCCTGGACTGGCGTGCTGACGGCGGCGGGCGTTTTCGGCGCGCGGACTTGCAACCGCCACCATTGCGCGATGATGCCGCGGCCAAACACCCAAAGGCCCTTCGCGTAGCGCGTAAACAGGCGGCGCGGCTCCTGGAGCAGCCGGAAAATCCATTCCGTGCCGGTGCGTTGCATCCATTTCGGCGCGCGTCGGACCTGGCCGGCGAGGAAATCAATCGTCGCGCCCACGCCGACGCACACCGGCACGCCGAGCGAACGGTAGTGCATCGCAATCCATTTCTCCTGCTTCGGGCAGCCGAACGAGACGAGCAGCAGATCAGGTTTGGCCTCGATGATGCGGCGTTTGATTTCGTCGTGGTCCATCTCGAGCAGTTTGTTGAACGGCGGCGAGTAACTTCCGGCGAGCGGGAGGTCGGGATGTTTTGCTTTGAGATTTTCCATCGCCCGGACGGCGGACTCCGGCGTAGCGCCGAGGAGGAAGACGCGGAATTTTTTCTCCGCCGCGACGCGCAAGAGCAGCGGCACAAGATCGGAACCGGCGACGCGCTCGGGCAGCGGATTGCCGAGCCAACGCGAAGCCCACACGAGCGGCGTGCCATCGCAGAGGACGAGATGCGCGTCGAAAAGAATGCGGCGCAACTCCACGTCCTCCTGCGCCTGGACGAGGAAATCCACGTTGGCGGTGACGAGGTAATGCAAACGGCGCGACTCGACCATGCGCGTGATCAGATCAATCGCCTCGACGGTAGTGAGGTTATCGAACGGCACGCCGAGGATGGCAATCGGCGGCTGTCCGGCCTGCGACCGGATCATGGAGATATCACTCATTCGCTCTGGAACAACGGGCGAGTGGTGTAGGACAGCAAGGTTGGTTTTTCAATAAGAATCCGCCGTGGTAAGAATCCGCCACGGGGAAAACAGCGGACGCCACTCCGCGGTATTGCCCGGATTGCCGAACTGGAAAAATACGATATTCTCACCTGACCCCGACTTCGAGTCGGGGCTGACTGTGAATCGGAATGTAACCGCATTGGGCTTGGGGATCTGGCTGATCGTCGCGACGCTCCCGAAAATCGTTCTGGGCGGACCTTACGGATTGGAAACGCGCGCCCCCATCGGCGCTTTCCTCAACGATACCCTGCCCCAAAGCCAGCCGACACCCGGCGCTTTCAAAACGGTAAAGGCATTCCCGAATCTGGTTTTCTTCGATCCGACCTTTCTGCTCGCCGAACCGGGAACGAACCGGCTCTACGTCGGTCTGCGGCAGGGCCAGATTTATTTTTTCCCGAACGAGCCAGACACGACCAACCGCACGCTGTTCCTCGACCTCACCGCCACAACGCAAGGCTGGGACGATTGCGGACTCCTGGGCCTGGCGTTCCACCCGGAGTTCCGCCAGCCCGGGGCCACCAATCGCGGCTACATTTACGTCTATCGCAACTACTCCGCCACGCCGCAAGTGCCCGTCAGCGGCCGGTTGCCGCCCACCACGCCGTCGTTCGACCGCCTCTCGCGGTTCACCGTGCCGGATGATTCGCTCATCGCCGATCCGAATTCCGAACTCGTCCTCATCAACCAGTTCGATCATCACCTCTACCACAACGGCGGCGGCATGTTCTTCGGGCCGGACGGTTTTCTTTATTTGAGCATCGGCGACGAAGGCAACTCCAACGACAACTACGACTCGACGCAACGCCAGGACGCGGGCCTGCTCTCCGGCGTGTTCCGCATTGACGTGAACCAGGACCCGAGCAAGAGCCACCCCATCCGCCGCCAACCGCTCTCCAGCGGCGTCGGCGCGCCCGCGAGTTACTCGAGCAATTATTTTATTCCCGATGATAATCCGTGGCTCGATCCCGGCGGGAGCATCCTCGAAGAATATTGGGCCATCGGCCTGCGCAGCCCGCATCGCATGACCTACGACGCGACGAACAACCAGATCTGGCTCGGCGACGTCGGCGAACACACCGTCGAGGAAGTGGACTTGATCCAGCGCGGCGGAAATTATCAATGGGCCTACCAGGAAGGAAATTTCGTCGGACCGAAAGCGATGCCGTCGCCGCTCATCGGCACCAACCAGCCGCCCGTCTATGATTACATCCACGCGGACAACAACGGCTGCGTCATTGGCGGCTACGTTTATCGCGGCGCACAGTTCGCGTCCGAGTTGGGCGGCAAATATATCTTCGGCGACAACGGCTCCGGTCGCATCTGGTCGTTGACTTACAACGGCACGAACGCGCCGACCGTCACGCAGATCGCCACCATGCCGCCGGGTTTCAACTACACCGGCCTCGGTTCGTTCGGTCTCGATTCGAGCAATGAAATCTACATGTGCCAGATCGGAACCAACGGCTACATCTGGAAACTCGCGCCGCAGGAGGTCGCCGCGCAGACGCCGCCCGCGTTGCTCTCGCAAACGTTTGCCTTCACCAACTTCGCCACGCTGGCGACCACCAACGGCCTCATCCCTTTCAACGTCAACTCCCCCCTCTGGTCCGACGGCGCCGCGAAGCAACGCTGGATTTCGTTGCCGAACGACGGCTCGCCCTACGGCACAAATGAGCAGATCAATTTCGCCACGAACGGCGAGTGGTCCTTCCCGCCCGGCACCGTGTTCGTGAAACATTTCGAGCTGGCCACCAACGACACAAATCCAACCCTCACCAAACGATTGGAAACCCGCTTCCTCGTCGCCGACACCAACGGCGCCGCCTACGGCCTCACCTACAAATGGCGCGCCGACAATTCCGACGCCGACCTCCTCACCAACAGCTTGTCCGAGAACATCCTCATCACCACCGCCACCGGCACCCGCACCCAAACCTGGTATTATCCCAGCCGCCAGGACTGTCTCACCTGCCACAACGCCAACGCCAAATTCATCCTCGGCCCGAAGACCCGCCAGTTGAATGGCGATTACACTTACCCCAGCACCCCCGATCCGACCGGGGCAGGCGGCGTCACCGACAACCAGCTCCGCACCTGGAACCACCTCGGCCTGTTCAACCCCGCGCTCGACGAAAACAGCATCAGCAATTTCCCCGCAACCGTTCCCCTCACCCACACCAACGCCACCCTCGAAACCCGCTGGCGCTCCTACATTGATTCCAATTGCGCGCAGTGCCACCGCCCCAAAGGCGTCCAAGCCTACTTCGACGCCCGCTTCGACACCCCCTTGACCCACCAGGGCCTCATCAACGGCATCGTCAACGAAAACCTCGGCCTCACCGGCGCCAAAGTCATCGTCCCCACCAACCTTTTCAAATCCATCATGCGCGTCCGCGACCACCTCGTCGGCCCGGGACAAATGCCCCCGCTCGCCAAGAACCTCGTGGACACCAACGCCATCGCCGTCCTCGACGCCTGGATCAACAGCCTCCCGCCCACCCCCGACCTCCCGCCCCCGTGGTTGCACAACGACATCGGCGACGTCGGCGCCCCCGGCGACGCCGACTTCAACGGCAACGCCTTCACCGTGATCGGCTCCGGCGCCGACATCTACGGCAACGCCGATTCCTTCCACTACCTCTACCGCCCCATCACCGGCGACGTTCAGATCATCGCCCGCGTCCGATCCCTCCAATACACCGACCCGTGGGCCAAAGCCGGCGTCATGATCCGCGAATCCCTCGACGACTTTTCCCGCCACGCCTTCGTCACCCTGACCACGGGCAACGGCGCCCATTTCCAGTATCGCCTCGACCACTACGACAGCAGCGGCAGCTTCAACGGCGTCACCCATTCCGCCCCCTATTGGGTCAAGCTCCTCCGCAGCGGCAACGTTTTCACGGGCCATAGTTCGCCCGATGGCTCCAACTGGTCCCTCGTCGGCACCATCACCAATCTACTGCCCGCCAGCGCCTACGTCGGCCTCGCCGTCACCGCCCACAACAACAGCCGCTTGAACACCGCCGTATTCGATAATGTCTCCGTCACTTCCGCAACCGCCAACACCGCGCCCGTCCTCGCCGCCGTCAGCGATCAAACCCTCGTCGAGTCTGCCACGCTCTCGCTCACGAATATCGCGACGGACGCCGACCTACCGACGAACACGCTGATCTTCGCTCTCGACGCGGCGCCGCCGGGCATGACGATCAACACCAATTCCGGCGTCCTCACCTGGATCCCAACCGAAGCCCAAGGCCCCAGCACCAACCCGGTCATCGTTACGGTTCACGACGACGGCACTCCCAGCCTGAGCGC
>SIBJ01000059.1 GCA_009695195.1 Pedosphaera sp.
TGTCGGACAGCATTCCAATGTGCCCCAAAAACTGTCCGACCTCAGCCCGGAACACTGTCCGATATGAATCGGAACGGTGTCCGGCAGAAATTGGAACGCTGTCCGACAGAAATCGGAATCACTGTCCGACAGCCCCCGGAATACGCAGCCGGGATCGCGCCTCAGTTAGCATTCGGACATCGTTGGCCCGGCGTCGGTGAGCCGGAGCGTTAAAAACCACTAGGCCGCCGGATTCTTCACCTTGCCCGCCACTTCCATCGTTTGTGCATCCAGATCCATTGCTCGGGATGCCGCAACAGCATCCGTTCGAGCGCGGCGTTGAAGAGCCGCGTGTTTTGCCGAATCGCTTCGCCGCCGTCGTCGCCATCCACCAGCGCGATGGGTTCCTCGAAGCGCAGCACGTGCGTGCCGTCCGGTTCGCGCCAACTGCTCGCCGGGATCACCGGCGCGCCGCTCGCCAGCGCGATGAGCGCCGGACTCTTGAACGTCCCCGCTGGTGCGCCGAAAAATTCCACCGGAATCCCGTCCTTCTGTCCCGCGTGCTGGTCGAACACGTAAACCACGATCGCCCCGCCCGCCAGCAGGTCGAGGATCCGGTCCAGCGAACCGCGCTTGGCGATGGTGCCGAAGCCCGCCTTGTGAAATCGCCGCGTGACGAGGTCGTTGAAAAATTTTGGCTTCAACGGCCGGCGCACGAAATGGAACAGGCCTTTGAATTCCGGGAACTGCTGGATGCCCGCCACCGTCGAGACCTCCCAATTCCCAAGGTGCCCCGTCAATAGGATCAAGCCCTTCCCTTTTTTGTGCGCCTCGATCGGCGACGCCATGTTCTCGATACGGATGAATTTCTTTTTCCGCTCCGCCGACATCCATTGCAGCTTCAGGAACTCGCCGGGAAACCGGAGATAGTGCGCGTAGTACGCCTGCGCGACCCGGACGAGTTCCGCCTCCGACAAATTATTTCCGAACACGCGCCGCATGTTTCCCAGCACCACACCGCGGCGATACGGGAAGAGATGATAAAACCATTTGCCGAACCACGGCACGGCGATGGACTTCATCCGCGCGCACGCGTCCGCCAACGCATCGGGATTCAAGTCGGCGTGCATACGCCTTCAGTCCAAAGTCCAAAGTCTAATGTCCAAAGTCCGCCCCGTAGCGGACGGCTTCGGTTTCCCGACTTTGGACTTTAGACCTTGGACTTTAGACTTCTTCATACCCCCGTTTGAACGATGAGCGCCACGTTCATCCCGCCGAAGCCGCGGCAGATCACAAGCGCGATGTCGCTGCGCGGCGTTTGCGCTTTCGCCGAAACCGGCAGCGGCGAAACCTCGGGATCAATCACCTTCAACGTCGCGATGCCCGGCGCAATTTTTTCCCGCAACGCCCGCAGCGCGAGCACAAGGTCCAGCGCGCCGGACGCCGCGATGAGATGCCCGACCGCCCACTTGAACGCTGTCACCGGCGGCACGTTCGCGCCGAACACGCGCCGGATGCCGAGCGCTTCGGACGCGTCCGAAGCGCGCGTGCCGTTGCCATGTGCGACGATCAAACCAACATCGGCGGCGGAAATTCCAGCATCCGTCAGCGCGAGTTCGATGGCCCGGCTCACGCCGTCGCCGTCCGGACGCAAATCCAGAATCCCCGCGCCCTCCGTCACACAACCGCAGCCAAGAAACTCGCCGAGGATTTTTGCGCCGCGCGCTTTCGCGTCCTCGATTTTTTCCAGCACCACCGACGCCGCGCCCTCGCCGAACACCGTGCCGCTGCGGTCGCGATCAAACGGGCGCAACGTGTCGCGCGAGAGCAGACCGAGTTGGTGATAGCCCGAAACCGTTTCCGGCTCGAACGGCGTGTCGTGCCCCGTGGCGCTCGCGCGGTCGGCTTCGTCGTTGCGCAGCGCCGCCGCCGCCTCGGCGATGGCGAGCACGCCGCCGACGCATTGATTCGTCACGCAGGCGTTCGTGCCTTTGAAACCGTAGCGGATGCCGACGTGGCAAAGCACATTGTTCGGCAGATTTTTCAAGAGCCACATCGGGTTCACCGACGAACTGAATTCGCCGCCGAATTTTTTCAGGTCGCCGTCGCCCGCGCTCATCGCCGGCAGATAATCGTAGTTGCTGCGATAATTTCCGCCGCCCGAGCCGGCGAAGACACCGGTGCGATCGTTGAACTTCGGTTTGGCTGCGGTGTCGAGCGTTTCGTGATACGTGAGCAAACCGGATTGCTGCACGGCCTGATTCGCGGCGAACAAGCCGAACATGTCCGTGCGCGAAATCATTTTGTGCAGCTTGCGGTCCTCGACGAGCGTGCGGTTCTCGACGTTGCGGACTTCGGCGGAAATGTTCACCGGCCAGCGGCTCGCGTCCCACTGTTCGATGGGCGCGATGGCGGACTTTCCGTTGACGATGGCGTTCCAGATTTCGTCCACGCTCAACCCCGCGCCGCAAACCGCGCCGACACCGGTGATGGCGATGTTCGTTGGACTACCCATGGAAAACCTTCCGGGCTACGCTCCCGCGTTTCAATGGTCTTCGCGCGGATTGTGTTCTTAATCTTAATCCTAATCTTACTCTTAATCTGCTTGGGTTCAGTTCGGGCAGGGAGATTAAGATTACGATTAAGAGTAAGATTAAGAGGCCAGATTCAATTGGTTGATTCGGGTTCACACCTTCACCTCCGACGGATTCCGAAACACCAGCGAACTGTTCGAGCCGCCGAAGCCCAGCGAGTTCGAAAGCGCCACGCGAATTTTCATTGGCTTCGATTCGCCGCGCACGATGCCCACGTTGCAATCGGGGTCGGGATTTTCGTGGTTCGCGCTCACCGGTGCGACGCCATCACGGATCGCCAGCGCGCACACGCCCGCCTCCACCGCGCCCGCCGCCGCGATGAGATGGCCCATACAACTCTTCGTCGAACTCACCGCCACGCGTTCGACGTTGCCGCCGAGCACCGCGCGCAACGCCGCACATTCGCTGCGGTCGTTCATCTGCGTCGAGGTGCCGTGGGCGTTGACGTAATCCACTTCCTCCGACGTCGCGCCCGCATCGGCCAACGCTTGTTGAATGGCTTGAATCGGCCCGTCACCGTCCGGCGGCGAATCGGTGATGCGATAGCTGCTCAAGGAATTTCCGTCGCCCGCCAGCTCACAATAAATTTTTGCGCCGCGCTTCTGCGCCGCGTGCCAGTCTTCCAGCACGAGAAAGCCCGCGCCCTCGCCAAGCACGAAACCGTTGCGCGTCGCGTCAAACGGGCGGCTCGCTTTCTCCGGCGTGTCGTTGTCGCTCGAAAGCGCACCGAGCAAACAAAAGGACGAAAGCCCGATCGGGTTCAACATCGAATCGAATCCGCCGGCGAGCACGTAATCCGCAAGGCCGCGGCGCATCACTTTCAGCGCCGTGCCGAGCGCCTGACCGCCGGACGCGCACGCGGTGTGAACGGCGGTCGCGTAGCCACGAATCCCGAACTGCTGCGTGAGCAAACCCAGGCCCGCGTTCGTCTGTGTGCGGCAAAATGAAACCGGGTCGGCGGGATAGCGCGGGTCAATGAAGCCGTCGGGTTGCAGTTCGCCGTCGCTGTTCGCGCAGAACTCGCGGGTGATTTTCAATTCGTCGTAGCTTACGGCCATCATCCCCGCGCCGACGCTGAAGCCCCAGCGATGTGCGTTGTCCGATTGCGGACGAATCCCCGCGTCGCTCAACGCCTCCTCCGCCGCCGCGAGCGCGAAGCGATGCGAGCGCGAGGCGAACTTGGTGTGCTTCGAGTTCGCGAGCGCTGCGGGCAGTTCAAAATTCTTCACCTCCGCGCCGATGCGGACCGGAAAACCGCTGGCGTCGAAATACCGGATCGCGCCCGCGCCGCTTTTTCCCGCGCGCAGATTCGCCCAGGTGGTGCGGGCGTCGTTACCCACGGGCGTGACCATGCCGAGGCCCGTGATGGCGATGCGACGTTTCGGTTTCATGCGGCGGAAGCGTAGCGGCTCTCGGCGGAGCGCCGCAATTTTTCTTTCGCCGAGCCGTAGCGGCTTTCGGGAGAAAGCCGCCATCTAAAAAGTTTGCGGCGCTCTGCCGAGCCGCCGCTACGCCGCCGCCAGTGTCACCGTCGCCGCGCCCGCGAGACGTTTGCCGCGCCGGGATTCGGCGGAGATGGTCACGCTGCCGCCCTCGCTCGCGATGAGCTTCGTTTCCAACTCCAGCAGTTCGCCGGGTTCGATGAACGCGCGTAGCTTCATGTCTGAAATGTTTTTCAACCTCCATTCGGCCGCGGCGGACGGCAGCGGAATCGCATCAGCCAGCGCGCCGACCAGTTGCAATTTGGCACGCATCAGCAGCGTGCCGGGGAACACCGGTTTGCGCGGGAAGTGATCGTGAAAGAACGGCGCATCGGCCGGGACTTGCAGATTGGCGCGAATGGATTTTCCCGGCTCAGCGCTGGTTTGCTCGCAGGACAAATCCGGCACGCCATGGAATGCTCCGGGCTGTGCGCCCGCGCCACAGAGCAGCGCGAAGTGATCGCGCAAGGACCGCGGGTCGTCGAAGTCTTCCACCGGCAACATCGGCCCGACGCAATTGTGCAGTCGCAGCACGGGCGAGCCGTTCACGCTCGCGGTGCCGCCGTAAGCGATGGCGTCAGCATCCACACTCTCGATTTCAGCGGCGAGTTCGAGCGTGTCACCGGGGCGCACGGGCGCGAGCATTTCAACCAGACCCGCGATGCCGGCGACGGGGCGCGATTTGAAATCCACCGCCGCCAACGCCGACCACGCGGCGAGTTGACCGGTGGCTTCGGCGACGAGGGAGCCGGAGAATTCCGCAAGCGCCGCGGGAATGTGATAGAGCCCGCGCGCGCTGACTCCCGGTTGCACCGCGAGGATGCGGTCAACGAACGTGTAGGCGCGAAAGTGGTGGGACATGATTCAATGATTTTGGAGTGCGCCGGCAGAGCGCAGCGGCGACGGCGCTTTTCCGACAGCGAGCCGCCCGAACTGCCAGCACCAGGCGAAAGCGGCGTCGCGCTTCGCTCGCCACCGCTGTCCAAAATATCTCACGCCGGCGGCGCGGCGGGCGCCGCTTTCTGCTGGCGGATCACCATCTTGGCGAACGTCTCGACGGTGAACAGGCGCGGAATCTCGGCGGACTTCAACGGCGCTTTGATCCGGTCGGTGGGAACTTCGCACAGGAATTCTTTGAGCCGCGCCACGCCGGCGTCGGTGACCATGCCGCCGCTTTCGAATTGCGCCTCGCTCAACGGGCCGCGCGCTTCCTCCACGATCTTGCCGCGCGGGATTTTCACCTTGAACGCGCGTTCGAGCCGGAAAACGATGTCGAGAAAGTCAATGGACTCCGCGCCGAGGTCGTTGATGAGCGAGGCGTCGGGCTTGACCTTGTCCTCGTCGCACGCGAGCGCGTCGGCGATGGTGGCGGCAACCTTGGGATAGATCGCCTGGATTTCTTCGTTGGTGATGTTGGTCATAAATTCTTTGTAGGAGACGAGGTAACGAGTCTTAAATCAAAAACGACAAGGCAGTCAACGACTCCTTACGTCGTCGCCTACAATGCTCGCGATGGCTCGTCTCGTTCATTCCATTTTGAAACCGCCGTCCACGTGCAACACCTGGCCGGTGATGTAGCTCGCATTGGGCGAGGCGAGAAACCAGACCACGTTCGCGATCTCCTCCGGCTTGCCGATGCGTTTCAGCAAAATGCGGGAATTGATCTGATCTCCCGCCAGTTCGCGGACGGCCTGGGACATTTCGGTTTCGATGACGCCGGGCGCGACGGCATTGACCGTGATGTTGCGCGGCGCGAGTTCGACGGCCAGCGCGCGGGTGAGGGCGTTGATCGCGCCTTTGCTCGCGGCGTAATTCGCCTGGCCGCGACCGCCCTTCTCGCCGGCGACGGAACTGAGGTTGATGATCTTGCCGCGGCGTTTCGAAACCATGAATGGCGCGACGGCTCGGGTCATGTAGAGCGTGCCGTTCACGTTCGTTTCGAGCACGGCTTTGATGTCGTCGTCTTCGAGTGCGGCGAGCGCGTTGTCGCGCACGACGCCGGCATTGTTGACGAGGAGATCAATGCGCCCGGTGCGATCAAAAACTTTTTCGGCGAAAGCAGCGCACGCGGCAGAGTCGCGCACGTCCACGGCTTCGGCGGAAATCTTTGCGCCGGGAACAGACGCGGAAACTTCCGCGGCAGCGGCGGCGTTCTCGCGAAAAGTGAAAATGACTTCCATGCCAGCGGCGGCGAGCCGTTGGACGATGGCGCGGCCGATGCCGCGGCTGCCGCCGGTGACAATCGCCACCTGGCCCGCGAGACCTGAATCATTTTTCGCCGCGTCGCTCATCCGGAAATGCAATAACCGCCGTCCACCACCAGTGTGTGGCCGGTAATCATGGCGGCCTCCGGCAGGCAGAGCAAGTAAACGGCGTCCGCCACCTGCTCGGGCGTGAGCGTGGGACCGATGGGCGTGCGCTTGGCGTACTCGGCGAGAAGTTGTTCGCGATTCGGAAAATGTTTCAGAGCGTCGGTATCCACGACGCCGGCGCTGACGATGTTCACGCGAATTCTTTTCGTGTGCCCAAGCTCCTGCGCGAGCCCACGCGCGAGAGATTCGAGCGCGGCCTTCGACGCGCCGATGAAAGCGTAGTGCGGAATCGCGCGCGTCGAGCCGAGGCTGGAAATCCCGATGAGGCAGCCGCCCTCGCTCATCATGGGCACGGCGTTTTGGGCGAGCGTGTTCAGCGCGAGGGCGTTCGTCTCCATGCAGCGCCGCCAATGCTTCACGTTCATCTCAAGCGCGGGCCGCAGCACGCCGATGGCGGCGTTGCTCACGACGATGTCCACGCGGTCGAATTGTTTTTTGAATTCGCCGAACGCTTCCGCGACGCTTTCAGGATCGCTCACGTCGGCCTGCGTGGCGAGGGCGCGGCGGCCCATCGCGCGGATGGCGGCGCAGACCGTTTCGGCCTCCTCGTGGCTGTTGTGGTACGCGATGGCGACATCGCAACCGGTGGACGCGAGCTTCAGCGCCGTCGCGCGACCGATGCCTCGCGCGCCACCGGTGATGAAAGCCACTTTGCCTTTGAGAGATTCGCTCATGAGTTCGGCGTGCGGAGTGTGCGCGGGCTGGCGCGAAAAATCAATGCGGCGTGTTGATCCAGCTTGGTTTGTTTTGGACTGCGGTGGCAGAGCGCAGCGGCGACACCGCTTTCGGATCGCAACTGGTTTCCGGGAAAGCGGCGTGGTGCTTCGCTTCCCGCCGCAGTCCGAGACAGCTAGGGCAAAAGCTTTGGAAACAACCTGCCGGTCTTGGTAATGAATTCGCGGTAAGCATCGCCGTGGACGGTCAGTAAATATTTTTCCTCGTCCGTCGCTTTGATGAGCGTGCAAACGAAATGCACGGCGAGAATCAGCCCCGTGAAAATCGTCGGCAGCAGCAACACCGCGCCGAGGAGCATCACGATTTGAAACGAGTAAATCGGATGCCGCATCCAGCGGTACGGCCCGCGCGTGACCAGCGCGTTTTTCTCCCGCGTGTTGACGCAGATGCGCCACGAACTGCCCATCACGGCGTAACACCACAGCGTGCAGACGTAACCCGCGATGGTGAGCGTGATACCCAGCGCGGTTGCGAGCGCATCGGGGATGAGCAAATGAAACTGAAACAACGGCCCGAGTTTGCTTTTGCCCGCGAGAAGAGGAATCGCGATCCAACCACCCACAACGAGCATCCAACCGAGCCAGAGGATTTTTTCCTTCGGCGTGCGCGGCTTCATGTTCGGCGAGCGGCCGATTTGCTTTCGCACCCGGCGCGCCTGCACGTAAACGCCGCCCCAATACACGAGCACCCCCGCGAGCACGACAGCGCGGCGCAGAAAAAATTCGTCAGCGAACATGTTGCGCGGCGCGCCGGGCGCGGATGAGGTTTTGCAGTTCGAGCACCCAATGCTTCTTGATGCTGAACCACACGTCCGCGGCCCAGAGAATATGCCGGCTGTCACCCGTGAACGTCGCCTCAAGTGTCGGCGCGTCGAACACCACGTCCGCGGGCCGGTAAGCGTTGATCCAATCCATCATCGGCTGGCTTTGCAGCAGATGTCGCGTGTCAGGAATCTTGCTGTGCTCGTATTCGGAGGGCAGTTGAACGTTGCGCACGCGTGCGGTGCCGAGGGCGTGCGAGTGATTCGCCGGGCCGAAGCCCAGATTGTCGCCGCCTTTCCAATCCGGGCCGTTGTAAAAGCCGGTGAATTCCTCGACCGAATTTGGGATCGCCCGCAACTTGCCGATGACATCCCACTGGTTCGGCAGCAGGCGCGTAAGCCCGCCCGCGCAGGCGGTGCTCGCGTAGGAAATTTTCAATCCGACCACGGACCGCGGCCGTCCGGTGAGCGGATCGGTGATCTCAAAACGGTTTTCAGATTTCCACGTCAACGGATTCCACACCGTCAAGTTCGTGCTGTAAACGCCGTTGAGACGATGCAGCACTTTGATCGCCTGCATCCCGCCCTGGCTGTGGCCCACGATCATCGGCCGCAAACTTTCCTTCTCGTAATACCACGCGGCGATGCCGGCGATCATGTCCGCGGATTCGAGGCAACTGAAAGTGTAGGTGCCATCGCCGGGATTCGTGATGCTCTGGCCGGGATAGCCCATGCCGATGAGAAATTCGCCAAACGAAACCATGTGCTTAAACACCGACTCCAGCCCGCCGTGAATCAACATCATCCGCGGTGCCGGCGCGCCCGCGAGCACGCCGCGAATCTCCGCGTCGGTCACGTGTTCGGGATCGAGCGCGAGAATTTTTTCCTCCACCACCGCCGACAGCGCGTAGCGCAGTTGCACGCTTTCCGACTCGACTTCCTTTGCGCGCGCGGGACTCAAGCCGACGCGCCGGTACGTGCCGCAGCCGGAAACGGCCAGCATCCCGCTGAGAAAAAATAAAATCCGCACGACGGATTTCATGCGGTCGGCTCCAGTCCGGCGAACGTGCCGGGGAAATCTTTTTTCAAACGCCCGATCTGTTCGGCGGAAAAAACCGTCGTGCGCCAGCTCAGGCCGATTTGCGCCGCGTCGCCCGCCGTCGTGACCGACAACACCAGCGGCGTGACCGGCCCGGTGGAGACCGCGCGGAAATAATCCAGCGGCCGCACGGTCGCGGATCCCTTCCAGATCGCATTCAGATTCATGTTCGTCACGCCGCCCCAGAGCGGATGGTTTCTCTGATAAAACTTCCGCTGCCGTTCAAGCGAGGAAAAATTTTGAAAGATATTCGCCAGCGCGAGGTCCAGCGGCGTGGCGAGATAGAGCCGGTGACGTTTGATGGCTGCCGTCTGCCGCCGCACGGCCTGCGCGATGGCTTTCAATTCGGCCGCCGCCGCGATCGCGTGCGCCACCACGAACGAACCGAGAAACAGGCCGAAGGTCCGGTCGCCTTCCACGCCGAGATCACGCCGCAGGTTCACGATGCAGCCGACGGATATTTGTCCGCGACCGGTCGTGCCGACGCGGCCGGCGGCCAGCGGCGCGAGGTGTTTGATCAGCGCGGCGAGGAACAAATCGTTCAGCGTCACCTCCCACGACTTGCTCGCGTTCACGACGGCGCGCAAAACTTCCGGCGCGAGCGTGAACAGCGTGAAGCCGTTCCCGGTGTCCTGCGGGTCGCAATACAAGGCGCGGCACGACCGGCGCAAACTGCGCGACTGCGCCGGGAGCTTGCACAGCTTTCGCAGCCACACGCGCGGGTGGTGGCGCAGCAGACCGGCGCGCGGTGACGGATACAGTTCAATTTCGCCGCGGGCAGCGGGCGGGCGAGGCGAGGAAAAAGTTTCGAGAATTTCACGCAGGAGCGTCGCTACGGCTTCCGCATCGGCCGCGGCGTGAAAGTAAACCAGGCCGAACGTGAAACCGTCCGCCTCCGGCACCGCAAAAAATCTGAACGGACAAAACCGCTCGTGAGAAGCGAAGGGCGTGTTGATGTGGCGTTCAACTTCGGCGACGAGTGCCGCGCGCGGGTTTTCTCCGGGCGCAACCAAAGTAAATTCACATTTCGCCGGCCCGCCAAAATAACAGAATGTGCCGCGCTTTCGGTCGAGTTCCAGCGCGGAGAGGCCGCGCCGTTCGAGGGTGAGGTTGATGGCATTTTGCAAACGGACACCGGCGAGCGGCGACGGAATTCGCAGCGCGTGGACCGCGTTGTAGGGATGCAGTTCGTTCCACTGAACCATCGTCCGTTGGAAAATGTTGAGTCGGCCGGGCATGGCGCGGTCACAGCGGCGCGCCGACGTTGAGACCGTGCTTGAGGCAATACGCGCCGTTGTCCACGTATTTTTGCGCCCACCATTTCAAACCGGCGCGTTCCGCCGGCGTCAGGGCGCGTACGATTTTCGCCGGCATCCCGAGCACGAGCGAGCCGGCCGGGATTTTCATCTCCTGCGTCACCAGCGCCTTCGCGCCGATGATGGATTGTTCGCCCACGACCGCGCCGTCGAGAATCACCGCGCCCATCCCGACGAGCACTTCATCGCCGACGGTGCAGGCATGCACCACCGCGCTGTGGCCGATCGTGACCCAGTTGCCGACAACGCACGGCCACGTGTCCGCGACGTGCAGCACGGCGTTGTCCTGGACGTTCGTGTGATGGCCGACGACGATGCGATGGATGTCGCCGCGCAACACGGCGTGGTACCACACGCTCGAATGGTCGCCGAGCGTCACGTCGCCGAGGACGACCGCCGTGCGCGCGAGATAAACGTCTTTGCCCAGCGCGGGTTGCTTCCGAAGAAAGGTGTCGAGTTGCGGGTCGAGTTCGCTCATGCCCTTCTTTTACCCGTTTCGCCTGCGGCAAAAAATAAAAATCCCGTCCCGCGTTTTGCGGGACGGGAGCGCATTGTCCCCCACTCGGTTCCTCCGAAATCACCGCCAGCCATGATGTCCGCGGTCGTGCGAGTAACCATGCCCGTAACGGTGCGCGTAACGCACGCTCACCACCGGCGGCGCGCAGAAGACCGGCGCGCGATACACGACGACGGGCGGCGGCGCACAGACGACCGGTGCGGACACATACACAACCGGGCGCGGCGCGCAGACCACTGGCGCGGGCACACAAACCACCGGCGCCGGCGGCGGGCAATACGCGTAGCCCGGCCCGCTCGAATACGTCACCGAATAACTCGCCCGCGCGTCCACCGCGTTGGCGATAACCGCTCCGATGGCGACGCCCGTCAAAATTTTCCCTGCCGTCGCCCACCCACGATCACCGGCCCGGGCGGTTTGCATTTGCATTCCCGCGACTGCGACCATTGCTGCGACCAACATTAGTTTTTTCATATATTTTCCTTTCAGTTTGAAAGTTGCACGTGAGACGGGAGCAGTTGCGTTTTATTCAACCCGCGTTACAACTGTGAGGGTCAACGCGATATGACGAAACCTCTCAGCCACCGCCCGGCGCCTGCCAAGCGCAAGCTCCCGAAATCCTTCAAGGAACTCACGCCCTCGAATCATTTCAGCCCGCGGACTTTTTTTCGCGAACTCGTGTGGAAGGCGCTGCTCACCCGCCGCACCGGCGAGCACAAACGACCGACGTTTCCCAAACTCGCGCGCGGTCAGGTCGCCATCACCTGGATCGGCCACGCCTCGTTTCTGATCCAGTTCACCGACCTCAACGTTCTGGTGGATCCGAATTTTGCGAACTGGCTGTTCCTCCTCAAGCGGATCAAACGTTCCGGCCTGAAAATCTCGGACCTGCCGCCGATTGATCTCGTGCTGCTCACGCACGCGCACTTCGATCATTTTCACAAACCGACGTTGCGTCGGCTGCCGCATCCCAAGATCGGCGTCATGCCGTGGGGCGTCGGCGATCTCGCGCATAATCTCGGCTTCGCCCGCGTGATCGAACTCGAATGGTGGGAACTCTTCGCGCACAACGGCTGGCAGGTGACGCTCACGCCGAGCAAACATTGGGGCGCACGCACGTTGCACGACCACCATCGCGGCTACGGCGGTTTTGTGCTCGAACATCAAGGCCGTAAAATTTACCACGCCGGCGACAGCGCCTACTTCGGCGGCTTCAAGGAAATCGGCGAGCGTCTCGCCCCAGATGTCGCGTTGCTGCCCATCGGCGCGTATCACCCGGAATCATTCCGCAACGTTCACATGGGGCCGGACGAGGCAGTGCAGGCGTTCAAGGACCTCCGCGCCCGGCATCTCGTGCCCATGCACTACGGCTCCTTCAAACTTTCCTTCGAGGAGATGGACGAGCCGCCGCGCTGGCTGCTCGAAGTCGCGCAGCAGCAAAATCTCTCCCAACAAATCCGCATCCTCGACGAAGGTTCGCCGACGGTTTTTTGAGCTGCGTTGTCATAGCCAGTTCGCTCAACCTTTTTCGCCGGTGCATCCGCGCTGCGTGAATCCGGTCGTGTCCTAACGGATTGGTTCTGACGGAGGCGGAAAACTGATCTTTGGATGGAAATTCCGGGCAGTTTCGTTCTAGCGTAGAACACGGAAAAGTTACACTCCGTAAGAACTGCGGGATTGGTACGCGGTACGCGATTTATCTCTACGGTGCCGTCCAATGATTGGACAAAACGGAATGAAAATGGAAACGGCGGGTGCGGTTCAGAAGTTGAACAAGACTAAGCGTGGGCCGTTTCCGAAAGTGTGGAAACCTTTCGTCGGCTAGGAATAATTTCTTGCTCGAATTCAGACAGCGCAGCTTGAATCCCTTGCGGGGATTTCAGAAGCGACGTGCCTACCAACATTGAATCAAAACCCATGCCCATGATCTCTTGGACTTTGCTTGGCTTGATGCCGCTTTCTGCAACTTTGATTGCGTGCTTCGGCAAGTGCTTAACGATGGTAAAAGTGGAAAGCTCGACAGTAACATCAGGACTCGTGTCGGGTCGCCAGAATCCAAACCGTGCGAATTTATTCACAACATTGGCGACGTGCCATCTGTTTACGGCCATGAACTTTCGGCTGTTTATCCCGTAAATACTGGCACCGTTTGGAATGGTTTCGATTTCCGCCTTTGTATGAGACTCGAACAAAACATCCAATTCAAGCTCGCACGCTCGCTCAAATAATCTCTGCATCTCATCCTGCTTAAGGACGTTTGCCATCAAAAGAACTGCGTCCGCACCAAAGGCGCGAGCCTCGTAAATCTCGTATTCTGTCGTGAGGAAATCTTTCCTCAAAATTGGTTTGTTCACCAAAGATCGGTACGTGCGCAAGTCCTCGACCTTCATTCCAAAATTGGAATTCGTGAGAATGGAAACAGCTTTTACGACAGGACTGCTCGCATAGACGCCCGGTGCATCAACAAAATTCGCCTCAAGCATTTCTCCGCCGCTTGGCGATTTGCGTTTGATCTCTGCAATGAGTCCAAATCCTCCGGCGAGAGCTTGCTTAAATGAGCGCACGGGCGGAGCGTCCCGAATCATGCGCTTTAAGTCGCCAATGCTCCTGAGCTTCTTTGCAGCGGCAACATCCTTTTCCTTATGCCGCAAGATAGTGTTTAACTTGAAAGGCATATCAGGCGCCTAAATAGTGAAAGCCAGTTATTTTTTCGCAGAACAACGCCTCACCGGAATCGGTGAATTCTGCGACGGCGGTGTCCCCTGACTCGTATTTTAGCAGATTGCGTTCCTGCATGACCAATTTCTCAGTGCTCGTTAGCCCGGTGTAAAAGATAGCTATCTCACGAAGGGCGATCCCCTGCTCGGCAGCGTTTCGCTTGACAGCTTCAACATCAATAGCTGACTCATCGTTGGGCACATTGTTCAAAGCGGCACCAGACTTTTGCATCAAATCGCCATCGCGGTCAACAGACTTTTTTAATGCGCAAATTGCAATTGTTGGCGGAGCCGGGGCATGTCGCTTTTCGATCACACAGACGGCACTCGTCCAAACGTCTGGACGGCATCATTGGAACGCGTATTTGCCACAAGGTCAAATAGGGATATTACGGCTTTGCGAATCGGCATAAACCGTGAATCCTTGACGCCCCAAGATTTGGTGTGTTTACTGTCCCCGGCCACAATTAGCTGTGGCAATTATGCGTTGCCCCAAGTGCGGCGATCAGGAAGACAAAGTCGTGGATTCACGCGGTTCGCGTGAAGGCGCGACCATCCGCCGACGCCGCGAATGTATCAAGTGCGGGCATCGCTTCACCACTTACGAGGAAATCGAGCGCGGTGGACTCGTCATCGTCAAGCGCGATGGTCGGCGCGAGGAGTTCTCGAAGGAAAAACTTTTTTCCGGCATCAAGAAGGCCTGCCAGAAACGTCCGGTCAGCCCCAAGCTCATCGAAGACCTCGTCGAAAAAATCACCGAAGCCGCCAATAATAAATACGAGAGCGAAGTCCCCGCCGAGTTCATCGGCAAGATGGTGATGGACGGCCTGCGCGAACTCGACGACGTCGCCTACGTCCGGTTCGCAAGCGTGTACCGCCGGTTTCAGGAAGCCACCGACTTCGTGTCGGAAGTCAAAAAACTGGAGGCCAAACAATGATCTCGCTCGCACACGATTGCATGTTGTTCGAACTCACCTCCGGCGAAAGCATCCCGTTCTCGGCGGAAATGATTTCCGTGGAGTTGATGGGCGACGCCGCCGATAAATTTGACCCCGAAGTCATTCACCACGCCGCGGCGTCGGTGTTCCATTATTTCCGGAAAGATTTGGCGCGGGATACGGTGACGGTCGCGGAGTTTGCCGAGGCGCTGGAAAAAGTTTTGCGGGAACTGGGTTTCAAAGTCCGCGCGCCCGATCCGCCCCCAGGCGAAAACCCCACCGCCGATCTCAACGCCCTCGCCCGCGATTCCGGCGCGGCGCGCGAGCTGGTTTTCTTCCCGCGTCTGCGCCGTGAACTCCGCACGCAACTGCAAGCCTCACCGCGCTTGATTCGCTTCCGCGGCTTGCGCGGTTGCGTGAAGCAACTCGCCGGCGCGCGCCGCTGGAGTCCGCGCTGCGAAAATTTACGCGACCAGATCGTCGGTTACTTGCGCGAATGTCTGACCACCGAACCGCGCGAAGCCGAGTGTGTGCTGGTGGTGGAGTGAATTGGAGTTCAAGCTTCAGCTTGTTCGGGTCACGCCAAAGCGTGAACTCCAACGAGCGACCCATCAGCGGGAGCGAGCCTATGAGCAAAACCTTGTTCGAAAAAATCATCGCCCGCGAAATCCCGGCGCAGATCGTTTACGAGGACGACCTCGTCATCGCCTTCCGCGACATCAACCCGCAAGCGCCCACGCACGTCCTGCTGATTCCCAAAAAACCCATCTCGCGCATTGCCGAGGCGACGCCGGAAGATCACAAGGTCCTCGGCCACTTGATGCTCAAGGCTGGCGAAGTCGCGGAAAAACTCGGGCTGAAACAAAACGGTTTCCGTCTCGTGTTCAACAACGGCGCCGATGCCGGCGAAGCTGTGCCGCACTTGCATTGCCACATCCTCGGTGGGCGCAAGATGACTTGGCCGCCCGGCTGAGGATCAGGTCTGGTTGGTCTTCCTTTCAAGCTGCGGCCTCGCCCCCGATTTGGTGGACGGGCGGTGGTTGAATGTGTGAGCTAGTGCGAGCGCACATGAACACCGAAACCCGCCAACACAAAGGATAAGACGAAACCTTCAAGTGCTCCGCCCCACCACGACGACCTGCAAGGCGCGAAGCTGAAGGCCGAAGTCGTGGCGGATATTCTTGCGGCGATCAAAGAGCGGTGGGTTTAATATGAACCCATGGCAACGAACTCGATTCTGCTGGCCGCCCTCGCGGTCTCCAAACCCGTCGCCGTCGGCATCGGCCTCGCGGCGCTGATCGGAATTTGGCTGGCTTTCAAAGTCGCCAAGTTCGTCATCAAAATGCTCCTGGTGCTCGCGGCCCTGACGGCCATCGGCCTGGCGGTGTGGTGGTATTACACCGCACACCACGGGTCATTCTGAAGCGACCGTGCATTTTTTTGGAGAACTCGGTTTGAGTTCCCAAACGGTTTCCGCCACGCTGCGCCGGCATGACCGAAACCGGAATCAAACCCGCGGCGCCCAAGCGTCCGATTCGCTGGTGGCCGGGGGTCGCCATTTTTCTGCTGGCCGCGGCGGCCTGGACGTGGGTGCGCCTGCAAAGCGAGTGGCCGTTTCAAAAACGCAATCTCGAAACCGCAAAAGTTGTCCTCATCGCCCTGCTGGCGCTGCTGCTGTGGTGGGCCTTGTTCTCCCGCGCGCGTTGGAAGGCCCGGCTCGCCGTGCTGGCGGGATTTTTTCTGTTGGTGGGATCGGTCCCCGCGCTATTTCGCATCCGGGGCGTGAGCGGCGATTTGATTCCGATTCTGGAATTTCGTTGGGCGAAGCATGATTTGGTTTCGGCCAGCGCCACCCATTCGAGGGCGGCCATTCCGCCCGTGGTCGAAACCGGAAAATCCTTTCCTCAATTCTACGGCCCGAATCGCGACGGTGTTTTGCCGGGCCTCAAATTGGAAACGAACTGGACGACGCACCCGCCGCAGTTGTTGTGGAAACAAAAAATCGGCGGCGCGTGGTCGGGCTTCGCCATCGTGGGCGAAATCGCCGTGACCCAGGAACAGCGCGGCGAGGACGAATGTGTCGTGGCCTACGAACTGAAAACCGGCCGCCAACTCTGGCTGCACGCGGATCGCACGCGTTACCACACGGTCATCGCGGGCGACGGCCCGCGCGCCACGCCCACGATCCGGAGCCACCGCGTGTTCACCGCCGGCGCCACCGGGCGGTTGAATTGCCTCGACCTCGCCAGCGGCCAGGTGATCTGGACGCGCGATGTCGTAGTGGAAAACAAGGGCAAGGTCCCGGGCTGGGGCTGCGCGGGATCGCCCTTGATCGTGGATGAAATGGTTCTGGTCCACGGCGGCGAGGACTCGGGGCACACGCTGTTAGCGTTTCAACTGGCCGATGGCAAGCCGGTCTGGTCCACGGGCACGGCCAATCCGAGTTACGCCTCGCCCATCCTCGCCACGCTCGGCGGCGTGCGGCAGGTGATCGGTTTCAACAGCCACCAGCATGCCGGCTACGATACCGCGACCGGCGCGATGCTTTGGGAAAGCCCGTGGGGCATCGGATATCCCGGTTGCTCGACGCCGGTGGTGATCGGCCCGAACCGGATTCTTTTTTCCGCCGGCTACGGCGTGGGCGCGGAGTTGCTCGAACTCACGCCCGTCGGCGCGGACAAGATGGCGGTGAAGCAAATCTGGAAGTCCACCCGCATGAAAGCCAAGTTCGCCCACATCTATGCGCGCGACGATTTTCTCTACGGCCTCGACGACGGAATGTTTGCGTGCGTGGATTTGAAAGACGGTTCGCTAAAATGGAAGGAGGGCCGCTACGGCCACGGCCAGGGTTTGTTGGTGGGAGAACATTATCTGCTCATGGCCGAGGCGGGCGAGCTGGTGCTGTTGCGGCCCACGCCCGACGCGCCGAACGAGCTCGCGCGCTTCCGGGTGTTCAACGCGAAAACGTGGAATCCGCCTGCGCTCGCCGGGGAATATTTGTTGGTGCGAAATGATCTCGAGGCCGCCTGCCTGCGGCTGAAGCTTGCGCCCTGATCGCAAAAAAGAAAAACGCCGCCGGGTTTTGCCGGCAGCGTTTCCTGAAGACGCGTTGAAATTACTTCGCGCCCTGATCAATCCACGCGTGCACCAGTCCCACCTGCTCGGGCGTGAGCGGCTTCGGTTGGGGTTGATTGCCGCCGGGTCCGCCAGGCGCTTTCGTACCGCCTTTGGTGCCGGGCGTGCCGCCGTCACGATTTTTTCCGCCGGGGCCGCCAGCGCCGGCAGGCTGCCGGCGGCGAGAATTCTGAGAATGAGCTTCGAGGCGTTTTTCAGGTTTGGTGATTTAGGTCAAACACCGGTGACCTGGCAA
This sequence comes from Pedosphaera sp., assembly GCA_009695195.1. GTDB lineage: Bacteria > Verrucomicrobiota > Verrucomicrobiia > Limisphaerales > JADLHS01 > CAIKLQ01. Next base: position 17,879 of record SIBJ01000059.1, read on the forward strand.
GATGGCTTTTGGCGCGCGGACTTCAGTCCGCTTCAGCGTGCGATAAAGTACACGCCACGAAACTTCCGGCCGATTCATGCCTGCGGAAACTGAAGCGGACTCAAGTCCGCGCGCCGTTCGCGGTTCACGCCAGCAATTCCGGAATCACTTTCGCTCCGCTCACGACGGCGTCGGTCAGGCTGTCATCGCGGCCTTCGTGCGGGTGCGTGAGTTTCAAATGATCCAGGCCCAGCGCGTGCAGCAACGTCGCGTGGAGATCATAAACGCGCACCGGGTCCTGCACGGCTTTGTAACCGAAGTCATCCGTGCCGCCGTGCGTGTAACCTTTTTTGAAACCGCCGCCGGCCAGCCAGAGCGTGAAGGCGTGACGATTGTGATCGCGACCGTCCTTGCCCTGCGAAATCGGCAGCCGCCCAAACTCGCCGCACCAGAGCACGATGGTCGAGTCGAGCAGGCCGCGTTGTTTCAAATCCATCACGAGCGCGGCGCTCGGTTGATCGGTCATGAGGCAAAGGTCTTTCAACTTCTCGGCGTTCTTGTCGTGCGTGTCCCACGGCTGGCCGCTGAGATAAATCTGCACGAACCGCACGCCCTGCTCGACGAGCCGCCGCGCCATGAGGCAACGCTTGGCGTAATCGGCCGTCGCGGCATGCGCGTGGTCGAGGCCGTAAAGTTTTTTGGTTTCGGCGGACTCCTTCGTGAGGTCAAGTGCGTCATTGACCGAGGTCTGCATCCGCGCGGCCATTTCGTAATTGCTGATGCGCGCCTGTAATTCAGAATTCTCCGGGTGATCGCGCAAATGCGCGGCGTTGAGTTTCGCCAGAAGCTGGAGTTGGTTCACGCGCGCCGCGGCGGGAATGTCCTCGGGCGTGGCGAGGTTGAAAATGGGCGAACCCGACGAGCGGATTTGCGTGCCCTGATAAATCGCCGGCAGCCAGCCGCTCGTCCAGTTGCGGATGCCATCCACCGGCAGCCCGCCCGGATCCGACAACACAACGTAAGCCGGCAAATCCTGTCGCTCCGTGCCCAGCCCATACGTCACCCACGAACCCCACGTGGGCCGGCCCGCTTGAAATTTCCCGCTGTGAATGATGCGCAACGCCGATTCGTGGTCCACCGAGTCCGTGGTCATCGAACGCACCAGCGTGATTTCATCGGCGATGCCGGCGGTGTGCGGAATTAGTTCGGAGAACTCAGCGCCCGATTGCCCGTGCTTCGCGAACTTGAACGGCGATTGCAAAAGCTTGCCCGCCTGTTTGTCGAAATGAATTTCCAGATCCTTGCCCGGATAATCCTGGCCGTCGCGCTTGTTCAATTCCGGTTTGGGATCGAACAAATCCATCTGGCTCGGCCCGCCGTGCTGGAAGAGACAGATCACGGATTTGGCCTTCGCGGAGAAATGCGGCGGCTTCGCGGCGAGTGGGTTTGCGCCTGAAATAATCTGGCTGGCCGTCGCGGCCCGACCTTCGAGCGCCGCCAGATGCGAGAGCGCGAGCCAGCCGAGTCCGCCGGCGGTGTAGCCGAGGAACGCGCGGCGGTTGATCCCAAAATCAGTCTGGGTCCGGCTCATGATCGAATTGGTCGCCGCTGGTTTGCTTCAATTTCATTCCACATACAAGAACGCATTTCCCGCCAGCACCATCTGGCAGAAATCCGCCCAGACGCGCTCGCTCTGGTCCGGTTTGCCGGCGTAATGAGCCGCCTGCGACTGCAAAAATTCCTCAGCCGCCGAGCGCTCGGCGGAGTTCGGTTTACGTCCGAGCGCCAGCAGGAATGTCTGTTCGAGGCGCTGGTTGCGATCCGTGCCGCAATCCTTCTCCAATCGTTGCGCGAACGCGTGGCTGCGGGCGCGGATGAAATCGGAATTCAACATCGCGAGCGATTGCAGCGAGACCGTGGATGGATTGCGGCGCGTGCAGTTGGGACTCATCCGCGCGGCGTCGAAAACATCGAGCACCGTCACCGGTTGGGTGCGCCGTTGCTGAAGGTAAAGCGAGCGGCGTTTGGCGCCGGCCTTCGCTTCATCCACGACGATCTGGCCGTCGTCGTGCGATTTGAACGGAACGTAAGGCCCGCCGATTTCCAGATTCAGTTCGCCGGAGGCCGACAGGATGGCGTCGCGGATCATCTCGGCATCGAGTCGTTGCATCGGGAAACGCCCGAGCCATTTGTTCCCCGGATCGGCGGCGTAGGCGGTGTCGCGCAGCGCGCCGCTCTGACGATACGTGGCCGAGTTGACGATCAAACGATGCAATGGCTTGAGCCGCCAGCCGGTCTTCACAAACTCCGCCGCCAGAAAATCCAGCAATTCCGGGTGCGTCGGTTTCGCGCCGGTCACGCCGAGATTGTCCACGGTGGCGACCAGGCCCTCGCCGAAGTGATGTTGCCAGACGCGGTTCACTAGCACGCGCGCGACCACCGGATTTTCCGGCGAAGTCAGCCAGCGCGCGAGCGCCAGCCGTCGGTCGGAACTTTTTTGTCCAGCGACGGCAACCGGCTGATATGAATTTCCCGCGCCGCAAAAAACCGCCGGCACGCCCGGCGACACTTCGCGCCCCTCGTTGGCATAAACGCCGCGCACCAGCAGATGATGCGTTGGCGGCTGGTTCGTTGACTCGGTCACCGCCGCAATTTGCGGCAGCGCCACCGGTCGTTCCGTTTCGCGTTTCTTGATGCCAGCCCGCAAGCTCTCGTAGCCCGCCGACAGTTCGGGAAAACGCTTTGCCACATCTTCGTCTTTGATCTCCACCACCGCGGCGTTGGTTTTCAGCAACGCCTTCATTTCCGCGGTGCGCTTTTTTTCCTCGGTGTCGAACGCCTTTTGGAGAGCGGCGCGAGCCGGCTCGGGAATTGTTTCCAGGTTTTCCAGCACGCCGAGTTTTCGGAACGGCGCGATCAAGCCTTCCAGGCTTTCTTTCAACGCCTTGATCTCACGGTCGAACTTTTCGAGCTGGCGTTTGTTTTCTTCGCGAGCGGCGCGCGTGCCGACCGTGAGCACGCGCTCATTCGGTTTGAGCCAGTGCTCGGGATCGAACGCGGGTCGCAAGATCGCTTGAAGCTGGTAATACTCCTCCTGCGTCACCGGCTCGAACTTGTGGTCGTGACAGCGGGCGCACTGCACCGTCAAACCCAGAAATGCCGAGCCGAGAATCTGCACGTTGCCTTCCAACACGGAGTAGCGGTCCACCTTCAGTTCGAGCGGATTGCCATCGCTCTCGCCGGTGCCATCCGGCGCGTTGCGGAGAAAATGCGTCGCGGTCAGCAACTCCACCATTTCGGGCGTGACGTCGCCGTCTGGTTGAAAACCGGCCAACTCGTCGCCCCCGATTTGTTCCTGGATGAAACGATCGAACGGTTTGTCGTCGTTGATCGAGCGAACCACGTAGTCGCGATACTTGTAGGCGAGCGGCCGGTCGCTGTCGGCGTTGAAGTAACCGTTGGAGTCCGCGTAGCCCGCGGCATCGAGCCAGTGCCGCCCCCAGCGCTCGCCGTAATGCGGTGAAGCCAGCAGCCGCTCCACGAGCCGCTCGAAAGCGCCGGGCGATTTGTCGCCGAGAAAGTTTTTGATCTCCTCCGGCGTGGGCGGCAACCCCGTGAGATCGAACGTGACGCGGCGAATCAACGTTGGGCGCGAAGCTTCGCGGGCGGGCGAGAGATTTTTCCCCTCAAGCCGGTGGAGGACGAAGCGGTCCACGGCATTGCGCGGCCACGACGACTTGTCAACCTTCGGCAGTTGCGGCTCGCGAACGGGCTGCGCTGACCAGAACTCCCGCCCCGTCCCGGCAACGGCTGGTTTGATTTCAAGACGCGGATCGGGCGCGCCCATTTTTACCCATGCCTCCAGATTCGCGATCTGCTCCGGCGACAACTGTTGCTTCGGCGGCATCTGCAAGTCGGTATTTGTGTAACGGATCGCCGTGATGAGCAGACTTTTCTCCGGCTCGCCCGGAACGATGGCCGGACCCGTATCGCCGCCGCGCAAAACTCCGTCGCGAAAATCCAAGCGCAATCCGCCTTTGAGTTTCTTGGCGCCGGCGCTGTGGCACTCAAAGCAACGCTCCGCAAACAAAGGTCGGATTTTTTGCTCGAAGAAATTCAGGGCGGCGGGGCTGGGTAGTGGCGATGTGCTTGAGAGGTCTGCCGCAAACGCACGCTGAATCGAGCCGCCAGCCATCAAGCAGTTGGCCGTACGGAGTAAACTATTCAGCAGGTTTGTGCGCATGAGCCTTTCGTCAGCAGTACGGCCTGCTCAATCCTCGACCTCAGCAATCTGATCAAGCCACCCGCTCATGAATTCTTCCGGGTTGTCGCCTGATGCTTCGCCAATATTCCTCGCGCACGTCAGCATCAATCTCGATTGGACTGCTGCCGCCGTACAAGGCATCGCCGCCAGCCCGCTTTGGACCGGAAATCCAGTAATCCTCGCCCGTATCGACGTCGTAGTAGTTTGATTTGAATCCCTTGCCCTTGAGGCTCTGAAACCGATGACCGCGATAAAAGAGTGTTCGTCCCGTCTTGGAAAATGTTACGCGCCCGATGCGCCCCGAACCGGTCATCGCGCCTGCCTTGCATTCGATATACATGATGCGGCCAGCCTTCGCCGACGGTTTGCCATTGGGCAATGAGTTCATTTCTGTGGTGGCAGGGTTCACGCCAACAATTCCTTGATGACCTTCGCCGGCTCGACGCCTGTGAGCTTTTGATCCAAGCCCTGGTAGCGGTAGGTGAATTTCTCGTGCTCGAAGCCGAGCAGGTGCAACACCGTCGCGTGGAAGTCGTGAATGTGGACCGGGTCTTTCGTGATGTTGTAAGAGAAATCATCCGTCTCGCCGTAAACCGCGCCGGGCTTGGAGCCGCCGCCGGCCATCCACATCGTGAAACAGCGCGGATGATGGTCGCGGCCGTAGTTGTCTTTCGTCAGGCCGCCTTGCGAATAAATCGTGCGCCCGAATTCACCGCCCCACACGACGAGCGTCGAGTCGAGCAGGCCGCGCGCTTTCAAATCCTGGATCAACCCGTAACACGCCTGGTCCACGTCCTTGCATTGCATCGGCAGACGGCCGGAGACGTTCGAGTGCGTGTCCCAGTTGTTGTGATAAATCTGCACGAAGCGCACGCCGCGCTCGATCATGCGCCGCGCGAGCAACGCCGTGTTCGCAAACGTGCCGGGCTTCTTCGCGTCTTCGCCGTAAAGTTTGTAGGTGGACTCCGGTTCGCTGCCGATGTTCGTCAGTTCGGGCACGCTGGATTGCATCCGGAACGCCAGTTCGTATTGCGCGATGCGCGTGTGCGTTTCGGGATCGCCGACGGTTTTGTAATTCATCTCGTTCAACGCCTTCAAGCCATCAAGCGTTTTGCGGCGGACCTTCGCGTCCACGCCGGCGGGATTGTTGATGAACAGAATCGGGTCACCCGCCGAACGGAACGAGCAGCCCGCATGTTCGCCGGGCAGATAGCCGGCGGACCAGAGCCGCGCGGCGATGGCCTGGATTTGTTCCGTGTTGGTCGGCTTCGCAACGAGCACCACAAACGTCGGCAAATCCGAGTTCAACGAACCCAGCCCATACGAAGCCCATGAGCCGAGGCACGGGCGGCCGGTGATTTGATTTCCCGTCTGCATGTAGGTGATGGCCGGCTCGTGATTGATCGCCTCCGTGTGCATCGAGCGGATGAAGCAAAGGTCGTCCACCATCTTCGCCTTGTTTGGAAAAAGTTCGCTGACCCACATTCCGCTCTTGCCGTGCTGCGCGAATTTATATTTCGACGGCGCGATGGGAAACCGCGCCTGACCGCTCGTCATCGTGGTGAGCCGCTGGCCCATGCGGATCGTTTCCGGCAAATCCTTGTCATACCACTCGCCCATCACGGGTTTGTAATCGAACAGATCCATCTGCGGCGGCCCGCCGACCATATGGAGATAGATCACCTGCTTCGCTTTCGGCGCGAAGTGCGGGCCGACGCCTTTGATGATCTTCGCCGTCGCCGCGGCTTTTTTGTCGCCGGCCAGAATCAATCCGGGCGCGAGCGTGGCCAGCGCCGCCGTGCCGAGAAAGCTCGCGCCGCGCCGAAGAAATTGGCGGCGCGTTTCGGAGCGGACGTAATCTTCGAAGATCGGGTGCGGGGTGAAAGAGGGGAAGGGATTCATAAAGGAAATTCCAAGCACCAACATCCAAGCTCCAGAGAAGCACCAAGCATCAAACTCCAAACAGCCAGAGAACGCCCATTTGGAATTTGGAGCTTGAGATTTCTCTGGAGCTTGGATGTTGGTGCTTGGAGCTTTCTTTTCATTTGTTCAACACTTCATCCAGGTTCATCAATTCATTCGCCACCATCGTGTAGGCGGCGAGCGTGGGCTTGTCCAGCGTCGCGTCGGGTTTCGATTCGCCGACCGCGAGCAACTTCTCCGCCTCCTTCGGTTCCGTGCGATAGTGCGCGAGCAAATCTTTCAAGCTGCTTTCGACCACCTTGCGTTCCTCCGGTCGAAACGCGCGGGCGAGCAGGCGATGCGCCATGAAGTCCAGCCGCTGTGCGTCCTGCGCGCCGCCGTCCTTCAAAGTTCGTTGTGCAAGCGAACGGGCCGCCTCGACGAATTGCTCGTCATTCAAAGTCACGAGCGCCTGCAACGGCGTGTCCGTGCGGTCGCGGCGCACGGTGCAGGTCTGACGATTCGGCGCGTTGAAAATATCCAGCGACGCCGGCGGGGCGGAGCGTTTCACGAAGGTGTAAAGACTGCGGCGATAAAGTTTTTCTCCGCTGTCGCGGGTGTACTTGCTGGTGTCGCTGCCCGGCATCGCGACCGCCTCCCACACACCTTCCGGTTGGTAGGGGCGCACGCTCGGCCCGCCAAGTTTATCCACGAGCAGACCACTGGAAGCCAGCGCGTAGTCGCGGATCATCTCGGCGTCCATGCGGAAGCGCGGGCCGCGCGCGAGCAGGTGGTTCGATGGATCTTTCGCCAGTTTTTCCGGCGTGGCCGTCGCCGACTGCCGGTAAGTGGCCGACGTGACGACCAATTTGAAAAACTTTTTCACGTCCCAACCCGACGCGCGAAACTCAACCGCGAGCCAGTCGAGCAATTCGGGATGCGAGGGCATTTCGCCGGCCACGCCGAAATCGCCCGGCGTCTTCACGATGCCCGCGCCGAAAATCTCCTGCCAGAAACGATTCACCGTGACGCGCGCCGTGAGCGGATGCTCCGGACGCAACAGCCATTGCGCGAGACCGAGGCGGTTGCGGGGCAGATCGGCGGACATCGGCGGTAGCGCAGCGGGAGTCTCCGGCGCGACCTTGTCGCGCCGCTTGTCGTACTCGCCGCGGAAAAGTAGATACGCTTCCGCCGCCGCGTCGCGCTCGCTCATCACGTGCGCAATGGTGCCGCGCATTTTGATTTCGCCTTCCTCGCCTTGGAGTTTGTCGAGCGCTTTGGTTGACTCCAGATATTCCTTGTCGCCCGACGTGAGCCAGCGCGTGAACAGCTCCTCACCCTCCTTCGCGTCGCGCTTGTCCGCGGGTTTCGACGCGAGCCACGCCATGCGCGTGCCGTTGCCAAGCTCGCGCACTTCATCGTGCGTCAACGCCCGACCGTAAAACCGTACGTCTTGCACGCCGGTCTTTTCCACCGGGCTTGAGGTGTGCCGCTGGCCGATCTTGAAAGGCACGGTTGAACGGATCGAGTTTTGCAGCTTGTCCGCCTGCGTGGCGAACTCCCGCACTTCGCCGTCCACGTAAATTTTCACGCCGGCTGCCTTCGACGTGCCGTCGTACGTCACGCACACATGCGCCCAACGATCCTTCGGTAGTTCCTTCTTGGCGACGACTTTGATCGCGTCCTCGGGCCACTTGGAGATGATGTGCGTGCCGGGCTTCCCGCCTTCGAGCCACAAATCCCAGCCGCGGTAATCCTTCCCGTCGTCCATGCGCGCGAACACCGCGCCGTCGCGGGCGCTGGAAAGCTTCACCCACGCGGTGTAAGTCACCGGCTGATCACGCTCGAAATCACCGACGTCCGCGATCTCGGGCGTGGTCGCCGTGCGAATGGTGAACGCCTTCTCCGCCACCGCGCCGGCCTGCCACGTGAGATTCGTCGCGAAGGAAAGCGTCCGCGCCGCGCCGCCGATCGTGAAGGTGAGATTCGTTTCCGAATTGTCCGCGAGCGGGAGGTGCGCGAGCAATTTGTCCTTCGGCACCGACGCGGAAAGTTTTGCCGCCGCGCCGTTCGTGAGCCACAACTCGAAATCGGGTTTCCCGGCGAGCTTGCGGTCGTCCACGCGCTTCTGCCCCGCGAGCCTGTCTTTCGATAACACTTCCCAACGCGAGCGATCTTCCGCCTTCGGCACGACGAGGATGGGCGGCGTGTCCTTCACATTTCCGTCCATCGCTTTCTGCGTTGTGTTGTTGAAGAACGCGGAGAGCGAGTAAAAGTCCTTCTGCTTGATCGGATCGTATTTGTGGTCATGGCAGACTGCGCAACCAGTGGTCAGGCCGAGCCAGACTTGCGACGTCGTCTCCGTGCGGTCGCGCGCGTAGAGCACGAGATATTCCTCGTCAATCGCGCCGCCTTCGCTCGTGGTGATGTTGCAACGATTGAATCCGCTGGCGATTTTTTGTTCCAGCGTCGCGTTCGGCAGCAGATCGCCGGCGAGTTGCTCGACCGTGAACTGATCGAACGGAATGTTTTTGTTCAGCGCGTTAATGACCCACTCGCGATACGTCCACATCTCGCGGAAGTTATCAATGTGGATGCCGTGCGTGTCGCCGTAACGCGCGGCGTCCAGCCAGTAACGCCCGCGATGTTCGCCCCAGTGCGGTGACGCGAGGAATTTATCCACCAGCTTTTCGTAGGCATCGGAAGATTTGTCGCTCGCAAACGCCTCCACGTCCGCGGGCGCGGGCGGCAAGCCGGTGAGGTCGAGACTGAGCCGGCGCGCGAGCGCGCGGCGATCGGCTTCCGGAGCGGGCTTTAGTTTTTCCGCTTCGAGCCGGGCGAGGATGAACGCATCAATCGGATTGCGAACCCATTTTGCGTTGCGGACGTTCGGCGGCGCGGGACGCGCCGGCGCGATGAGCGACCAGTGCGGTTCGTATTTCGCTCCGGCGGTGATCCAGCGCTTCAGCAAATCTTTTTGCGCCGGCTGCAAGACTTTGTGCGTCTTGACTGGCGGCATGACGTCGTCCGCGTTCTTCTCGAAAATCCGACTGACGAGTTCGCTCTCGTTGGGTTTGCCCGAAACAATGGCGGGCCGGCTGTCCGGTCGCGGCGCGGTGGCATCTTCGAAATGATCGAGCCGCAACTTCGCCTTCCGCGCGGCGGAATCCGGACCGTGACACGTGAAACAATTCTCCGAGAGGATCGGGCGCACGTCGCGGTTGTATTCGATCTTCGCGGGTGCGGCTCCGCCCAGCGCGGACCGCGTCACGACGATCAAAGCCAGCGAAAGCAAAGGCGTTGAGATGGCGACATTCATGATTCTGCGCAAGCAATAGCCTCCCACAGGAACAAGCACAAACCGATTTTTTCGGGCGAACCCAAGTTCTGAGCGGAGACCGGAGATTCGGACGGCCAGTTCACCGCCGGAATTCACCCGCAGGCGAAAGACTTCCGGTCCGGGTTCTCGCCGGTCTTTTGCCAGTTGCATTTTCCCTCGAAGCTTGTTGAATTCCCGCCATGCGTAAATTCCTCCTCGCCCTGACCGCGCTGCTCGCCGCGGCGTTCGCCGCCAACCCGAATCCCGCTACCGCCGCCGAACCGGTCGGCTACAAGGACACGCCGATGTTGCCCGGCCAACCGTGGCACGTCCACGATATCGACCGCCCGCTCCCGCGCGTGGTCACGCCGGGCGCGACGTTCAGCCACCTCGCGCCCGCGCCCTCGGACGCCGTGGTGCTGTTCGATGGCACGGACCTTTCGAAATGGAAGAGCGACAAAGGCGAGGCGGGATGGAAGGTTGTCCAAGACCAACCCGCTCAATGCCAGCCAAAGAAAATGGCTCCCGTGCGCGGGGCCGAAGCATTGATTCAACGCCCGCAAAAATCGGCGGACTGCTGCGCCGCCAAACCCGGCGGCTACATGGAAGACGTGAAGGGCGCCGGCAACATCCGCACGAAAGAGGAATTCGGCGATTTTCAACTGCACATCGAGTTCGCCACGCCGGAAAAGGTTGTCGGCAACAGCCAGGGCCGCGGCAATAGCGGCGTGTTGATCTTCGGCGATTACGAAGTGCAAGTGCTCGATTCGTACGACAACCGCACCTACGCCGACGGCCAGGCCGGCGCGATGTACGGCCAATACCCGCCGCTCGTCAACCCGGTAAAAAAACCCGGTGAATGGCAATGCTACGACATCATCTTCGAAGCGCCGCAATGGGATCAGGACAAAAAACTGACCAAGCGCGCCAGCGTGACCGTCTTGCTCAACGGCGTCGCCGTTCACAACAAGAAAGAATACATCGGCAAGGCAGTCCACCGCGAGATTGGCACCTACGACAAACTGCACGCCTCACGCGGCCCGATCATGTTGCAGGACCACGGCAATCCCACGCGCTTCCGCAACATCTGGATCCGCAACCTCGGCGAATACGACAAGCCATAATCCGAATCCATGCAGTAGGAATTGATTTTTCATGCGGATTGGCGGGTGAAAGCGGGATGGTTTTCCACCGCATTGCAGTTGGGAATCGGGCTTAAAATCTTTTCCCATAAGCGCCGCCACCAGTCGCGTTCGCGTTCGGGCACGGCCAGTTTGATAGTGGTCTTGCCCGCCGGATGACTCAGC
>SIBJ01000060.1 GCA_009695195.1 Pedosphaera sp.
GCCATCAATGGCTGCACCAACGGTTACGACCTCAGCTTCACCACCGATCAGCGCGGCGTTGGCTTCCCACGCGTCCTCGGCAGCTACGCCGATATTGGCGCGGTCGAGGGCAACTATACTCCGACGGTCATCACGTTGGCCGCGTCGGGCGTCACCAATTCCAACGCCCGACTGAACGGCACGGTGAATCCCAACGGCTTCGCTACCACGGCATGGTTCGAGTGGGGGAGCAGCACCAGTTATGGGAACACGACTCCGCCCGTGGCTTTTGGCAGCGGCAGCACGACTCTTTCGTTCAGCAACGATCTCAGTGGCTTCACTCAGGGCATTACCAATCATTACCGCCTCGTCGCCACCAACTCGGCGGGCACGAACTACGGCAGCGACATCGCCTTCGGTTCGCCCATCATCACGCTCCTCGGCGCGGCGAATCTCACCAACGAATGTCACTTCGCCTTCACCGATCCGGGCGCGAACAATTCCGCCGGATTCTCCGTAGCCGTGAGCGGCAGTGTGAATCCCAACAGTCCCAACAACTACATTCTCACCTACACTGGCACGAACACCCTCGGCGGCGTCGGCACGGCGACCCGCACCGTAGTGGTCAATGACACGCTCCCGCCGGTCGTCACTCTGCTTGGCGCGAATTCGGTGACCATCCTCACCAATTCTACATTCGTAGAACCCGGAGCAACGATGGCTGATGCGTGCGACGCTACTGCCACATTTGTCACGAACAACACCGTGAACGTTGCCGTGATCGGCATTTACACCAACAGCTTCATCGCCACGGATGCCGCAGGGAACAGCAACACTGCCATCCGCGTGGTGATCGTGCGCGGCCCGCAGACCAACATCGTCACTACCGTAGCAGACGACGGTGGTGCGGGTACGTTGCGCAGCGTCATCGCCAATTCCTTGTCTGGCGATAGCGTTGAGTTCAGCAACACGCTCTCCGGCCAGACCATCTTGCTCACCAGCGGGCAACTCATGCTGAACAAGAACCTGACCATTGACGCCTCGGCCTTGACCAACGGGATTACAGTGGATGGAAATGCCAGCGGTCGCGTGTTCAATGTGCTGGCAAACAACACCGTGACCTTGACGGCAATGACGATTACCAACGGTGCTATTGGTGGTTTTAATTCTGTTGGCGCCGGAATCAGAAATGCCGGAAACCTGACCGTGAACCGGTGCAGCATCCTTGGAAACAATTCTTACTACTCGGGCAACGGAGGCGAGGCTGGTGGCATTTACAATGAGGGCACAATCGTGATCAACCAATGCACATTCAGTAAAAACGATGCGTATCAAGGTGGTTCCGCCATCTGGAATGATGGCACTGCCATCGTCAGCCAATCCACCATCGCGGGAAACAACGGTATAGGTGTTGTTAATTACGATCTGTTTATTCCCAACGCCACACTGACGATCTCCAACTCGATCATCCAAGACAATGTTTACGGCACGATTGGCGGTGAGAACAACCTGCTTGGCGGAAATCCCAAGCTGGCGACTCTGGGCAGCTACGGCGGCACCACCCCCACCATGCCTCCGCTGCCCTCTTCACCGGCCATTGACGGCTGCACCAACGGCACGAGTTTCACCACCGACCAGCGCGGGGTAGGTTTCCCGCGTGTCGTCGGCTCATTCGCAGACATCGGCGCGGTGGAGTCCGGCGGTTTGTTTACGGCAGCAGGTCGGATTGTCACCGTGAATTCGGACGTTATTGACGCGGATTTCGTCAACGGAGTCTCACTGCGCGAGGCCATCCTGTATGCGACCAATGGCACAACCATCACTTTCACCAACACGCTCTCCGGCGCGAGCATCGTTTTGACGAATGGCGAACTGACGCTGGACAAAAATCTCACCATTGATGCCGGCACGTTGCCAAACGGCATCAGCATTGACGGAAACAACTCTTCCCGCGTCATCCTTGTGAAACCAAATCAAACCGTGGTGTTGAACGGGTTGACCATCACGAACGGAACCGTGCCAAACGGCTGCCTGGATTCATACTACTTCAATGGTGGTCAACCCGTATGTGTTGTGGGAGGTGGTATTGCGAATGAGGGCACGCTTACCATGAACCGCTGCACAGTTTCAGGATGCCAGAACAATATTGACGGCGGGAGAGGCGCGGGAATCTACAACTTCGGCGTGTTGACGCTGAATCAATGCACCGTCGCCAGCAACATATTTAATACTGTTGGGTATGGCATCGGCATATTCAACGACGGTTGGTTCACGCTGAACCAGAGCACCCTGTCGGGCAATCATTCAGACAATAGCGGCAGCACCCTTTACAACTCCGGGGCTGTGACTCTCTTCAACTCCATCGTCGCTGGAAACAGTGCTGGCTCAGGTCCGAATATCGGCGGCTCCTTTACCTCGACCGGCACAAATCTCACCACCGGCAATCCGCTCCTCGCTCCACTCGGCAACTACGGCGGACCAAGCCCCACGATGCCACCCTTGACTAACTCGCCAGCAATTGACGCTGGCAGCGATTCCGCCACGAACAGCTTCGCCACGGATCAACGGGGCGTCGGCTTCCCGCGTTCATCCGGCACGCATGTGGACATCGGCGCGGTGGAATACCAATTCGTAGTTCAAGTGATCATCGCCACCAACGCCCCCGTGCTGACCGACCTAACAAAACTGGGCAACGGCTCGTTCCAGTTCAGCTTCACGAACCTGCCGGGCGCGAGCTTCACCGTTTTCGCCAGCACGAACGTGGCGTTGCCCTTCGCGCAATGGAGCAACCTCGGCGCACCCGTGGAATCCCCCGCCGGCACGTTCCAATTCACCGACCCGCAGGCCACGAACAACACGCAACGCTTCTACCGCGTCCGCTCGCCGTAAAATTGTAGGCGACGACGTAAGGAGTCGTCGGGTCGGAACGTGGGAAACACTCCTCACGTCGTGTCCTACAAACGGAGCACGCCCGTCCCCGGGCGCAGCGGAGTAGCGGCTTTACGCGACCGGCAATCAGGGGTAAAGTTTCCGCCATGAGCACGATCACAGCCATACTGGAAGCTGATGCAGACGGAACCTTGCACCTGCCGTTGCCGGCGGATTTGCGACGCGGCAAGGTAAAAGTTGTGGCCACTTTGGAAAGCGAACGGGAAGCTACCGACCGTCCGACGCGAGAAGCGGCGCTGGCGGCGCTGCGTCAATTGCAGGCGCGGGGCACCTTTAAAAAAATCACCGACCCCGTGGCGTGGCAGCGCGAAATCCGCGTGGATCGTCCGTTGCCCGGCCGGGATTGAGCCATGCTTCTGAACAGCAACATCCTGATCTACGCGGCCAACCAGTGCATCCCTGAGATCGAGGCGTTGACGGTCGCGGCGGAAAATGCGGTCGCCAGCGTGACCCAGAGCGAAGTGTATGGGTTTCGCCGGGCTGAAGTTGGAAGAGAAGGCCGCGCTGGACATTTTGTTCCTGAGGCTCACGGTGCATCCGCTGGATGCGGCAGTCATCGCGCGTGCGATTGCGCTGCATCAGGAAACTAAAATGGGACTGGCGGATGCGATCATTGCCGCCACGGCGCTCGCGCACGATCTGCCGCTCGTGACGCGAAATGAAGCTGACTTCAAACACGTTGCCGGCCTGCGGATCATCAACCCGTTTGTTTCCTAGTGATCTCGGCCCCGCCGTGGAAACCCCCGCCAGCCGCGGCCAGTTCCAATTCACCGGCCCGCAAGCGACGAACAACGTGATGCGCTACTACCGCGTCCGCTCGCCGTAGTTGCGCGTTGGCGGCGGCGAGCCTGCCATGCATTCGAATATTTCGCCCGCTCGTTGAACTCCGTGCTCAGCCCGCGCGTCCGCTCTCGCGCGCGAGCGTGGAAAACATCTTCGCCTTCGCCGCGAGCCGCGGATTTTTGTCGAGCTGCTTCACGGTATGCGGGAGGCGATGCGACCAGTTGGCTTGCGAGGTGGAGCCGGGTGTGTTGAAGCGGTCCGGCTGCGCGAACACGTCGGTGATCTGGAAAATCACGAGCCACGAATTGGATTGCAGCACGGCGCGGGTGAAGGCTTCGTGCAAACGGTCGGAAAAATCGCGCGGCAGTTCTTCATCGCGCAGGCCCGCGAAGTCCATCAGGCGGCGGAGTTCGGCACGGTTTTGGTCCGCGTCCTTCCCGGCGTCGATGTTCGTCCACGCTTCCTGCCACAACAACGCGAGCGGCGTGTGGTCGTGCGTGGCCGGTTGCGCGAGCGAGAGGCGCGGATATCGGTTCGGATCGGAATACGAGCCGTCGTAATCGCGGAAGAGCATCGGAATGCGGAAGCCGGGGATGCCGAGTTTTTCGAGCGTGGGCGGAACGTAATCCGGCACCACGCCGAGGTCTTCGGCCACGACCGTCGTCTCGCCGGACGCTTCCTGGATCATGCGCAACAACTCCTCGCCCTGCGCCTGGTTCGCGGCCTTGTGCTCGTGGGTGTCGTCGGGAAATTGTTTGAAGCCCGGCAGGCGACCGCCGGTTTTGTCGGCGGCTTCGGTCTCGTTGCACGGGAGAAATTCCGCGTTGCGATCTGGCGTCCACGGAAACGAGTAGATGCGGAATAGGCCGAGCACGTGATCAATGCGGTAAAGGTGGAAGACCTTCTGGAGGTTGCCCACGCGCACGCGCCACCACTCGAAATTGCGCCGGCGCAACTCATCCCAGCGATAATTCGGAATGCCCCAGTTCTGTCCCCACTTCTCGGTGAACGGGTCCACCTTGAAAACTTTTTCCGGTGGCGCGCCCCCGCTCCAATCGAGATCGAAGATGGAACGGTTCGCCCAGACGTCCGCGCTGTAGCGCCCGACGCCGAACGGGATATCGCCCATCAGATAAACCTTCTTCGACTCGGCGTAGGCTTTGATCGCCTGCCATTGGCTGAACGCGACCCATTGGACGTAGGCGAAGAAAAGTTGTTTGCGCGCGAGGGCATCGCGACGTTTCTCCGGAAACGACAACAACCACGTCCGTGCGCGGCGCGGGCCGCGATGTTCCGGTTGCCAACGATCCCAAGTCGGCAGGCCGCCGTTCTCTTCCATCAACACGCGAAAGAGCGCGTAGTCGGAAAGCCACTCGGCGTTCTCCATCAGGAACGCGCGGAACTGCCGCGCGCGCTTCGTCTCCCGATTGAAATGCTTTTTGAGAAAGTTCGCGAACGCGGCGTCGAGGAGTTTGCGTTTGAGCGCCTTGACCTTGGGATAGTTGACCGCGCCGCGGCGCAGTTCGGCGAGCAACGCGGGCTTCGCGATTTTTTTGATCTGCGTCGCCGTGAGGTCGGGCAGTTGCTTCGGCGAGATCGCGATGGTCGCCGGTTCGAGCGCGAGGGAGCTGATGGCGTTGTAGGGCGAGTTGTCGTCGCTGGTTTCGTTGATGGGCAGCGTCTGGAAAACATTCAGGCCATGCCGCGCGCACCAGTCAATCATCTGCCGCGCGCCGTCGGTGTCACCCACGCCGAGATCGTTTTCGGTTCGGATGGCGAAGACCGGTTCAAGGATGCCGGCGAGAGATTTATCGGGACTCAATTTCATTTCAGTGCGCGCGGATGTTGGCAGGAGCGCGCCGGATTTCAAAGCGCACAAACATGCGGTTGAGTTGAACAGAAGGAAACGAAGGCAACAAAGCTCTCCGGCTTCGTTTTGGATATGTGGAGTTCTTTGTTACCTTCGTTTCCTTCTGTAAAACCGGATCATTTGCGCACCGACTCGACGTGCTTGCCGCGAATTTTCGTGGTGTGGAAATCCCAGAGCAACCAGTCGTCATCCGGCACGAAGCGGTTGAGCTTGCGATCCCATTTCTTCGGCAGGCGCTGGTTCAATTTCTCGACGAACGGCAGGATGGGCCGTTTGGGTGGAAATCTTTTTTCGTGGCGGTCGAGCGGGATGTCCACGTTCCAACCGAACCGTTTCCGATACGCCGCGAAACCGAATCCGTCGAAAAAGTTTTCACCGCCGACGAGCGGGATGTACCAGAGACTCGGGATGGCCCGCGGGTTTTCCTTGATCGGGATTTCCCGTTCCAACTGGCGCAAAAGCTCCGAGCCGATGGGATCGAGTTCGAGATGTTTGCGCAGTTCATGCAAGGCCGGAAAAATAACCGGCGGGCTGACGAAGAGCACCGGCTTGTGTTGCAACGTGGCCATGATGATCTCGTGCGGCGTGCCGACGCTGTAAATATTTGTCGGGCAGTACGAGATGGTGAAGTCGCTCGTGTCCACCATGCGCAGGTCAATGTGCAGCGTTTCCCAAAACTGCCGCGCGCACCACGAGCGGGCCTTCGCGCCGGCGCTCCCGCCTTCGTAAGTCCAGCGCTGGCGGATTTTTTCGCCGCTCTTCACGTCCTCGCGGCCATACTCGTGCAAGCCGCGCACGTCCGGCTTGAACCATGGATCGAACACCGTCACGCCCATCTCTTGCAGAAACTGGCTGACGCGATTGCGCCAGCCGAATTGTTTCTCCGCCGCGCGCGACGCGACGAAGTCCATCGGCCCGGAGAGATAAACCCGCGCGCCTCGCAGCAGGCTGCTTTGCTGTTTCTTCTTTGGCATGGGCCGGATTCTACGCGCCAGAGCCGTTTCGCTCAAGCTCCGCGGAGAAGTTCAAGCTGGCGCGGCGACGGATTAGTCCGTAATCCTTCGGCCTGCGTTACGTAATCTGTCAAATTGCGGAAGCATCACTTCCCAAGAACAATTGGTTCAGCAACAAGACATTGGTATCAGGCCGTGAATATGCAAACGCCGTCAAGTGTCAGCCCCGCCGCCAGTTCCGCGGCGATTGCTTCCGTCCTCAAACCCGCCGCGCCCGCAAACCCCGCGCCGACTTTGCGGCAGCAGGTTTTCCAGTGCCTGACCGTCGGTGTGTTCGCGCTGGCCAGCTACATTTTCATCAGCCACTACCTCCTTCAATCCGTGCAGATCGTTGGCGTCAGCATGGCGCCCACGTTGAAGCACAGCGGTTATTATTTGCTCAACCGCTGCGTTTATCTCATGCGCGAGCCGCAGCCCGAGGACATCGTTGTCATTCGTGATCCACTCGATCAAACCTTCTCCGTCAAGCGCATCGTCGCGCGCGCGGGCGATTCGGTTTACCTCAAAGGCGGACATGTTTACGTCAACGGCCGTCAACTGCTCGAGCCTTATCTCGAGCCGGGCACGCCGACCTTCACGATCGGCCAACAGGAAGAGCTCTCGTTGCGCTGTCGTGAGGGCGAATACTTTCTGCTCGGCGACAACCGCGGCAACAGCACCGACAGCCGCGTCTATGGCGCCGTGCCGCGCCAGAACATCCTCGGCGCAGTCATCCACTGATACGGCGAAAGGGAACCATGCCTGTCCAACGCGCGCTGCAAACCACGACGAACCGGAGCTGGACGGTTTCAGCGCAGCCGGCGGATGCCACCATCCGCTTCGTTCGCCGCCACGAGGGGAAACGCGTTTCGCCGCAGACAAAACTCCACGTCGTCACGCAGTTCCGGCTGGCGCAACAGTCGGCGCGCGTTGCGGGCTTCGCCGATCGCGTGGGCCAGGTCCTGCCGCGCCTGAAGAAAAGCGTCGCGCGCGATCAAAGCCGCATCCTCCAGTTCGTGCTCAAGCTTCGCTGATTTCAGCGCGTCGCACAGCGCGCCCGCGGCGAGCGTATCCTCCAGTGCTGCGTCCTTTCCCGTTCCCGCGCACACGAGCAAAAGGCTTTCCGGATTTTCGCGACCGAGAAAATCCGCTGTCGCCTCCAGATTCAGGAACGAAGCCACCAGAATTCTTTCCGCGCCCGCGCAGGCCCGCAGCGCGCGCGTGCCATTCGTGGTCGTCATCACAATGGTTTTTCCCGCCACGCGCGCGGCGGTGAACTCGCGCGGCGAGTTGCCAAGATCAAATTCAATCCCGCCGGTCAGCGCCGCGCCGATGCGCAGGCCGTCGCGTTCGCCCGCAAGCAAAACATCCGGGCGCTGCCGCCGCACGGCCAGGGCCTCGGCAATTTCATTCACCGGCAGCACGCTCGCGGCGCCGGCGGCCAGCGCGGTCACGATGGTGCTGGTCGCGCGCAACACGTCGAAGACGACGCAAGTGGTGCGCGCGAGATCGCGTTCGCGCAGGGCGCGGAATTCGGTTGGTGTGAACAGGACTTCAACCCGGCAAGTCATGGGTTGACGCTACAAGCGCGCGGGCGCCGGGCGAAAGTTTTTTCGCTCATCGCGCCGGATGCTGTGAAAGAGATATTGCTGCGCGTAACCGCCGTGCGGGCCGAAGTGCGTCGCCGAGAACTGCCGCAGCTTCGGCAGACTGACGCGGCGGTTGCGGAAATAGAATCGCCGCAGCGCCTTCACCACCCACACATCCACCGGAAACGCCGTCGGAAACCCGAAGCCGAACAGCAGAACGCAATCGGCGATCTTCGGGCCGACCCCGCGCAACGCGACCAGCCGCGCTCGGGCCTCGGCCAATTCGAGTTCCGGAATCCCGCCGAGGTCAAGTTTGCCGGAATCAATCAACCTCGCCGCCGTCAAAAGATTCGGCGCGCGAAAACCCATTTTGCATTCGCGCAATCGGTCTTCGTTCAGCGCGGCGATTTGCGCTGGCGTCGGGAACGCGAACGCCGGCTCGCCGAGTGATAGCGCGCTCGAGCCGTGTCGCGCGCAAAGTGTGGCGACGATCTGCCGGATCTGGACGATCTGTTTCGTCGAGGAAAGAATGAACGACGCGAGACATTCCCACGGCTCCTGCCGCAGCAACCGCAGTCCCCGACAGGCGGCGGCGGCGCGGCGCATCGGTTCGTCATCGGGAAACGTCGCGAGCACGGCGGCGAGGTCAACGGGCAGTTGTAAATAATTTTCCAGCCAGCGCCAGTCGGATTGCGGCGCGGCGGTGCGGGCGAAAATGTATTTGGCGTCCCGCCACAGTTCCACCCACCGCCCGCTCACCACCGCCGACCAGCGCCCGTTGCTTTGCTTCCAGCGGAAGGCCTGCCCGCAATCAAGCGTCGCCGCGAGATCGTAGTCGCGGACGGCGAAGCGCGTTTCGCACGCCGCCGACTCAGCGGAGGTTGCGGCACTCGTAGAGATAGAGCGTGTGCAAGGGGCGGTCATGCGACGGGACTTCGAGAGGCGGCAGCGGGGTGATGGATTCAAATTCGTTCGTCAGGATTTCGGGCACGGGCATTTCGCGGCGCATGACGTAGATGGCGTTCTGGCCTTTGCGGTCGCGGTAGCCGGGCCAGAAAAAAAACTGGTTCTCCGGCCTCGCCGACGAGTAATAAAAAACAAACGGCGCGCTCGCCGCGACCCCGTGTGATTCCGGAAGATAAAACGAAACCAGGCTCGTGATGCCGTAGTGCCCGCCGATAATGAAGACGGGTTTGCCCTCGGCCTGCAACTTCGCGCGCGCAACGCCGACGGCGGCGGCAGTTTCCTTCCAGCCGCGCACGCGGTTCAGCGGATCAATGTTCGGCGGAATCGGGCGGCTCGTCAGTTTGCCGACGATGCTCGTGTCGTGCATCAACACCACGGCGGTCAGGCCGCCGGCGATCCCGGCGACAAACCACGGCTGAAAAAATCGCACACCTTCCTGCCGCCGCCGCTCCCAGAAAATGATCATCATGCAAAACAGCGGCAGCACGCCCGGCGCGATCCAATTCGGCAGCACGCTGGAATGAAGCGTCCAGCCGAGATAAACGAGAAACACCGGCGCGCCCATGCTGAAAAAATAAACAAGCCGCGCGTCGTCGCGATAGCGCCGCCAGAACGCGATGGCGGCCCAGCCCGTGCCGATGAAGAACACCGGATTGAGCAAGCCGAGTTCTTGGAGGAAGAATTCGCCGAGGTTGTCGAGTTTGTCGAGATCGAGCGCCCAGCTTTTGCTCATGCCGGCGTTCTTGCCGAGATGCGCGATCGTGGGCCAGCCGTGTTGTTGATTCCAGATGAGCACGGGCAGCGCGCACAGCGCGTTGACCACGAGCGCAAGCCACGGCCCGGGCCGGCGCAGGTGAACGCGCGCGGGTTTCCACAGCGCGAAGAAAACCGCCCAGCAGAGCAATTGAAACAACTCGGTGTATTTGCTGAGGAAGCCGAGGCCCATCCACAGCCCGACCCAGAACCATTCCTTCACACCGGACTCCGGTTTCATCGCGCGCCAACCCGCCAGCATCGCGGCGGTCCAGAACAAAACTGAAAGCGGGTCAACCGTCATCAATGTCGAGCCGACCGCCAGCAGCGGCGTGGCGGTGAACATCAACAGCAGCGCGAAGCCGGTGCGGGCGTTGACCTCGCGCGCGAAAAAGCGCAGCAGCAGGAAGCCGATGATCGCCGCGATGAGCGGGGCGTTGAAGCGCACGCCGAATTCGTTGTCACCGAAGAGCGACGTGCCGAGGAATTGCGCGACCGCGATGAGCGGCGGCTTGCTGAAATAGGAGAGCGCGAGATGTTTCGACCAATGCCATTGATACGCCTCGTCCTCGCTCAACTCGATGATGCCGCGGCTGAGATAGAACCAGCGCGAAAGCGTGAGCACGACGAGCAGCAGGTAGCCGGCGCGGAGCCAATGAGCTTCGAGTGCGGAGTGCGGAGTGCGGAGTGCGGAGTGGGGCACTGTCGTCGTGGCGTCGCCGGTGGGAATGAGCGTGGGCAATTGTTCGTGCCAGAGCGGGAAGAATTTTTTTCCGGCGCGCTGCCAGAGAAATTCCAGCGTGGACACGCCGAGGAATCCGTACGCCGCGCCGAGGATCGCGCCGGCGAGAATATCGCCCGGATAATGGACGCCGTTGTAAACCCGCGAGAGGCTCACCGCTACGGCGAGCGGCAACACGAACCGCGCGCTGCGTCGGAAATAAAGCCACGCGATCATCGTGGCGCAAAACCAGTTCGCCGCGTGTGATGACGGCATCGCGGCGTACGGACTCGTCGGGCCGACGCGCTGTTTGGCGTCGGCCATCGTCACGTAAGGCCGCGGGCGGCGGACGGCTTGTTTGATCGTCTTGCAGACGAAGCTGTCGCCCAGCGGCACGACGAGCATGAGCATGGCGACGCACAGAATTCCTTTCGCGCGATAGCGCCAGATGACGAGGCCCGCGACGAGGAGCGCGAGCGGAACGAAGAGCACGTTGCCACTGAGCCACGGCATCACGCGGTCAAGGACCGGATTGCCCAGCGACTGGTTGACGAAGCGGAACAAACCTTCGTCCAGTGATTGCAGCCATTCCATGGGCGAAGTTTAGCGGGTTGGCGAAGGTTGGAAACTCAATTGCGGCGGAGCGCGGCGTTCACGCCGCTTCAACGTCCATAAGGATTCGCGGCTTGAAGCGGGCTGAAGCCCGCGCTCCAACTCATAACTGCTCCGGGTGCGTCATCAAGTCCGTGATGCGCAACAGCAAACGGCCCGCGGCGCCGCCGTCGAGCACGCGATGATCGAAGCTCAACGTTAGGTTTGCTTCCATCACGGGAATGAATTGCTGCTTCGCCTCGTCCCAGTGCGGGACTTTGCGGCCCGCGCCGAGGCCGAGCACGAGGGTTTGCTCGGGGAGCGGAATCGGCGTGGCGAACGTGAGGCTGAACGTGCCGTAGTTCGTCACCGTCGCGATGGAGCCGCCCGTGGCGTCGCCGGGCAGTTTGCGCTGGCGCGCGAGTTCGACGAGTTCGGCATAGCGCGTGGTGAGTTGCGAAAGTGTTTTCTGGTCGGCGTTGCGGATGACAGGAACAAGCACGCCGTCGTCGGCCTCGACCGCGAAGCCGAGATCAATGGCGGACGGGTGAACGATCTGGCTGCCGACGAGCCGTCCGGCGGGCGCGCTGTTTTCGGCCAGCGCGATGGCGAGAGCGCGCAGGGCGTAGAGCGCGGGGCCGGGCTTCGGGTTTTGCGCTTTGCGATGGGCGAGCAACGGGTCCAAACCCACTGGCAGGCCCACGGTCGCCAGCGGTCGCGTCCAACTGCGGCGCATCGCGTCGGCCACGGCGACGCGCATCGAGGAGGCTTCGGTGAGTTTTTGCTGGTTGAGGTTGTTGATGTACTTTTCGAAATCCTGGATGGTCACGCGGCCGGCGGCACCGCTGCCGGCGATGCCCGCGAGGTCGGCGGCGTGCAAACCAAGTTCGTGCATGCGCGCCTTCATGCGCGGGGACATGAAGCTCGCGCCGGCGGCGTGCGCGGGCACGGGGAGGCCGCGCACGGTGGGACGGACGCGACGTTGATCGCCGTTCGGCGCGGCGTCCGCGGGGACGGGGCCGTCGTCGGGTTGCGCGGGATCCAAACCGAGGCGCGCGGCTTCGGCTTCGGTGACTTCAATCTGTCCGAGCACCGCGCCGACGGGATAACTCTCCTGAAGTTTCGCGGTGAGGGCCTTGATGACGCCAGTGGATGGCGAGGCGATGTTCATGTTCGCCTTGTTGGTTTCCACCTCGATGATGTCCTGGTCGGCGGTGATGGCGTCGCCGGGCTTCACGAGAAAGTTGACGATGGTGGCCTCGGCGATGGATTCACCGAGCTGCGGCATGATGATGGGAATCTGTGGCATGTTAAAAAATTCCAAGCTCCAAGCTCCAACATCCAGAGAAGCACCAAAATGCAAATTCCAAAAGCGCGCCGGGCGCGGTGATCTTGGTGCTTGGAGTTTGGGATTTCTCTGGAGGCCTGCTCGCGACTTGTCGGGGTTGGAGCTTGGAATTTGGAGCTTTCATTTTAGAGCCTCAAAAGTTTTCGCGCGGCGGCGGCGATGCGCGGCGCGGTTGGGCGGTGCGCGGCCCAAAGATTCGGATGATACGGCACAGGCGTGTCCTTGGCGTTGAGACGTTGCGGCGGCACGTCGAGCAGACCGAAACCTTCGCAGGCGACGCGCGCGATGACTTCCGCCGTGACGCCGCCCCACGGGAACGCTTCGCCGACGCAGAGCAACCGCCCGGTGCGCGCGACCGAAGCCATGACGGTGTCGGTGTCGAGCGGTTTCACGGAACGGAGATCAACGACTTCAATCTCCCAACCCTCGGTGGCGAGTTCATCCGCGACGATGAGCGCTTCCTGCACCATCGCGCTGTAAGCCACGATCGTCAGGTCGCGGCCCTCGCGCGCGATGCGGGCCTTGCCGACGGGCAACGCCTCGGTGGGAAGTTTTTCAGCCTTGAGATGGTTGTAGAGAAGTTTGTGTTCGCAGAAAATCACCGGGTCATCAATCGCCACGGCTTCGAGCAACATGCTGTACGCGTCCTCGACGGTCGCCGGCGTCATCACGACGAGGCCGGGATAGTGCGCGTAAATCGCTTCCATCATCTGGCTGTGAAATGGCCCGCCGCCCGAAGTGCCGCCGCACGGCAGGCGGACGGTGATGGGGCAGGGGACGTTCGTGCGCCAGAACAACGTCGCCGCTTGATTGATGATCTGGTTGAAAGCAACCGTGGAGAAATCGGCGAACTGCATCTCGATGATCGGCCTCATGCCTTCGATGGCCGCGCCGACGGCGAGTCCGGCCATGGCATCCTCGCTGATCGGCGCGTCGAGCACGCGACCGGGAAATCTGGCCGCAAGATTCTTCGTGGCCTTGAACGCGCCGCCGAACGCGCCGACATCCTGGCCGTAGATGAACACGCGCGGATCATCGTTGAGCGCGCGGGCCTGCGCTTCGCGGATGGCTTCGAGATAGGTGATGCTCATGCCAAAATGAAGAATGAAGAATGAAGAATGAAGAATTCATTTCGCCGTGCTGCGCCAGGAGTTTTCGTTTCTTCATTCTTCATTCTTCCTTCCTATTCATAGCCTTCGCACAGATGTCTTGCGGAAAGCGCGTACCAGTTTTCCTTGAACGGATCGGGCGCGGGCTCGCGGTGGACCTTCGCGAGCGTCTCCTCGACTTTTTGCACGACCTCGGCACGCCACGCGGCGAGCGTCGGCGCGTCGGCCCACTCCTGCGCGCGCAGAAAATCCTCGCTGGCTTTCAAACAATCGCGGCTCGCGGGGAGGTGCTTCAATTTTGCGTCCACGTAATGGGCGTCGTCGTGTTCGCCGTGGCCGCAAAGACGGAGCAGCCGCGCGACGACCAGTTGCGGGCCGCGGCCTGCGCGCGCGCGGTCGGCGGCGGCCGTGAGGGTGGTCAGGCACGCGGACAAATCCGTGCCGTCCACTTCACTGCCGTGAAAGCCGTAGCCGGCGGCGCGGTCGAGCAACGAGTCGCACGCGAACTGCCGCGCGGTGGGCGTGGAATAAGCGAACTGGTTGTTGGCGACGACCATCACGAGCGGTAGTTTCTCCACGGCGGCCTGATTCAACGCTTCGTGAAACGCGCCGGTCGAAGTGGCGCCATCGCCGCAACACGCGAGGCCGACGGTGCCGGCGATGCCTTTCATCCGGCGGGCGAGCAACGCGCCGTTGACCACGGAAATCATCGCGCCGAGATGGCTGATCATCGCGAGCAAACCTTGTTTGGGATGGCCGCGATGGACGTTGCCGTCGCGCCCGCGCATGGGGCCGAGCGCGGAGCCGAGGTAGGTGCGGACGGCGTCCAGTATCGGTTCGCCGAACGCGAGCCGGCCGGCCTGATCGCGGATGAGCGGGGCGAAAACGTCGCCTTCGCGCAGGGCGAGGCCGCAGGCGACGCTCAAGGCCTCCTGGCCGCGCCCGAGAAAAACTCCGCCGTGGATTTTGCCGGCGCGATAGAGGCTGGCGAATTTGTCGTCGAGTACGCGCGCGAGGAGCATGAGCCGGTAGGCCCGCAAATACAGTTCCTGCATGGGGGAGACATCGCCCACCGGTTCCGGTTTGAGCGGCGAATGAACCATGCGGCCATTGTGCCGCTTTGCGCCGGGCGCGCAACGTTTCTTTCCGGGGACTCAGGTCGGAAATTAGTGATGGCCGCGCGAGTTGATAAAGTAGAAGCCCAGCCCGAGAGCGACGGCGATGAACAGGCCCACGATGACGGCGAGCATCAACGTCTGAAGTTTCCGGCGCTGTTCGTACGGTTGCGCCTGGCGGAAAAGGAGTTTGCCCAACCAATCCATGCCACGCGAGGTTAGCGCCCTTCGCGGCGCACACAAGGCCCATTGTCTTGAAGTGGCATGTTTTTGTCTCGTTTCAAGCCAACAGAAATCCGCCGCCCGGCACGTGGGCAGGTCGAAAGTGAATTGGTTGCCCGTTGATTCGCGCAAAGCGGGTGATTTGAAAAATCACATTGGCCTTGGGGCGGAGTTGGTGTTGAATGTGCTGAAATAAACTCGTTTCGTGGCTTTCGTATCGGTGGATATATTTATGGGCATGACCAGATGATGAATTCGCAGACCGCACATGTGTTGTTGGTGGAAGATGACCCGAAGCTGCCGGAGTTGCTGGCCGAGTTGCTTTCGGAGTCGAACATCACCGTCCTGCACGCGCCGACCGCCGCGGACGCGCTGGCGCTGGTGCGCGATACGCACGTGGACCTGGTGCTGCTGGATCTCGGGCTGCCGGGCATGAACGGCTTCGAGTTGCTGCAACAACTCAAGGAATCGCCCGAGACGCAATCCATTCCCGTCATCGTGCTCACCGCCTGGAACAGCACGAAGGACAAAGTCCGCGGGTTCGAACTGGGCGCGGTGGATTATCTGACAAAGCCGTTCGAGGCGGCGGAACTGCGGGCGCGCGTCTGCGCGGTGTTGCGGGCGAAGCGATTGCAAGACGCGCTCACGGCGGCGAATCGCGAATTGACCAGCGCACGCATCGCCGCCGAAACCAGCGCGCGCGCGAAGGCGGAGTTTCTCGCCAACATGAGTCACGAAATCCGCACGCCGATGAACGGCGTGATCGCGATGTCCGGCCTGCTGCTGGAAACGCCGCTGACGCACGAGCAGCGCGGGTACGTGGAAACGGTTTACGCCAGCAGTGACGCGTTGCTCACGATCATCAACGACATCCTCGACTTTTCAAAAATCGAATCCGGCAAGCTGGAGCTGGAGTGCTGCGCATTTGAATTGCGCAGCACCATCGAGGACGCGCTCGATTTGCTGGCCGCCCGCGCCGCCGAGAAGAAGCTCGATCTCGCGTATCAAATGGACGACGGCATTGCCGTGGCGGTGCTGGGCGACGTGACGCGGCTGCGGCAGGTGCTGGTGAATCTGCTGGGCAACGCGGTGAAATTCACGGAGAACGGTGAGGTGGTGGTGCAGGTGCGGGTGCTTTCCGGTCCCGAAGCGAACGCCGCTGACCGGCCGTGGAATCTGCATTTCTCGGTGCGCGACACGGGCATCGGCATTCCGGTGGACCGGCTGTCGAAATTGTTTCGCGCGTTCACGCAGGCGGACGTTTCCACCGCGCGACATTACGGTGGCACGGGCCTCGGCCTGACGATCAGCAAAAAGCTGGTGGAATTGATGGGCGGCAAGATGTGGGCGGAGAGTCTGCCGGGGAAGGGTTCGACGTTTCATTTCACGCTGCCGTGTCAGGGTGCGCCGGTGAGCGACGCGCCGCCGAAACTCGAAATCCATCAGGCGCAACTCAACAATCTCCGTTTGCTCATCGTGGACGATAATCTTACCAACTGCCGCATCCTTTCGGTGCAGGCCGGCAAGTGGGGCATGACCGCGCGCGACGCCCAAAGCGCGGAGCAGGCGCTGGCTTGGTTGCGCGCCGGGGAGAAATTTGATCTGGCGATCCTCGACATGCAGATGCCCGGCATGGACGGCTTGATGCTCGCCAGCGAAATCCGCAAACTGCCGGGCGCCGCGGCCATGCCGCTCGTGCTGTTGACATCCATGGGCGTGCGGACGGACAATCCAGAGTTCGCGCAAGTGGCCTTCGCGAGTTGCCTGACGAAGCCGATCAAGCCGGGGCAATTGCTCGAAACCTTGGTGCGCGCCGCGTCCGGCGCCAAACCAGTTGCCCAAATGTCCACTGCCACCAACAAGCTCGACCCCGGCCTCGCGGCGCGGTTGCCGATGCGGATTTTGCTTTGCGATGACAACGCCATCAACCAGAAGGTCGCGCTGCGGTTGCTGCAACAGATGGGTTATCGCGCGGACGTGGCGGTCCATGGCGTGGAGGCGCTCGCCCGGCTGGAGGCGCAGCCCTACGACCTGGTGTTCATGGATGTGATGATGCCGGAGATGGACGGGCTGGAAGCCACGCGCGAAATCCGCAGGCGGCAGCGGCAACCGGAGCGACATCCCAATTTCAAATCGCCCATCATCATCGTGGCCATGACCGCCAGCGCGATGCAGGGCGACCGCGACAAGTGCATCAAGTCGGGCATGGACGATTATCTTGCCAAACCGGTGCGGCTCGAAGACGTCCGCGCCGTGCTTGAGCGTTGGGGGACGAAGCTCGGAAATGTTGTGCCCGCGGTGGAAGCAGCCGGCGCGCAAATCACCGCCGTGGCCGAAACGCCGGGGAACGCCGCCGAAGCCGCGCCGGTGGACCTTGAGCGGTTCAAGGAATTGACGGATGGTTCCGAAGCGGGCATGAAAGAACTCGCCGACATGTATCTGAATCAGACCAAGGGTCAGCTCGAACAACTGCACGCGGCCGTGCAGGCGCAGCAGCACGCGGAGGTGCGCCGGCTCGCGCACAGTTGCGTGGGCGCCAGCGCCACCTGCGGTATGACGCAACTCGTGCCGCACCTGCGCGAACTCGAACGCCAGGGTTACGAGGGCAAACTGACCAATGCCGCCGACTTGTGCGGCGAGGCCACGCGCGAGGTCGAGCGCATCAAAACTTTTTTTGCAGCACATCTCGGCCAACCGGTCGAAGCCACGGCGCATTCCTGAATCATGAAGAAAATTCTCATCATCGAAGACGATCAGATCGTTGCGAACATTTACCGCAACAAATTCTCCGTCGAAGGTTATCAAGTCGAGATCGCGCTCGACGGCGAAGTCGGTTTCGAACTCGTCAAGACTTTCCGGCCCGATGCCATCGTGCTCGACCTCATGTTGCCGAAGGTCACGGGCGTGGAGTTGATGAAGCAGATCCGCGCGGTGCCGGATTTTGCCACCGTGCCCGTCATCGTTTTCTCGAACACCTATCTGACGAACATGGTGCAGGAAGCGTGGAAGGCCGGCGCGACGAAGTGTTTGTCCAAGGCGAATTGCACGCCGAAACAGGTTTTGGAAGTGGTGCGCGCCACGCTCGGGGCCAACGGCACCGCCACGGCGACGGCGCCGACCGTGCCGAATGTTCCGCCGCAGGCGTGGGTCGCCACGGCCGCCCCCACTCGCCCATCGAGCACGCCAGCGGAAACGGTGGCGGGCAACGAAGCCGACGCGGCGTTCCAGGCCGACCTGCGCAAGGAATTCATCGAGAGTCTGCCGGCGACGCTGGCGACCCTGCGCGCGTTGCTCCAGGGCCTGGTCAAAGCCGACAGCGAAATGGTCCGGCTCAAACAGATCCACGAACTTTACCGCCGCATCCACGCGCTCACCGGCAACGCGGGCATCGCGGGCCTCGTCCAGATCGCGCAAATGGCGGACGCGCTCGAAGCGTTGCTGAAGGAACTTTACGAGAAGCCGAAAAACATCACCGCCTCCACCATGCGCACCGTGGCTACGTGCGTAGATTTTCTCGGCTTCCTGTTCGAGAACTCCCGGCTGCCGGAGAAACAGGAAATGCCCCCGGTCAACATCCTGGTCGTGGACGACGAAGCCATCTCGCGCCGCGCCGTGACCTACGCGTTGGAAAAAGCGCGATTGAAATGCGTCGCCATCGAGGACCCGGCCACGGCGTTCAAACTCGTTTCCGAAAACGATTTTGACCTGATCTTCCTCGACGTGGACATGCCGGTCATGAATGGCTTCGAGCTTTGCACCAAAATCCGCGCGCTGCCGGGACACAAGAAAACTCCGGTGGTGTTTGTGACGAGCCTCACGGACTTCGAGAGCCGCGCCAGTTCCATGATGAGCGGCGGCAACGATTTCATCGCCAAGCCGTTCCTCTTCATCGAGCTGGCGGTGAAAGCACTGGTTTACGTCCTGCGCGGCAAGCTGGAGCCGAAGAAATAACCCGGGCTCCGGGCCGCGGTTGCGTCGCCGCTCCAAGACCGCAAATTGGAACCAAGGCTCAGTTTCCTGCCGGCGAACGCAACAGGATCAAACCCGCCAGTGCCAAAACAATCCCGAGCAATCGCAACGCCGATGCCGGTTCTTTGAAGAAGACAATACCCGCCACGGCCATCAACGCCGCGCCTCCGGCGAGAATCATCGGCACGGCGGAGAGCGGCCCGCCTTTCTGAAACAGCACGAAGAAGAAAATCGTGCCCACGCCCACGCAAATGCCCGTCAGCACAGACCAGAACACGCCCGGCGCGGAGGACGTTTGATTCCACGTCCCGCCGAAGCGCAGCCAAGCCAAGTAGAGCAAGATGGTCAGGGCGGCGCTGGCCTCGACGACGAATCCGCCGAGGCCGTCGCTGATTTTGTCGGCGGCGAGTTTAGTGAAGATTTGATGCGCGCCGGGGAAGACGGCTGCGCCCACGGCATACCAAAACCAGGCTGACATATCGCGTTCTCTTTTCTTGGGTTGCGTTTGGCAGTTGCGTTGCCGGTTTTCGAGTCGATACGCCACCCGGTTTCGCAAGTGTCGCCAGCGATTATTTCTTAACTTCGCCCGGCTGGAGTTTGGTTTGCAACGCAATGACCGCCTCGCCCATTTTTTTCACGTTCGCTTCCGTGGCTTTCTGCGCCCCCGCGGCACCGGACTTATCAATGTCAGCGGCAAGCTTCGTGATTTCCTTGGCGCCTTCTTCGGCCTTGGTCCTGAATTCGGCCGCGACTTTTGCGGGCAAGGCTTTCACGAGGTCGCGAATGGCAAAGGCGTGATCGTGCGCCTCCCCCAGCTCTTTTTTATTCACGACACTGACCAGCTTGCCCTGTTGTTTGTGGATCGCCTGCCAAATCTCCTCCACCGTCGCGGGGATCTTGGTGAAGTGACTGTGGCCGCTGCCGCCCGGTGCTGGGGCCGCTTTTTCGGCCGCTTTCTCGGCCGTTTTCTCGGCCGGTTTCTCTTGAGCAAGGAGGGAGGTGGCGGTGATAGCGATGCAGGCGGAGATGCCCATCGCGACTAGCATTGTTCTTTTCATAGGTGTGTTTTGTTTTGTTGTTCGGTCATGGTTACTGGTTGGGTGGCAAAGGCGCTGGCGGCGTGTTCGTGCGCGCGTCCGTTTCGGGATCGCGGATGCGTTCCATGTTTTGGTGAATTTCGAAGTGTTCGTCCTTGTTCAGCGGGAACTCCTCAACGAAGCGCGTATGCTGGTAGCCGTGCAGTTGCATCAGCAGCAGGAGCAGTCCGGCGGCAAGCAACAGGATATTGGATACCCGGCTGAGTCGCGTGAACGAAGCGGTCTTGCGCCAGTTCGACAGAACGAACCACATGCCGGTCAGTGCCAGGATTTGTCCGATCTCCACGCCGAGATTGAATGACAGAATCCGCAGGACGAGTCCTTCATGGCCGAGCGGCAATTGTTGCAGCCGGGTGGAAAGTCCGAAGCCGTGAATCAATCCAAACAGGAACACTGCGGCCAAGAGATTGGGCGATTGAATCTGGATGTATTTCCCAAACCCGTCGAGGTTGTCGAACGCCTTGTAACAGACGGTCAGGGCAATCACGGCATCAATCAGGTAGAAATTCGCTTTGATGTGCAGGAGCGTGGCGATTATCAGAGTGATGCAATGACCCAGCGTGAACGCCGTGATGAACTTCAAGATGTCCGTGAACTTCGTCAGAAAGAAAATGACGCCGAACAGGAACAACAGATGGTCGTAGCCGGTCAGCATGTGCGTCGCGCCGAGCTTGATGTATTCAAGATTGCCGCCCTCCAGGATGCCTTGCTTGTCCGCATCGGAGATGCCGTGAGCAGAAGCCGTCAAAGTTGCCAGCAACAGCGTGGCGATGGTCGCAATGTATTTCATAAATTTCTATTTCGATGCGCTGCCAACTTCCGCGCCAGTGGGGTTTTCTTTCCGGTTCTCGGCCCATGCGTAAAGCACCGGCAGCAACACCAGCGTCAGGAAGGTGGAACTGAGAACGCCGCCGATGACTACTGTGGCAAGCGGGCGTTGGACTTCCGCGCCCGCGCCCGTCGCAATCGCCATCGGCACGAAGCCGAGGCTGGCGACGAACGCGGTGACGATGACGGGACGCAGGCGCGTCAGCGAACCTTCGATGACCGAATCGCGGACGGACTTGCCTTCTTCGCGGAGTTGATTGAAGTAGGCAATCATCACCAAGCCATTGAGCACGGCCACGCCGCTCAACGCGATGAAGCCGACCGCGGCCGTGATGCTGAAGGGCATTCCACGCAGCCACAGCGCCAACACGCCGCCAGTCACAGCGAGCGGGATACCCGAATAAACGAGCGCGGCCTGCCGCAGCGAACCGAACGCGAGGAAGATGAGCACGAAGATAAGCGCGAGCGCCGTCGGCACGACAATCGCGAGCCGGGCACGCGCTTGCTGCAGGTTCTCGAATTGTCCGCCGAACTGAACGATGTAATTCTCCGGCAGCCTGACTTGCTCCTTGATGCGTCGCTCGGCTTCGCGGACGTAGCCCTCGATGTTGCGAGTCTTGAGGTTCACCATGAGCGCCGCGCGGCGCAGGCCGTCGTCGTGTTGAATCGGTTCGACCGTTTTTAGCGTCTCGAATTCGACGAGCTTGCCGAGCGGGACAAGTCCGGTCGCGCCGACGCGAACGGGCAGCTTCTTGATCTCTTCATCGTCAGCGCGCAGTTCCTCCGGCATCCGCACCACGATGTCATTGCGCTTGCTGCCGCTGACGATGGTGCCAACGACTTCACCAGCCAGCGCGGCGGTGACGGCTTTGTTCACTTCGCCCGCTTGCAATCCGTAGCGTTGTAGCACTTCGCGCTTCGCGTTGATTTGCAGTTGCGGCGTGCGGCCTTCCGTCTCGAATTCCACCTGCGCCGCGCCGGGCGTTTTCTCCAGCACGTCCTTGATTTGCTCCGCCAGCTTTTCCAGCACGTCGTAGTCGTTGCCGAAAATCTTGACCGACAATTCCGCTTTCGTGCCTTCGAGCATTTCGTTGAACCGCATTTCAATCGGCTGCGCGGTGAGGATGTCATAGTCGGGATTGATTTTCTTGAGCAACACGGCGATTTGCTCGTTCAGTTCCGCTTTCGTCGTCGGACGCCCCGGCGTCTTGGACCATTCGGCGAGCGGCTTGTAGAAAATGTAAACGTCGCTTTCATTCGGCGGCATCGGGTCGGTGGCGATGTCGCTCGTGCCAATGCGGGTGAAGATGCGCGTGAGTTCGGGAAACTCGGCGAGCAAGCGTTTCGTCACTTCGATGTCCGTGCGCAACGATTCTTCCATGCTCATGCCAACCGGCTTGTAGAGCATCGAAGTGATCGAACCCTCGTCGAGCTTCGGCACGAACTCCGCGCCCAGCCGCGTGAACAGCCAGAGCGAACCGGCGAACAACACGACCGACGCAACAACGACGACCCAGCGCAGCCGTAACGCGATGTCGAGCGTTGGCCGGTAAAGCTTTTTCATGAAGGCGATGACGAAGTTGTCGCCCTCGTGAATCTTTCCGCCCAACAGAAAGGAACACAGCACCGGCATGAGTGTGAGGGCGAGCAGCAACGCGCCGCCCAGCGCGAGCATCACGGTGAGCGCCATCGGGTGAAACATTTTCCCCTCAATGCCCGTCAGCGCGAGAATTGGGATATAGACCACGGTGATGATGACGACACCAAAGAACATGGGCGAGCCGACCTGCTTGCTCGCGGCGAGAACGGTCTTCATCCGCTCCTCGGCGGTGAGCACGCGGCCAAGCTGGTGCTGCCGCACGCCAAGTTGCCGGACGATGTTCTCCACGATGACGACCGCGCCATCAATGATGAGGCCGAAATCAATTGCGCCCAGGCTCATCAAATTGCCGGAGATGCCGAAACGTGCCATGCCGGTGAGCGCGAAGAAGAATGAAAGCGGAATGGCCGTCGCCACAATGAGCGCCGCGCGCCAGTTGCCGAGCGAGATCAACAGCACGACGACGACAAGTATCGCGCCCTCGAACAGATTGTTTTTGACTGTGCGGATCGTGCGATCAATGAGTTGAGAGCGGTCGTATTGAATCAGGATTTCCACGCCGTCCGGGAGTTTGGTCTGGATTTCCGTGATGCGCTTTTTCACGCGCTCCGCCACTTCGCGGCTGTTCTGCCCCGCGAGCATCATCGTCGTGCCCATGACGGTTTCGTGACCGTTGAGCGTGGCTGCGCCCGTGCGGAACTTTGTTCCAACCTTCACTTCCGCCACGTCTTTCACAAGCACCGGCTTGACGCCCGCGCCAAACTTGAGCGGCAAGTTGCCGATGTCTTCGATGCTCGCGACCCGGCTGACCGCACGAACCGTCAGTTGCTGTCCCCCCCGGCTGATGATTCCGCCACCGGCGTTGGCGACATTCTGGGCGACGAGGTCGGCCAGTTCGCTAAACGTGAGGCCGACTTCCGTGAGCGCGTTGGGCTTGGGCTGAATGACATATTGTTTCTCGTAGCCGCCGCTCTCGTTGATGTCCGCAATGCCCGGCACGGTGCGGAGCAGCGGCTTGATGGTGTATTCCTGGATTTCGCTCAATTCGATGAGCTGATCCAGCTCGGTCGCGGGTTTGTTCGTCGCGTTCGCGCGGTACTGGACGTTGTAGTAAAAAATCTCGCCAAGGCCGGTGCTGATGGGCGCGAGTTTGGGCAGCGTGCCAGCGGGCAGTTGTTCAAGCACGCCTTGCAACCGCTCCGCCACCAGTTGACGCGCGCGGTAAATGTCCGTGCCGTCCTTGAACTGCAACGTCACTTGCGAGAGACCGAACTTCGTGATGGAACGCATTTCCTCCACGCCGGGCAGGCCGGCAAGCTCGCGTTCGAGCGGTTGCGTGACGAGCTTCTCCGATTCCTCGGCGGCAAGCGCGGGAATCTCAGTGTTGATTTGCACTTGCACGCCCGTGATGTCCGGCACGGCATCAATCGGCAGATGCAGCGCGGACCAAATGCCCGCGACCAGCAACCCGACCGCGCCTAAGAGAACTATGGCACGTTGGCGGAGGGAGAATTCGAGGATGCGCGCAATCATTTTGCATCCTCTTTCGTGGTCACGCTCACCAACGGCGTCGCGCCGGTGAGTTGTTCGAGCGCTTGCGCCGCTTCGAGTGATTCCTTCTTCGTGTCCAGCACCGCTTCGACGGCTTCGAGATATTGCTTCTGCAACTCGACGTAGGTGGAAATCGGAACTGCGCCGAGACGATAATGCCGGTCGGCGAGTTCGGCGGCTTCGCGGAATTTATGCACGGAGTCCGCGCGCCATTTACCCATCTCGTCGAGTTTCACTTGCAAGGCCAAGGCGTTCCCGGTCACGCGCCGTTCAATTTCGCGTTGCGTGACGAGCAGGGAAGTTTGCGCCTGCTGCTCCCGGGCTTTCGCCGTTTCAATGTTGCCCGTGTTGCGATTCCACAATGGCAGCGGCATAGAAACGCCGAGGCCAATCGTGCGTTCCCGTTCGCCCGCCTTTTCTTCCGAGATAAACGGCCCGACAGTCACGCCGGAAAACCGCTCGTTCTTCGCCAGCGAAACTTTGAATCCCTGCTGCTCCAATTCCGCCTGCCGGATGCGAAGCTCGAAGGCGTTCGTGCGCGCGATGTCGAGCAAAGTTTCCAACGGCGGTGAGGCGCAGAAATTCAGTTGCGCCCCGGTCACGCGCACCGCCGCGCCCGGCGGCTGGCCGCGAAGCTGATTCAACTCGAGAAGCGCCGCCTGCGCCGCGATGGTCGCCCCGCTCGCCTGTCGTTGCAGTGTAATCGTGCTGGCTTCGATGATGCGCATCTCCAGGACGGGCGTGATGCCGGCGGAGTCCCGTTGCACCAACACTTCGGTCAATGCCTGAAAGCGGTCAGCCACTTCGCGTGATGCGGAGAGCTTTTCCTGTGCGATGAAAATGTTGTAGCCCAGCGTTCGCACCCGCGCCGCCAGCGCGAGCTTGAATTGCGAAAAGCCAAGCTCCGCCAGTTGAATGTCGTGATTGGCGATGGCCTTCCGCAGCGACAGTCGGCCCGGATACTCGAACGTCTGGTTGACCGACACCGCCCACGCCGCGCCTTCGCCCAGCAACGCGCCCGACGAATCCTTGACGCGCTTCTGCCCGATCTCCGCGCTGACTTCGGGATTCGCCCATGCGCCCGCCGACTTTCGCCCGCCGCGCGCCGCCGCGATTTCCGCGCGGTAGAAATTCAGTTCAGGATTTTTCTCCAACGCCTCGTTCACCAGGTCATCAAGCAAAACCTGATTGGTGACGGCTGGCGAGTTGGTAGCAGCGGACACCGCGTCCGCCGCTTGCATTGGAACAACTGCGGCAACGGCCAAAGCCGTCGCCAAAAAAGAAAACTTCAAAACATTCGGCTTCATAAAAATTGAGTTCAAAACGGACAACACCACAACACACGGAAACACCAAGGCGCGAAATCACGCCGAACGATTGGGAGACAGCCCTCGGACGAGGACTCAGTTATGAAGCGAACGAAGGAGCGCGCGGCGGGGAAGCCGTGCGGAAAACAAACTGCCAGCACTTGGGAAGTTCCGGCGGCGCAACCGTGAAAGCTCCACGGCTGGCTTCGTCGGACAAGGCGTTTGCCAAATCCAGCATTGACGCAAAAGCAAGCGGCAGGAGAATCGGTGGCGGAAGGGTCAGGCGGTGTCGCTCGGTCTTGTATTGGGATTTCTCTACCGAACAACATCCGGTGTCGCCGCGATCCGAACTCTGTTCATCGTGGCAGTCGCCGTCCGTCAGGCAGGCGAGGAATTCGAGGCCGGGAACTGTTTCCAACTCGCAGTGCATGGTCATCGGCAGCCAAAGGACCGCCAACAGAACAACCGAGATGTTTCTTAAAGACCGCACGGCGGATATGGATACGCGAAGCGCAAGAAATGTTCAATCAAATCTTCGAGCGAAATCCTGTCGCCGAATCAGATCCCTGACGAGCGTAAGCCGTTTTGACTTTCCCCCGCGCGCTCTCTAGTCTGCGCGCATGGACTCGCTGCACGCGCCTTGGCGCATCGAATACATCCTCGCTCCCAAGCCGGAGATGGCGGTGAGTCTGTTCACGCAGATCGCGCAGTCGAGCGACGACGTCGCCAACCTCGTCATCGTGCGCGACCGCACCGGCTACGCGCTGCTCAATCGCTATCCTTACACCGGCGGCCACATCCTCGTCGTGCCCTACAAACAATCGCCCGATCTCAACGGACTCACCGACGACGAACTCGCCGATGTTTGGAAGCTCACGCGCCGTTGCGTGAACGTGTTGAAGTCGGTGATAAAGCCGGAAGGTTTTAACATCGGCCTCAATCTCGGCAAGGTCGCGGGCGCGGGGATTCTCGAACACGTTCACGTTCACATCGTCCCGCGCTGGCTGGGGGATACGAACTTCATGCCGGTCATCGCCGATGCCACGGTCGTGCCGCAGGCGTTGACGGAACTGGCTGAACG
Organism: Pedosphaera sp.; assembly: GCA_009695195.1. Lineage (GTDB taxonomy): Bacteria > Verrucomicrobiota > Verrucomicrobiia > Limisphaerales > JADLHS01 > CAIKLQ01. The sequence continues at coordinate 26,421 of SIBJ01000060.1, forward strand.
ACTACGCGCCGCGTTCGCCGCGCAATCCTGACCCGCCATGCCGACCGAAACGCTCCATTTTGAAAACGCCCGCGTGGCGCAACAGCTTTTCAATCACGAGCCGCGCAACCTGCAATCGCTCGAAGATCAGCTCGGCGTGAAGGCGACCTCGCGCGATGGCTGGATCAAACTCGACGGCCCGGCGGACGGCGTCGAGCGCGCGAAGCAGTTGTTCGTCTCGCTCGAAGCCTCGCTCAAAGCCGGCGCGCATGTGCGCAACCGGGAATTCATTCACGCGCTCAATGTGGTGAAGCACGAAGGGGCCGCGACCCTCAAAGAGTTGGCGAACGACCGCATCCAAACGCACGAGAAGAAGCCCGGCGTCACCGCCAAGACCGTGGGTCAAAAAAAATACGTGGACGCGATCCGCAACCACGACATCACCTTCGGCATCGGCCCGGCGGGGACGGGAAAAACTTATCTTGCCGTTGCGATGGCGCTGGCGACGCTGCGCGAGGGGAAGGTTTCGCGGATCATCTTGACGCGACCCGCCGTGGAGGCGGGCGAGGCGCTGGGCTTTTTGCCGGGCGACCTCTACGAAAAAATCATGCCGTATCTGCGCCCGCTGCACGACGCGTTGCAGGACATGATGCCGCCCGAGGAAATCCAAAAGAACACCGAGCGCAACACCATCGAGATCGCGCCGCTCGCGTACATGCGCGGGCGCACGCTCAACAACGCCTTCATCATTCTCGACGAAGCGCAGAACTCCACGACCGAGCAGATGCTGATGTTTCTCACGCGCCTCGGCCACGGCTCGAAGGCCGTCATCACCGGCGACGAGACTCAGATTGACCTGCCGCCGCACAAAAAATCCGGCCTGCTCGAAGCGCATCGCGCGCTCGAAAACGTCGAAGGCATCGCAATGATCGAGTTTGGCAAGCGCGATGTCGTCCGCCACCCGCTCGTGCAGCGCATCGTCGCCGCGTACGAGGAACATCGCGGCGCCGCCAAATGAGCGAATTGGTTTTCCGCAACCGGCAGCGTTCACGCCGCGTCAACACCCGTTTGCTCCGGCAGATCGCCCGGACACTTCTCGGAGAATTCGTCGGCGTGAAACAGTACGAACTCTGCGTTCATCTTGTCGGCGCGGCGGAGATGGCGCGGATCAACTCGCGTTTTCTCCAGCACGAAGGTTCAACCGACGTGATCACGTTCGATCATTGTAGGCGACGAGGTGACGAGTCGTCGGGAGAAGCACTCCTTACGTCGTGCCCGACAGTTGAGCTTCACGGCGAAATCTTCATCTGCCTCGATGACGCCATCGCGCAGGCGCGGCAGTTCCGCGCCACCTGGCAGGCGGAACTCGTGCGCTACGTCGTTCATGGCGTTCTGCATTTGCTCGGCCACGATGATTTGAAAGCCGCCGCCCGGCGGAAAATGAAGCGCGAAGAGAACCGACTTGTGCGCGAAATGTCCGCGCGCTTTGCCTTGAGCAAACTCAAGCGCGCTCCTAAACTCCGACCGTGAACAAAAAAGTTTTCGCCCGCTGGCGCGGCTATTTTTTGACCGGCCTGGCGGTGTTGCTGCCCGCCATCATCACGGTGGCGCTCATCAAATGGATCTTCGGCACCATCGCGAGCCTGACGGATCTGCTGCTGTTCTTCGTCCCCAAACGCATCACGCACGAAGACCACGGTCTCGGACCGATGTATTGGTATTGGAGTCTGGCCGGAATGGCGCTTAGATAAGGAAAAACGCGTCAGCAATTGTACGCGAATATAACTGGATCCTTGGAGCGAGTTGTTTCAAAGTGGCGCATGAAACAAACGACTCCATTCCTCGCTGGATTTTCACATCTGCTGTCTGGCAGTCAACGCC
>SIBJ01000061.1 GCA_009695195.1 Pedosphaera sp.
AACCAAAAACGAACGAAAACCAATCAACCGCGAACAAATAACCGTCAAAGAAACACCGACAAAAGGAGTCACCATGAAACCAGCCACACCTCAAACCGAACAAACACCATCAACTGAACCCCAGAAAAGTAGTTTTCGGAGGTTCCCAAGAAATGGAACCCGCGTATCGTGCCTGCCATGAACAGAAGGTTTGCGGCGTTGCTGTGGGTTGTGACGATTCTGGCGTCGAAACCCGTCCTTGCAGTCAGCCCGTGGCCGGCAGAAACCAGCGGAGCTGCCTTGAAGCTGACCGCGTTGGACGCGGAATTCACTTCGGACATGAGCGGGGCCTATTGGAACGCCACGAGCAACACGTTCTGGGTTTGCTGCAACAACCCCGGGACCTTTTGGGCGCTCCGACAGGACGCAGCCGGCAACTGGCAAATCGCCACCAACGCCTCCGGCACCCAGGCGCGCTGGGCAGCGGGCGGCGATCTGGAAGGAATTTGTCAGGCGAATGATTCTTCGCCGACCGTATATCTAATGGACGAAGACGGTTGGATTCGTCAATACGACACCGCCATTTACGGCGTCGTGAACCAGACCCGCTCGTGGGACATCCGCACCTACTGTCCCGAGGTCAACGGCGCTGGCCCTGAAGCCATCACCTTCGTGCCGGACGACTGGCTGCGCCGCGAAGGATTCCGAGATAACAGCGGCGCGTTGCGGAACAGCAGCAACGGAATGGGCGGCCTGATGTTTGTCGGCTCGCAAATCGGCGGCTACGTACATGTGTTCGACCTGAACACGAACGCCAACACCTTTACCTATTGTGGTAGCAACCAGACCGCGCGTGCCGAAACCGCCGACCTCGCCTTCGACCACGTCACCGGCAAACTTTACATCTGGCACAACACCGGTGCGAACTACCTCGAAGTCGCTGAACTGAATTCGACGACCAACGGTGGCATCCGACGTCTGCGCACCTTGATTGAATACACTGGTCCGCGCACAGGAAACCTCGAAGGCTTCGCCCTGGTTTCCACGCCGGAAACCAACGATTGGTGCATGGTCACCGATGACAGTAACGCCAATGGCGAAGGTGTGGTCCTTTACCGCCAGTTCCGCCCGAACGAAGACACCGACAACGACGGCCTGCCCGATGATTGGGAACTCCGCTACTTCGGCAGCACCGCCATCACCGATGGACACGCTGATTTTGACGGCGACGGCAAATCCGACTTCGATGAATTCCGCGCCGGCACCGACCCCACCAATGCGCTTTCCCTGTTGCGCATCCGCTCTCTAACTCCTGACGGCACGAATGTCTTGATTAACTGGCAGACTGGCGGCGGTCGCACAAACATCGTCCAATCCACTTCAAACCTGACCGGCGCCTTCAGTGACCGCAGCCCGCCCATTATCATTCCCGGCAGCGGCGACGCGCTTGCCAGCTATCTTGATTACGGTGGCGGCACCAATTCCAAGGCTCGTTTCTACCGCGTTCGCACTGCGCCATAACCGAACACGATGCCGGAAATCAAAACCTCGTCGCCGACTTTCAGCGCGCGGATTTTTTCTTCGGTGAAGGGGAAGAAAAGTTTGGTCATGCTCGCTCCAATCTCAAATTGCGAATCGTTCTGCCAACGCGTCCAACACTTGATTCATTTCTGGTTCGGTCAAAACTCCCAGCTTCCGTTCCAGCTTAACGGTTGAAACGCTCTGGACTTGTTGCAAATGAAACGCGCCGGCTTTCAGAAAAGGTTTGGGAATGGAAAGCTCGCAACGATTCCCGCGCAAAGCTGTCGTGTGAAGCAAGACTGTCACGAGATCGAGTTCATCAACCGCGGGATTGCCGGTGAGCAGCAAGGCGGGACGCACCTTCCCGGCCAGCCCGAAATCCACCACCCAGACCTCACCGCTTTTTACGGCGGGCATCTTCCTCCTCCATTCGATCCAGCATCATTGCGCCCTCAAGCGCCGCTTGATTGCAAAGCGCGATGTCTTCATTTTCCGCGGCCAGTTCCGAGAGCTTCTGGCGCACCGTGCGACGTTCAGCCTCGGTCAACTTCGGCAACTCGTTCAGGATTTCGGTCGCGCTCATTGCGAAAATCTACAGTTTCAGGCGGATACTGGCAAGCCTTGTGACGCTTTCAACTCCGCGCATCGCTTCCTCGTCCTCATCCATCCAGGCACGAAGTTGTTCGTCGGAAAAAAGCCGCGGTTCGGGCAACGGCGCTTGTTCCTCGCGCAGACTTTGCGCGACGAACAGCAGCAACTCCGTCTTCTGCGCCGCCGGCAACCCGCCCACGGCTTGTTCAATTTCAACCAGCGTATTCATGATTTCATTCTGCCATAAATCCACTTTAGTTCAACCCTGCATTTCGCGCCCGGTGAACGCGATGCCGGAAATCAAAACCTCGTCGCCGACTTTCAACGCGCGGATTTTTTCTTCGGTAAATGGGAATGAAAGTTTAATCATAAGAACTCAACCTGTTTTTTCGTTTATCTGCTCCAAAACATTTGCAAGAAATCCTGGACGTAAATGCAAAGTTGACCGCTTGGGCAAAGCCTTCAACAAATCATACGCCGCCGTCTTGGAAATCTGCTTCCGCTGCCAGCCGCGCAAAATCAAACCCACCGTGCCGCGCACTTGAAAGCCAATCGCTTCCGCCATCGCGCGCGCCGCTGCGTCATCGCTCAAGAGACAATCGCCGTGATGCTCCTTCAGCACCGCAATCGCCGCCAGTTCGCCCGCGTGCAGACCAAATTCAGCCGCCAGTTCAAACATGGATTCCACGGCGGATGGATTGGAAGTGACGCGCACCAGACCGGAGATGGAATCGATTTGAATCTCTGGACGATGCTTCCTTGCCTCGCTCTCCACCACATCCGGCAACAGCACTTCCCGATAACCCGCCAGCAGATTCAGCGAGCCAAGCTCGTCCAGATGAATTAGCGGCCCGGCGTCGAGCACGGCGATGATTTCACCGGCACTCATTCAACGCCCATTGCACGTCCGCCATGATCTGCTTTTCCTGAAGCTCCACGGAATGCAGGCTCAAGTAGCGCCGCACCGCCTCCAGCGCCGCGTCTTCGGGCGACTTGAACCAGCCCGCCGCCGCCAGCTTGGAAAGCTGCTCATGCAAACGGTCGGGACATTCGAGCGTGATTGTCTTCATGGGAATCTTATCGCACAAATCCGTCCGCGTTTCAATTCAACAATTTTATTGCTGCAACCTCGTCGCCGACTTTCAGCGCGCGGATTTTTCTTCGGTGAAGGGGAAGGAAAGTTTGGTCATGGCAATCTGTGAATCACTTCAATTCTTCTTGCGCGGCGGTTCGTCCTTCAAAACCAAAGTCTCGTTCTGCCGCTCGCGATACAGCGCCGCGCGGTTTCGGTGAACCTCGGCAATGATCGGATCGTGAACCCGATACGGCTTGCCCCGCGGCGGTGGCGGTTCTGCGGCCTCGCGCGCCCGCAATCGCGCCTGCAACTCCTCCGGCGAATTCACCACCGGCCCGGCGTGCGGATGCTCCACCAGCCACGCCTCCATCTGATCGAGGAAACGCCGCGTGTCGCCATTCGCTTCCGCCGCCAGCCGTTCTTTCACAACTTCTAGTTCTTGAAGAATCGGTTCAGCCTTCATATTCAATTTCTCCCATCAACTGTAGCGGCCTGCAAACCATCGGCATCCGATACCCTCGTTGCTCCGCCAATGGACGCAGCCGCAACCAAATCTGGGCATTGGCCAGATGTTTCAGATTCCACGTCAGAAGATAATCCACCCGATGACTTGTGGCGACGGCCAAATGCACCGCATCTGCTTTGGCTTTTGCCGGCATCACACCGGCTGACAGAAACACTTCCGCCAATTCATCCACCGCCCGCGAGCGACGCAACACCGTCAACGTGCTCAAAGCCTCCAACCGTTGGCGGCTCGCTTTCGGGTCGCCCGCCGCCGCCTCGCGCAATACCTCCTCCGAAATCACGCACTCAAAATACGGACGCCGCAACCGCCACCAATCTTTCGTCCAGACGTGCCACTGATGCGCCACCGTGCGCGCCTGAGGCCGCGCCACCAGATAACTCACCACACTCGTCTCGATGTAAACGGATTCCATCGTTCAATAAACTGCTCGTCGGTTTCAACTGAATGTGTTTGCTGTTTCGATAGTTTGATAAATCTGCTGCCAACGATCACGATCTGCCCACGAGTGTCCCCAGCCTTGACCGAAATCTCCCAATTCCCTTCTGCGGTCAAACGAACTGTCGTTCTCGATGAATCCCAAATCCTTGAACAACTTAACGACGCTCGCTTCGTCTGGACATTCGTTCCGGCTCGACCCGGTGACATAAACTCGAAACCACCAGTCGGCGTCTTTCTTGCCAAGAAGTTTAATCAGCAGTTCTCCAACTTCTGGGTGAGTCGCCTCAATGTTCCCAATTCGCCGATACATTCCGTGACCCGCCACTTTGAGGGCCGACATCATAATCACACCCACTCCAATGCACCAAAAAAGCCTGCCACGTCGTTCTAAATCTCCTGACACTGTGTGGCCGATGATCCGAAACACTTCTTGGATTTGCCTCGGTGGCATTCTCAGTGCGCTGATGAATTGGATGACATTCTCGGCGCGGTGTTCCTGATGGCCCATCATGCTGATTCGTTTGCCTTCTCGTTCGAGGTAATACTTGACGTAATGGTTGGCTAGGTTTTGGAGGTTGGATTTCGTGGGCTCTGGAAGTGCGACCATTCTCTGGGCGAATTTTCGGAAGTAATCAGAGAATTTCAGATTCCCGCCAAACAACGCCTTCGCCGAGCATTCGAGTTGGTCGTAATCAACCGCAAGAACGAAGACAAGTCCATGAACGTCGAACACATGCTTGATCGTTTCCAAATAATTGATGGCGTAATCGGGGCGACAGCGGTCTAGCTCATCTACAAAAAGAAATGCCTTCGGGCTATCGCCTCCGAAAACTCCCCGTAACGCGTCTCTAAGTTTTTGGAGTGCTTTCGTCCGCTCTTCATAGAGCGAGACGAAGTCTGGAACTCTTGGTTGCCGCGCCTTCTTCTTGTCTTCAGCTAACTCGCCCGCAGAGACCGGATCAAGTCCCGACCAGTGCGAAACCAAATCGTTCGCCAAACCAACAACGAACCAGCCGACATCCTTGGCAGCTTCGCGAAGTCGGCCCGCAGCCTCTTTTGCGGATTCATCCGCGCCCACAGTTTTGATTAAGGCATTGACGACAGAAAGAAGCGGGTCGCCGCAATAATCGCTTTCCCATGCGTTCAGGATGATCGCCTTTGGAATTGATGGATCAGCTTCCTTTCTCTTGTCCAAATCGGACTTCCACATGGACAGGAATGTCGTCTTGCCAGCGCCAAAAGGAGCATTCAACGCAACCACGAGTCCACCTTCGACGAAGTCGTGCTCAACCATCAGAAAACGCTCCAGTTTTTGGCCAAAGGGTCTTAAGCCGAGTTTGTCGTGCTCGTCAAAGGTCAGTCTGATTAACTCGCTCACAACAATTTTGCTCCCTCAATACAACCACTTCCCAATCTTCCCCGCCGCATCCAGCGTCACGCCCTGACGCCGATACGCCCAGCACATGTAGCTCACGCTCACGAAATACGACGCGGGCAGGCGGTTCGCCGCGCAAATCTTCACTTGGGCGCCGCCAAAGCCTTGGCGCGCGCCTTTTTCGCCGCTGGTTTCCGCCGCGCGTTCAAGGCGACAAACACGCCGCCAGATTTGGCTTCGCAGCGACGGATGTCGTCGCCGATGGCGTGGACATCGTAGTTGAACCGTTTGGCGTAGGCCGCCCGGTGACGGTGGATTTCTTCAACGATTGAGTCTTTCATAAATCAGATGTTCCCATCAATTCGAGCGGCGTGCAAATCACAGGCAGAGGATAACCCGCTTGCGAACACAGCCGCTCGACCCCCGGAATAATCTCACGGTTGTTGATGTGGATGCAATTCCAAGTCAGTAAAAAGTGCATCCCGTGAACCGTCGCCGTGGCGATGTGAAACGCATCCACCGCCGCCTTTGGCGGAAGCAAATGCTTTTCCAGTATTCGTCGCGCCAACTCATCGGCTTCGAGTGTCACTGACAATTTTTCGACTGGCTGCAAGAGTTGCAGGCGCTTGGCTGCCATTTTCGTGTCACCTTGCGCAGCTTCGTTCATAACAAACTGCGACGTGAACAATTCAAAACGATTCCGCCTCAGCCGCCACCACGTCTTTGTTGCCGCCTGGTGTCCGGCAATCAAGTGGTCGCGGGAAGCCCGTCCTGTCAGCAAACTGGGGATGGTTGTTTCGAGGTAAAGCGTGGGCTTCATTCAGCGCGGTTCAATACAACCACTTTCCAATCTTCCCCTCCGTATCGAGTGTCGCGCCCTGACGCCGATACGCCCAGCACATGTAGCTCACGCTTACGAAATACGACGCGGGCAGGCGGTTCGCCGCGCAAATCTTCACGCCCAGCAACGTCGTCTTGCCGCCGAATCCCATCGGGCCGATGCCGAGTTCATTCGCCGTTTTCAAAATGTCCTGCTCCAGCGCGTCGAGTTCGGGATTCGGATTGCGGTCGGGAATCAGCCGCAGGAATTGCGTCTTGCTCAGCTCGTAGCCCGTGGCGCGGTCGCCGCCGATGCACACGCCGAGGATGCCCGGACCGCAGCCTTTGCCCTGCGCCTGCAACACCGCGTCGAGAATGACCTTGCGGCAACCATCGAGGTCGCGGTTCGCGTTGAGCTTCTCGGCGGGCAACGAGTATTGCGCACCGACATTTTCGCAGCCACCGCCCTTGAGCACGAGCCGCACGCTCACGTCCGGCGAGCGATGCTGATGAAAATGAAACGCCGGCGCGCCCGGCCCGACGTTTGTGCCGTCGTTTTTGCCGGTGAGCGAATCCACGGAGTTCTGGCGGAGAAAACCTTTCTTGGTGGCGAGCGTCACGGCTTCCTTTGCCGTCTCCTCGAATGCGATCTGGTCAAAGCCAACCGGGCAATCCACGTAAAACAAGATGCTCCCCGTGTCCTGGCAGATGGGCTGCGATTTGTTTTTCGCCAGCGCGATGTTCTGGTCAATGATCTTCATCGCGTTTGCCGCGAGGGAATTCTTTTTCTCATTCTCCAGCGACGTGAGGACGGCTTGATGGACGTCGTCCGGGATTTCGGCGGACGTGCGGCGGATCAATTCGATCAGGGAATGTTGCAGTTCACTCATAATGCTCGTGACAGGGTAGGACTTTCGCGGCGCAGCGTCAACGGAGCGCCGATCTCCGAATCGGCTCGTTACGACACGAACTGGAAACGCGCCGATTCGGAGATCAGCGCTCCATTTCACAACGTTGCATTCCAGTTCCCGACCGGCTAAATATTTCCGCCATGAAAATGCTGCTGTTGCCGCTGGCGTTCGTTGTGTTCCTGTTCGCCACGCCGCCCGGACTGCGCGCCGCCCCACAATCCCACGAGCAAGCGGGCCGCGCTGCCGCCGAGGAATGGCTCGCGTTGGTGGACGCCGGCAAGTTCGCCGAGAGCTGGCAGAAACTTGACCCCGCGTTCGGCAAAAAAGTCGGCAAACGGAAATGGACTTCCGGCCTGAACGCAATCCGCGGGCCGCTCGGCAAGCTGACTCTGCGCACGCTCAAGTCCGCCGAATACACGAAGGAACTTTCCGGCGCGCCCGAGGGCGAATACGTCGTGGTGCAGTTCACCGCCGCGTTCGAGCGGAAAAAGGAAGCCACCGAGAAGGTCACGTTGATCCTCGGCCGGGATCTTTTCTGGCGCGTGGCGGGTTACAGCGTGAAATGAAATCGCCCGCGCGCTTGACAACGGAGTGAATCAGCCTTTGCTTTCGCCCATGAAAACGATATTGGCCCTCACGTTGGCGCTGACCGCCACGCTGCTCCCCATCACCGCGGCGGAAGCGCAGCCGATAGTCACGACGAACCAGAACGTCGAAACAAAAAAAACTGACGACACGAAGAAAGCCGAGGCCGCGAAACCTGCCGCCGACAAGTCCACGGACAAAAAAGAACCGGAGAAGCCCGACATCAAAGAGTTGATGAAGGAAGCGAACTTCACGAACAGCACCGGCATGTTGATGGTCAAGATTTCGCCTTCGATGTGGGCGGGAAAATTTGAAGTGACGCAGGAAGAGTATCAGAAGATTGCCGGCGGCAACCCGGGCAAATTCGCCGGCGGCCGCAACCCGGTGGACTCGGTGAGCTGGACCGAGGCGAAGGATTTTTGCGCGAAGCTCAACGAGGCCGAGAAGAAGGACGAGCTGCTGCCCGAGGGTTATGCTTACACGCTTCCGACGCAGGCGCAGTGGGAATCGCTCGTGGGCGGCGCGGAGTTGAAGGACGCGGTGACGAGCGAGCGCGGATCGAAATCGGGCACGGCGGCGGTCGGCAGTCTCGGCGAAAACAGCCTCGGCCTTTGCGATGTGCGCGGGAATCTTTGGGAGTTCTGTCTGGATCCACAGGACAAGCAATACCGCGTGCTTCGCGGCGGCGCATGGAACACTTCGTACGAGCCGCAACTGCGCCTCGAATTCAAATGGTTCAGCAACGGCCCGGACGACAAAAAAGAGAATTATGGTTTCCGCGTCGTGCTCGTGCCGGAGGGGCAGTAGGAGACGAACGCGGAATCGAGCATCCAAAACCCAGCGCCCAACATTCACCATCGAACACCCAGCGCCGCAGCCGGCGCATATTTTTGGATATTGGATGTTCGATATTGGATGTTGGATGTTTCCCCTCGTAATCTCCCCGCGCCATGAATCGCGTAATGCATGTGGCCGCGCCGCCGCCGAAGCCGCTTTTGATTTTCGACGGCGAGTGTGATTTTTGCGGGCTATGGATTTCCCGCTGGCGACAATCCGCGGGCACCCGGGTTGATTTCCTTCCATTTCAGGACACCTCCGTCGGCGATCGCTTTCCTGAAATTCCCCGCGCGCAGTTCGAGCGCGCCGTTCAACTCATCGAAACCGACGGCGCGGTTTACGGCGGCGCGGAAGCGGTGTTCCGGTTGCTGGCGCACCCACCGGGCGCCCAACCCTGGCTGCGTTGGTATCAAGCCTCGGCGGACTTTGCAAAGTCCGCCGAGGCCGCCTATCGCTTTGTCGCCGGGCATCGTCCGCTGTTCTCGTGGCTCACGCGCATCGGTTGGGGCCGGCATGTTGAACAGCCGCGTCATTTTCTCGTCCGGGGGATTTTTCTGCGCGGGTTGGGTGTGGTCTATCTCATCGCGTTCCTCTCGCTCTGGTCGCAAATCTTTGGGTTGATCGGGCGCAACGGCATCCTGCCGGCGGAACAATTCATTTCCAACGCGGGAAATTTTTTCGACACCCACGGCATCGGCGCGGATCGCCACCGGATGTTGCCGACGCTTTGCTGGTTTGGCGCGAGTGATTCCGCGCTGCGGATACAGTGCGCCGCGGGAACAGTGCTGGCGATACTGGTGATCGTGGGCATCGCGCCCGCGCCGTGCTTGTTTCTCCTGTGGCTGATTTATCTTTCGCTGTCGTCGGTCTGCCGCGAGTTCCTGGGATTCCAATGGGACATCTTGCTCCTCGAAACCGGCTTCCTTGCGATCTTCTTCGCGCCGCTGCAACTGTGGCCCGTGCGAAGTGTCAGCCGCGAGCCGCCGCCGTCGCGGCTCGTGCTTTGGTTGCTTCGCTGGCTGCTGTTCCAACTGATGTTTGAGTCCGGCATCGTGAAACTGTTGAGCGGCGACGCGACCTGGCGCGACCTCTCGGCGCTGACCTTCCATTACGAATCGCAGCCGTTGCCGACGTGGATCGGCTGGCACGCACATCAACTTCCGTTCTGGTTTCAAAAATTCTCCTGCGTTGTGATGTTCGTCATCGAACTGGCGGTGCCATTTCTCTTCTTCGCCCCGCGGCGACTCCGACTGTTTGGGTGCGGAGCGACAGTGGCGTTGCAAATTCTGATCCTGCTCACCGGTAACTACACGTTCTTCAACTGCCTCACCCTGCTGCTCTGCGTGACGTTGCTCGATGACTTCACGTTGCGAGAACTTCTTCCCGACCGGCTGCGACGTTCCCCGGCTCTTGACGCAACTCCGATGAATCGCGAGCAGGCACGCAAAACACAACACGCCTTTCGCTGGCCGCGCTGGGTCCTCGCACCGCTCACCGGCTTCGTGCTTTGCCTCACTGCGGGAGAATTTTTGTTCACCATCGGCGCGCGGTGGCGAGTTCTCGAACCGGTCATGGCGTTGCACGATTACTGCGCTCCGCTGCGCACGTTCAACAGTTACGGCTTGTTTCGCGTGATGACGACTTCGCGACCGGAGATCATCGTCGAGGGCAGCAACGACGGCGTGAACTGGCAGCCGTACGAATTCAAATACAAAGCCGGCGACGTGAGCCGGCGCCCGGCATTCGTCGCGCCGCACCAACCGCGACTCGACTGGCAGATGTGGTTCGCCGCGCTCGGCGACGTGCGACACAATCCGTGGTTCGGCGAATTCTGCGTGCGCCTGTTGCAAGGCTCGCCCGAAGTGCTCGCGTTGCTGGAGAAAAATCCGTTCCCCGAAAAACCGCCGCGATACATCCGTGCCGTGCTCTACGATTATCGGTTCACGAACTGCGCAGAGAAACGCGCGATGGGCGCGTGGTGGAAGCGGAAGGAACTTGGAATTTATCTTCCGCCGATTTCGTTGGAGCAAATCCAAAAGCCGGAACGCTGATTCACTTCACCGGCGCCGGCCACACAGCGTCCTTGCCTTCCCACAGACCGAACTTGTTCGTGACGTTGCTCGCATTGGGATCGCCGCCGTCATCGCGCCCGTCTTCGCCGACGGAGTAGAGCGTGAAGCTGCCGTCCGCGTTGGTGCGATAGCAAAGTGGTTTCGCGCTCATCGGATCAATCTGCACGGCGGAAAGAAACTGCGGCACGAGCGCGTCGAGTTCCTTCGGAAGTTTTCCGTTGCTCAGGCGGAAACGTTCCAGCGCGATGACGGTGATCGTCAGCCGACGTTGCGTTTCGTGGCGGATGCATGTTTGTCCGGCCCGCGTGAAGTTCGGAATGGCAATGGCGCTGAAGAGATAGCGATAACGAGTCAGCGGCTTGTCGATGACGGACACCAACTCGTCCACGTTGGTTTTGAGTTGCCGGTTGATCTCAACCATCGGTGTGCCGGTTCGGAGCAGGCGGAAGGCGTCGAGAGATTTTTGGTGGAACTGGAGGAAGAACATTTCGTCGGCTTCGGAATTCGCGGCCCAAAGCGGCATCAGGACGAATTGTGAGAAGAAATCTTCTGCCGAGCGCCTCGACGGTGGGTTACCGCCGGGGTAGCCGCCGAACCTGAAGAAATCTGCGCGTTCGCGCGCGCCGAGCGCGCGCATGTGAGTGATCGTCGCCTCGCCCCACGCGCGCTCGCCAATCATTCCCCGCTCGAACGCGTCCGCCACGTCCACCGTTTCCCAATCCTTCTGCTGCGCCGCGAGATTCTCCTCGCTCCAACCTCGCGCCTGCAACGCTTCCCACGTCACCGCCAGTCCGGAGCCGACAATCGCGGTGCGAATCATCTGGCAAACGAGCGTGAGGTCTTCGCGATTGAATTGGGAAAGTTGGGTGAGCGCGTGAACGTCCGTGCACGCGCGGTCCAGATGGCCGGCGTGCAGCGCAGCGACCGCATCGCCTGCAAGCCATTGAGCGGCTTTGCGCATTTGCACGAACGGAGCTTTCATCTGCCTGGGGAAATTCGTCGGATCGTTGTAAAAGTATCGCGGCGGAACTTGCACGGCATCACGGATGTCTTGCAAGGCTTCGGCGTTGGTTGCGAACTGCGAGGAGAAAATTTCCCACGTGGCCGCGTTGGTTTTCGCGCCCCACGACCAGACGGCGCGTAACTCCGGCTCCGCCCAGGTCACCTCCGCGCGACCCGCGCCGACGAAGCGCATCAACTCCAGCGAGCCCGGCTCGAACTTTACCGACGCGATCTGATCCACGCCGGCGAGCAACAGGTTGAGATTGGTGGATGATTCCGGCGGGCGTGGGTAACCGAGTTCTTCGACGGTAAGTTTTTCGCCCTTCGCGCGCAGCGCGGCCTTGTAAGCCGCCAGTGCGCTGCGCGCCCGCGATCGCTGGCCGCGGATGATCAGCGCCCCGATCACGGCGACGATTATCCCGATCACGATCACGATGCGAACGGCTTTGGTCATCGGGTTTCAGTCTGCCGGGAAGCGGCGGAGAGGGAAAGAAAACCTCGTGCCGGTGAATGCCGGGCAAACTTGGGCGGACTTTGCAAAGTCCGCCGTTTCATCTCGAACGACCCGCGCGGGCGGAAGTTTGGCGGACTTTGCAAAGTCCGCCAATGCGGCCGGCAAGGGCCTCTTCGAAGCTAAGGCTGAACCGGCGAGTTTCGATGCTTTTCCTCAACGGGGGCAAAGCGTAGCCTGCCCAAGATGCCGGACATTGTTTTGACCACGCTCAACGCGAAGTACATCCACGCCGCGTTCGGGTTGCGCTATTTGTTCGCCAACCTCGGGCCATTGCGCGAACGGGCGCGCATCATGGAGTTCGACATCAACCAGCGGCCGACGGACATCGCGGAGGTTTTACTGGCGCAGAATCCGAAGGTCATCGGGCTGGGGGTTTACATCTGGAACGTCGCGCCGGCGACGGAAGTGGTCGCGACGATCAAGCGGGTGCGGCCGGACGTGACTGTGATCCTCGGCGGGCCGGAGGTGAGTTACGAAACCGAGCAACTGGAAATCGTGCGGCTGGCGGACCACGTCATCACGGGCGAGGCGGATTTGAAATTTGCGGAGGTGTGCGACGCGTTGTTGAACGAAGGCTCGCGAGGACGCTCGCCCCACCAATTGCCAAAAATCATTTCCGCATCGGTGCCGGAATTCTCGCAGTTGGTGCTTCCATACGACCTCTATGACGAAGGTGACGTAGCCCATCGCGTGATCTACGTGGAGGCATCGCGCGGGTGCCCGTTCACGTGCGAGTTTTGTTTGTCGTCGCTGGACATCCCGGTGCGGGCGGTGGCATTGGACAAGTTTCTCGGCGAAATGCAGAAGCTGCTGGATCGCGGGGTGCGGCAGTTCAAGTTCGTGGACCGCACGTTCAACCTCAACATCGCGACGAGCAAAACGGTCCTGGAATTTCTTCGCGCGCGGCATCGTGAGGGAAATCTTTATCACTTCGAGATGATCCCCGACCGGTTGCCGGCGGAGTTGCGTGAGGTCATCGCCAAGTTCCCGCCGGGCACGCTGCAATTTGAAGTCGGCGTGCAGACGTTCAACGAAACGGTGGGCGGGTTGATTTCACGGCGGCAGAATAATACGCGGCTGGAAGAGAATTTTCGTTTCCTGAGGAATGAAACGGGTGTTCACATTCACGCCGATCTCATCGTTGGCCTGCCGGGCGAAAGCGTGGAAAGTTTTGCGGCGGGCTTCGACCGGCTGGTGGCGCTCCACCCGCAGGAGATCCAGGTCGGCAGTTTGAAACGATTGCGTGGGACGCCGATCGTGCGGCACGACGCGGAATGGGAGATGGTTTACAACGCCCACCCGCCGTACGAAATCCTGCGCACGAAGTTGATTGATTTTGCGACGATGCAAAAGTTGCGACGTTTCGCGCGCCATTGGGATCTGGTCAGCAACAGTGGGAATTTCGTCGAGACCGCGCCGATGATTTGGGGTGCACTTGGAGTTCCGCCTACAGGCGGTCGGGCCGGAGACAATTCACCCGAACCGCCTGAAGGCGGGACTCCGAACGCGTCGCCCTTCGCCAACTTCTTTCGCTGGAGCGAGTGGTTGCACGCGCGGGCGGGGCGCGGCGACGGGATTGCGCTGGGGCGGCTGATGGAATGGTTGTTTGAATTCCTGACGCGCGAGTTGAAACGCGAGCCGTGCCTCGTGGCGGAAGCGATGTGGCGGGATTATCAGCGGGGCGGACGCAACGACAAACCGGCTTTCCTGCGGGAGTTTCTGCCGTCGGCGGAAACCGTTCGCGAACACAGGCCGCGATTGCGCGCGAAACGGCAGGAGCGGCACTGGGTTTGAAGGGTGTGATTAAAAACGGGTGAGGGCATTATGGACTGCGGTGGCAAGTCGGACGCGCCACCGCTTTGGCCCCGACGACGGCGATGGCAATGAGCCACCCGCCCCGTGCGCTCGAAAGCGGTGTCGCGTCCGACTTGCCACCGCAGTCCAAAAATACCGCCAGCACCCTCTCACCCTCACCCGCCTTTAATCGCACCCGGGTTTGAACCAGGTCAAGTTGCCGGCTTGCGCTGCGGAATGGTTTCACTAACATGAAGGCATGAAATTTTACGCTTCCGTGGCGGTGTATTTGTTGATCGCCGGTGTGCTCAGTTGGGGCATCTTGCTGGCGATGAAGGGTAGTCTCTGGTTTCTCCTCGCGGGCCTGGCGGCCTACACCCTGGCGTTCGCGAAGCTCGGTTGTCTGCCGAAGTCGCACTGAGCGCGCGGTCATGCGCGCGGTCATTCAACGGGTTTCCCAAGCGAGCGTCACTGTCGGCCGACGCGTCACCGGCTCGATTCTAAAAGGACTCCTCGTTCTGCTCGCCGTCGAGGACGCGGACACGACTGAAGACGTCGAGTGGTTGAGCCGAAAAATCGTCCGCCTCCGCATCTTCAACGACGACGCCGGCCAGATGAATCTTTCCGTGCTGGAAATCGGCGGCGACATTTTGCTCGTCAGCCAGTTCACGCTTTTCGCCAGCACGAAGAAGGGAAATCGTCCGTCGTTCATCCGCTCCGCGCGACCGGAAATCGCCGTGCCAATGTACGAGGAATTCCGCGAACACGTGGCGCGGGATTTGGGACAGCCGATCCAGACGGGCGAGTTCGGTGCGCACATGGACGTGAGTCTGGTCAACGACGGCCCGGTGACGATCGTCATTGATTCCAGGTCGCGCGAGTGAACTGACGCGGCGGCTTGCATTGTACCGGCGGACGCGGTACGAAAACGCCCATGCGCAACCCGTTCTATCTCATCGCGGCTTTGATTTCGGTCTGCCACTTCTGCC
Organism: Pedosphaera sp.; assembly: GCA_009695195.1. Classification (GTDB taxonomy): domain Bacteria; phylum Verrucomicrobiota; class Verrucomicrobiia; order Limisphaerales; family JADLHS01; genus CAIKLQ01. The sequence continues at coordinate 15,029 of SIBJ01000061.1, forward strand.
GGGCCGATGCGGTGGACGATCTCATCCACGGCGAAATGGCGAAGCGCCGGATTCCTGGTGTGGTGGTGAAGATCGTGCAGGACGGACGCGATGTGAAGATGGCGACGTACGGGTTGGCCAATCTGGAGTTGAACGTCGCGATGACGGCGAATTCGGTTTTTGAAATCGGTTCGATTACCAAGCAGTTCACAGCCGCGTGCATTTTACTTTTGCAACAGGAGGGCAAGCTTTCGGTCGAGGACAAGATTTCCAAACACCTCGCAAATACTCCCGCCGCGTGGTCAAATGTGACCATTCGCCATCTGCTCTCGCACACTTCTGGCATCAAAAGTTACACGGGACTGGACGGGTTTGAGTTGACCCGCCGGTTGACGCAGGCGGAGTTCCTCCGAAAACTCGGCGCGCAGCCGCTGGAGTTCGCGCCGGGCGAGGCATGGAAATATTCCAACAGCGGGTTCAGTTTGCTGGGTTACATCGTGGAGAACGGCGGCTGGAAAAGTTACTGGTCATTTCTGCGCGAGAGAATTCTCGAACCGCTTGCGATGAATTCGACCACCGACCGCAAGCCGGGGAGCCTCATCACGAATCGCGTCTCCGGCTACGAGCAAACCAATCGCCTCCACATCAATCGCGATTACGACCTCACGGATGTTTTTTCGGCGGGAGCAATCGCCTCCACGATCGGCGACCTGGCAAAATGGAACGCGGCGCTGGACACGGAGCGGATTCTCAGCGAAACGACGAAGAAGGCGGCCTGGTCGCCGCACATCTTGAACGGCGGCAAGCCGACGCAGTACGGCTACGGCTGGTTTCTGGAAACGGTGGACGGCCATCGCATCGTCGGCCACGGCGGCTCGACCTCCGGGTTCAACGCAAGTCTCCAGCGCTTTCCCGACGATCAACTCGCGGTAATCATTCTCACCAACACCGACGAGATGGTGGCCACTGGAATTGCGCGGAAAATCGCGGCGCTTTACTTCAAACCCGCGAAGTCGCGATGAAGCTTGCGACTGGGCGACGCGGGCGCGCGGGCGGCTGACAAACCATTGCAGGGCATTGATAACAAGCTGATTGCGCAGCCGGCAGCCGGGAGTAGAAAACGTTGTTCCGCCAGCCATTGCGATCAGGAGAACGCGCTTTGTCGCAGATTCTGTAATTATTCATTGAGTTCCCGCGTGAAGGGGCTAAGATGACCGCGCGTCAGTCTTCTGGTGTTCACGGTCTCCTGAAGTTGCATGGTTTAAACGTCGTGCAAAGGGTTGTTCGTCCGCAAGTTGGGCTAACAGTGGCCGAATAGAGAATACGATTTCTGAACCTGACTGTAGATAGCAAGGTCTGAATAACTATGTTGAATCGAAAAGGCATCAAGTCTTCGCGCTCGGAGCCGAAATTGCGGAAGGGAACCAAGACCGCCAAACCGCCGGTGCTGCGCCGACGCTTTGTCCTGACCAGCGCCAAACTCAAGGCGGCGCCCGCTCCGGACACGCACGCCAAAGCGAATGGCAAATCCAACGGTCACGCCAAGATCGAGGGCAAGCCCGATGTCAAAGGCGCGACGCCCGCCATTCACGCCGGCGTGATTGTCAACCCCAGCGCTTCGGGCATTGATCTGACCGAAACTGTCAAGACCCTGCTGCACCTCGCGCAGGGAAACGGCTACGTCACCTACGACGACATCAACGACATCCTGCCCGACGGCCTGAACCCCGACGACCTGGATCAGTTGTTCACCAAGCTTCGCAATCTGGACGTCGAGATCGTGGATCAAGCGGAAGCCGAACGCGCGAAGCCGGCGGAGCCCGAAGAAGAAGACGACTCGCGCCTTGAAATTCTGGACGACCCGGTCCGGATGTACATGAACCAGATGGGCAAAGTCCCGCTGCTCACCCGCGAACAGGAGGTCGAGATTTGCAAAAAGATCGAAGACGCCGAGGTGGACATGAAGCGCATCGTTTACAGCCTTGGCTTCGCGGCGAAGGAACATATCGCCATCGCCGAAAAACTTTTGTCCGAACCGCCGAAGGAACGCTTCGACCGCGTGGTCGTGGACAAGAAGATCGCCAATCGCGACGGACACCTCCGCGACCTGCGGCGGCTCATCAAGATGATCCGCACGCGCGACCAGAAGGTGGATTTGAAATATATCGCCTGGCAAAAGGCCCTGCAAAAGGGCCGTAAGGTGAAGATTCAGCGCGAAATCGGCAAGCTGAGCGCGAAGTTGCAGGAGATGTTCCCGCGTTTCGCCTTCAAGCAAAAAGTCGTCGAGGAAATGATCGTCGTGGCTGGCAACGTCCACGAGAAATTCAAGTCGAGCCGCCGCATCGTGGATGAGATGGAGCATCTGCGCACCTCGGCCGAGCGGCGGGCCACGATTGATTCCGAACGCGCGAAGATCCGCACGCTCGAACAATTTGTGCGGATGGAACGCGACGGCTTTTTCCGGTCCTTCGCCGAGTTGAAGGCCGCCGCCGACCGCGCGCATCAAGCCAAGACCCACATGGCCGAGGCCAATCTGCGCCTCGTCGTCTCCGTCGCCAAGAAATACACCAACCGCGGCCAGTCGTTCCTCGACTTGATTCAGGAAGGCAACATCGGCCTCATGAAGGGCGTCGAGAAATTCGAGTATCGCCGCGGCTACAAATTTTCCACCTACGCCATCTGGTGGATCCGCCAGGCCATCACGCGCTCGATCGCGGACCAGGCGCGCACCATCCGCATCCCGGTCCACATGATCGAGATCATGAACAAGCTTTGGCGCGCGCAGAAGCAGCTCACGCAGGAACTCGGCCGTGAACCCACGCCCGAGGAACTCGCCGACGAGATGCACATGCCCGTCTCGCGCATCAACGCCCTCCTCAAGATGGCGCAGCAACCCGTCTCGCTCCACGCGCCCGTCGGTGACGACGGTGACGTGAGCGTCGGCGATTTCATCGAGGACAAATCCGCGGAGAACCCTTCCGACGTGACGAGCTACAGTTTGCTCAAGGAAAAACTCGGCGACGTACTCACCACGTTGACCGAGCGCGAACGCAAGATTCTCGAAATGCGCTTCGGCCTCGCTGACGGCTACGAACGCACGCTCGAAGAGATCGGCAAGATGTACAACGTCACGCGCGAACGCATCCGCCAGATCGAGGCGAAGGCGCTGCGCAAACTGCGGCATCCCACCCGCGTCCGGCATTTGCAGGGCTTCCTCGAAACCGAAGAAGCGGCCTGAACTTCCGGCTCTTTCGCAACGCCTCCGGCGGTCAGCGTTTTATCATCACGCTGACCGCTGGCGTTGCGCGGCCTTTTCGATTAGACTTCGACCATGAAAACGCGCTTTGAATTCCCCTTCGCGCGCACCCTTTGCGGAGTGCTCGCGTTATTGACGCTCCTTCTCGCAGGCTGCAAGTCCACGCCGAAAGTGGATTGGAACAGCCGCGTCGGCAGTTACACCTTCGATCAGGCGGTCACCGAACTGGGGCCGCCCGACAAACAAGCCAAGACCTCCGACGGCAAGACCGTAGCCGAATGGATTTCCCGCCGCTCGGGCGGCGGTTCGTTCAGCATCGGCACGGGATTCTACGGCAGCCACAGCGCCGTCGGCCTCGGGACCACCACGGGAACGGGCCACCCAGACCGCGTCCTGCGTCTCACTTTCGGACCGGACGGCAAGCTTCTGTACTGGTCAAAGAATTACTGAAGGGCCGCTCCCGCCCTATTGCGTTTGACACCGGCGTTTTGTCCGCGAAAATAACCGCGCTTTGGACGCCAGCGTAGCTCAGATGGTTAGAGCGTGGGACTCATAAGCCCGAGGTCAGTGGTTCGATTCCACTCGCTGGCACCAAAACTGCCTTCATTCACATCCGTATCGTGTCTATAAAATGCACATCCTTGTGAAACAATATTCGCTCCTCGCTCTTGCGCTGTCGCTCGTCGCGCCGCAACTCGTCACTCGCGCCCCGGCGGCGGAAACCCCCGCCCGCCCGCTCGTCGTCACCACCAGCACGACCAACTCGACGCCGCGCTACCTCACCAACGTCATCGAAGTCACCATCCCCAACAACATTTTCACGGACGAATACCGCACCAATTGGGTGCGCCGCGACCTCACCAACGTCATTGATCTTTTCCGGACGAACCTCGTGACCCAGTTCCGCACCAACCTCCTCACCGCGGACAAGTACCAGACCAACGTCATCATCGCCTGGCGCACGAACGTGAAAACCCTCGCCCTCACCAATTGGGAAAACGTCATCCTCATCCGCACCAACTGGGTAAACCAACCCATCACCAACGTCGTCGAATTCACCAACACCCTTTTCGCCCAGGACACCCGGACCAATTTCGTCACCGAGTACCACACCAACCTTGTCCGCGCCTTCTCGACCAATCACCAGACCGTCACCGTCACCAACTGGGAAACCGTCGTGGTCGCGACGACCAATTTCGTCACGCGCCCCGTCACCAATCTCGTGGAAATCAAATTGCCGCCGCCGCCTGCGCCCGCCATCACCGCCGCGCCCGCACCGAAAGCCGAACCGGTCCCGACCGCCAGCGCCCGCGACCTCGCGCGCGCCCTCGAATTTGATCTCACCCACATCGGCACGCCGAACCGCCCCGGACAATTTCCCATCCGCCTCGCGCTGCTCTCCGACACCGGCAGCGCACTGCCCGTTCTGGAATGGCGCGTGGAAAAAACCGACGGTGGCGCGCTGATGGTCGGCTCGCGCGCCGAATTCAACGCCGCCCTGCCGGCGGGAATTTATCGCGTCGTCGCCCGCGTCCGCTCCGATGACGGCACGACCAAGAACATCCGCGGCAACACCGAAGTGAAGACCGACGCCAGCGCCGTCCGCACTCCTGCCAGCGCCGCCGCCAGCCGTTAATCTTTCACCCCGCAACTGTTCCGCTGATTTCTTGCGGCGGGGTTAATATTCTTGACCTGTCTCCGCGCTGACTCTTTACTTGCTCGCGTTAGGCATTATTCATGTTTGCGCAAGTCAAAAGCCTGTTCTCCAACGACATCGGGATTGACCTCGGGACAGCCAATTCATTGGTCTATGTCCGCGATCGAGGGATCGTTCTCCGGGAACCTTCCGTCGTCGCCATCCAAGCGGGCACGACCAACGTGCTGGCCGTCGGTGAAGAAGCGAAACGCATGCTGGGCCGTTGTCCCGGCAACATCGTGGCCATCCGCCCGATGAAAGATGGCGTGATCGCTGACTTTGAAATCACCGAGGCCATGCTCCGCCACTTCATCCAAAAGGTCCATCATCGAAAACTAATCGCACCGCGCGTCGTCGTCGCGGTGCCTTCGGGCATCACCGAAGTGGAGAAACGCGCCGTCAAAGACTCTGCCACCCACGCCGGAGCCCGGGAAGTTTACCTGATTGAACAGCCGATGGCTTCCGCCATTGGCGTCGGGTTGCCCGTGCATGAACCGGCGGGCAACATGATCGTGGACATCGGCGGCGGGACTTGCGAAATCGCAATCATCTCGCTCGCGGGAATCGTCTTCAGCCGCAGCCTGAGGGTAGGCGGGGACGAATTCGATGAAACGATCGTGGCGCACATGAAACGGGCCTACAACTTAATGATCGGTGAACGCACCGCGGAAGAAATCAAGATCCGGGTCGGGTCCGCTTTTCCGCAGGAGCAGGAATTAACCATGGAAGTGAAGGGCCGCGATCTGGGGACGGGACTGCCGAAAACGCAGCCCATCCGCTCGGAGGAAATTCGTGAGGCCCTCCAGGAACCGCTTTCGAGCATTCTCGAATCCGTCCGGCTGACGTTGGAACGTTGTCCGCCCGAACTCTCCGCCGATCTCGTGGATCGTGGCATTGTGATGGCTGGCGGCGGCGCGTTGTTGCGCGGCATTGACCGGTTGGTGGCCGAGGAAACCGGCCTGCCGGTCCATATCGCCGACGACCCGCTCAGCGCGGTCGCCGAAGGCACGGGACGCGTGTTGCAGGAATTACAATTCCTGAAACGCGTCGCGAATAAATAATTCCCGCCCCGGTACGTTCGCCCCATCGCGGCCCTTGTGGCCGCGTGAAATGCGGCGACGTTGAAGAAATCGCATTACATCGCTTTGGGTCTGGTTGCCCTGCTCGTGCTGGTGGTCTTGAACCTCCCCGCCCGCACGGCGGCGCGCCTCAAGCTCGCCGTCGGCAGCCTTTTTCTCCCGCTGTTCGGACTCGCTTCCGCTTCCCAACAAGCCGCCGGCAAAACCGCCGACACTCTGACACCCCGCGGCGAACTTGAACGTCAGAACGAAGCCCTCCGCCGCGAAAACCAGATGCTCCGCGCCCAAGAGCTCCAGCACGCCGATCTCGCGAAGGAGAACGAACGTCTCCGCGCGCTCGTGAACTGGCAACGCCGCGCGCCGTGGAAGCTCAAGCTCGCGCGCGTCGTGCTTCGCGATCCCGCGAACTGGTGGCGCACCGTGCAGATTGATGCCGGCAGCCGTGACGGCGTGCGTGAGAACATGCCCGTGCTCACAGCCGAAGGTCTTGTCGGGCGCGTGCAATCCGTCAGCCTCACGCGCGCACAAGTCGTTCTCGTCGGCGATCCCAATTGCAAAGTTTCCGCGCGCGTCAGGGAAACCCGCGACGACGGCATCGTCGCCGCCGGCGGGCCGTTCGACTCGTCGCTCGTCGAATTCACCCATCTCGAACGCGGCGCCAATCTCAAAGCCGGGCAGAACGTCGAGACCAGCGGCATGGGCGGCATTTTCACGAATGGGATTCCCATCGGAAAAATCGTGGATGTCCGCCCGGCGCAATTCGGCCTCTACACCGAAGCCCGCGTGAAACTCAACGCCAACCTCGCCGGCCTCGACGAAGTGTTCGTCATGATCCCATGAACAAGCTGCGCCTCATTCTCATTCTCTTCGCTGCGTTCCTCGCGGTGTTCTGGGAAGCGGCGTTCCCCGGCACCTCGCGCTGGCTGAAAGCGCAGGTGGACTTGCTGCCGGCGCTGATGGTCTTCGCGAGCCTGAGCGTCAACCTCCCGGGCGTGATCGCTCTCGCAGTGTGCGGCGGATTATTTTTTGATTCGCTGTCCGCGAATCCGCTCGGGATCAGCATCCTTCCGCTGTTCACGGTCGGCTTTTTGATCTTCATCCGGCGCGAACTGATTCTGCGCGACCAGGCTTACGCACAATTTTTCCTCGGCCTCGCGGCCAGCGCTGTCGCGCCGTTGCTCTCAGTGTTGCTGCTGCTTACCGGCGGCCATCAACTCCTGCTCGGCTGGGGTTCGCTCTGGCAATGGTTCGTGATGTCGGCAGGCGGCGCCATCTCCACACCGATCCTCTTCTTTGTTTTCGACTGGTGCGAACGCGCCTTCGGCCCCAGTCGCGTCACCGAATCCAGCTTCCGCCCCGACCGCGAAATCCGGCGCGGACGAAATTGACATGATCTTTTTCGACCAACTGAAAAAGAACGACACGCAACTCCGCATGCTGGCCGCGGCGATTTCGCTCGGACTGATCGTCCTGCTCGCCGGGTTGTGGTGGGTGCAGATCGTCAACACACGGGACTTCCGCTCCAGTCTCGAAACCCAATCCTTCCGCACCGTCCGCCTGCCCGCCGTGCGTGGAAAAATTCTCGACCGCAACGGCCTGGTCCTCGCCGACACCCGGGCGACCTACAACATCAGTCTTTTCCTCGAGGACTTCAGTCGCGCGTTCCAGAAGGAATTCAAGCGCCTCCGCCCCAAAGTCACGGTGACCAATTCACTCCCGTTCTGGAAAAACTGGCTCGGTTTCGACGCTGTGAAAACCACCTTCCCAAAACTCAACGCCACGCAGGAAGTCGCGTTGAAATGGGAGGCGCGCTGCAACGTCGTCAATCAGGCGCTGCAACATCTCGGCGCGCAACTCAACACCCCGCTCCCCCTGGATCGCGACCGGTTCAAAAAACATTTCGCGACCCAAACCGCCATGCCGTACCCGGTCCTGCGGGCGGTCAACCGCACGCAGATTGCGCGCTTCGAGGAGTCGGCTTCCGGCAGCATCGCCGCCGAGTTGGAAATCCAGACGGCCCGCGTTTACCCGTTCAGCAATGCGACCGCGCACGTGCTCGGCTACGTCGTGCGCAAGAATGAGGGCGATTCGGTCACGAACGAGCAGGCGTATTACTCCTATCGCCTGCCGGATTTCAGCGGCATGACCGGCATTGAAAAAAAATATGACTCCGAACTGCGCGGTGCCGCCGGTGAAAAAACCGTGGTCATCAACAACCTCGGCTATCGCCAGTCCGAAACCGTTTCCAGTCCCGCCGAGGCCGGCCAGAACGTCGTGCTTACGCTCGACCTTCGCATCCAACTGGCCGCCGAGCGCGCCCTGCGCAACCGCGTCGGCCCGAACGCCCGCGGCGCCGTGGTGGTGATGGATGTGAACAGTGGTGATGTTCTCGCGCTCGTCTCATCGCCCACAATTGATCCGAACGCGATCACCCGCGGTTTCACGCCCGCGGAGAAGCAACGATGGGACGATGAAGAACTCGGTGTGCATAAAAACCGCGCCACCGGCGAGCAATATCAGGCCGGTTCCATTTTCAAAACCATGGTCGCCCTCGCCGCGCTCGAGAACGGGTTGAAAGCGAACGAGCTGTTTCGCGTCCAACCGAACCCGCACAATCCATCACGGGGAATTTATTATCTCGGCTCGACTATGATTCACGACACGGCGCCGCCGGGTGATTACGATTTGCGCCGCGCGCTTGTCGTTTCGTGTAATACTTATTTCATCAATATCGGTCTGCGCTCTAATGTCTTTGAGCGCGTGGTGGAACTGGGCCACCGGCTTCACCTCGGCGAAAGCATCGGACATTTCCCCAAACCGGAAATGGTTCGCCACTGGCCCGCGGGCGAGAAGGCAAATGTCTGCATCGGCCAGGGCCAGATGGATGTGACGCCGATGCAAATGGCCGTGATGACGGCGGCCCTCGCGAACTGGGGAAAAGTTTTACAGCCGCGCCGGGTGGATCGCCTCGAATCGCAAGACCCGACCGGTCTCGTCCCGCCGACGATCTTTCCGAAGGGCGTCGTGCGCGACCAGCTTGGAATCCAACCGAAGTATCTTCAGATCGTCCGCGACGCGATGCTGGCCGAGACGGAAGACCCGGAAGGCACGGGCCACCGCTACGTGAACGTGCCGGGCCTGAAGATTTGCGGCAAGACCGGCACCGCGGAACGATCGGTGAAGGGCGTGACGCTGAACACCACCTGGTTCATCTCCTTTGCGCCGTACGAGAATCCCCGCCACGCGGTCGTCGTCATGGTCGAGAACGGCGCGTCCGGCGGCAAGACCTGCGGCCCGGTCGCCGCGGACGTTTACAGCGCACTCATCGCGCCGACCAGTCAACCCGTCAACGCCACGGTCGCGGGCAACAACTGAATGTTCGAAGCCAACCTCAACGAAAATCGCGCCGCGCTGGACAAACTCCAGTTGGTGGCGATTGCCGGCTTGATGCTCATCGGCGCGGCGTTCGTTTACAGCGCGACGATGGCGGGCACGCCGGTCGCCAGCGGCGCGTGGTTCGAGCGAACCTGGGTCCGGCAACTCATCTGGTACGGCATCGGCGTCGGCGTGGCGTCGGCGGTGTGCCTCGTGGATTACCACACATTGACCCGCTGGGCGTTCGTGGCGTATTGGACGATGATCCTGCTCCTCGCCGCCGTGCTGGTCTTCGGGACGTGGCGCTCCGGCGCGCGCCGGTGGTTCGATCTCGGGTTCTTCAGCCTGCAACCGTCCGAGTTCGCAAAGCTCGCCTTCATTTTTGCGCAAGCCGGTTTCCTGAGCCGGCCCTCCGATGAATTGCGATCGCCGGTGAATTTCTGGAAAGCCATCGGCCTGATGGTGCTGCCGTTCCTGCTGATCATGAAAGAGCCTGATCTGGGTTCCGCACTGGTATTCCTCCCCACCGGCTTCGCGATGATGGTCGTCGCGGGCACCCCGCGCCGGTTTCTGTGGCGACTACTGAGTGTGGGCGGAATCATCGGCGCCATTTTTCTGGCGGACGTGCTGTTCGTGACCCACGGCAAGTTCCGCATTCCGCTGCAATCCTATCAACGCGACCGGCTGCTGGTTTATTTCGGTCGCGACTACACGGATTTCGCTCAACCCAACGCCACCTCCGAGGATTTGAAGCGCTTGCGGAAAAAACAGCAAGACGATTCCCTGCAAAGCCATCAGGCGTTGATCTCCGTCGGCTCCGGCGGTCTCCTGGGCAAAGGCTGGCGGCAAAGCGAGCAGATCGCGCTCGGCTTTTTGCCGCGTGGCGCGGCGCATACGGATTTTATCTTCTCCGTCATCGCGGAGGAAAAAGGTTTTGTCGGCAGCGCGACTGTGGTCGCGCTCTACGCGGTGCTCCTCTTCACTGGATTGAGGATCGCCGGTCAGGCGCGCGACCGCCTGGGCAAAGTGTTGGCGGCCGGAGTGGTCACCCTCCTGTTCAGCCACATATTCATCAACATCGGAATGAACATCCGATTGATGCCTGTGACGGGCATACCACTGCCGCTGTTAAGTTATGGCGGGTCTTCAGTGCTCGGCTCGTTGATCGCCATGGGCATATTACAAAACGTTCACCTCAATCGAAAAGGATACTGATATGAGCGATAGAAACTTTGGTCGCCGCCGGCGCGGCATGAGATTCCGTCCGAGCGGCGGGCTCGGTCAAGGCGGACCGCAAAAACCCGACCGCGACGCCACGCAGGCGCGCGCCGAAGCCGTCGGTGAAACCTCCGGCGGCCCCGAGCGCGTCTTCGAACGGCGCCATCTCAACGAAATCGAGAGAGCGGAAAACGTCGCCGCCGGTCTGCCTCCCGAAGGCGCGCCGCGCGACGAAGCCGCCGCTCCGGCGGAAGCCAAGGGCGAATTCCGCGAACCGGACCTGCAAACGCCGGCGGAAGTTTCGGAGGACAAATCCTTTGAACCCGTGGCCATCACGCAGAAACCGAAAAACATCGTCGAAGCCATCCGCAACGTGGCCACGACCATCGTGAAAAGGGTCCAGCGGCTCATCCGCAAGGAAAAGAAACTCTGCAAGGAAGTCATCATCAACGCCGAGACGCTCGAAACGCGCGTCGGCGTGCTCGAAGACGGACGCCTCGAAGAGTTCAACATCGAACGCACGACCGAGGAGCGCCTCGTCGGCAGCATCTACAAAGGCAAGGTCCGCAACCTCGAAGACGGTTTGAAAGCCGCGTTCGTGGACATCGGCTTCGAGAAGAATGCGTTTCTTCACTACTGGGACATCGTGCCGAATCAATTCGACAGCGGCGTGGAGATCGTCGAGCGCGAAGGCAGCAAGCGCCGCGACCGCCCGAAGATCACGCAGAAAGACATCCCGCGCATCTACCCGCCCGGGAGCGACATCATCGTGCAAGTCACGAAAGGCCCGATCGGCACGAAAGGTCCGCGCATCACGACCAACATCGTGTTGCCCGGACGCTATCTCGTCCTGTTGCCGAACTCGGATCAGAGCGGCATCTCGCGCAAGATCGAGAATCAGGAGGAACGCAAGCGCCTGAAAAAAATCCTGCGCGAACTCGACATCCCGGACGGCATGGGCGTCATCATGCGCACCGCCGGTGAAGGCCAGCAACTTCGTTACTTCGTGCGCGACCTCGCGTTGTTGCTCGAAGAATGGGAGGAGATTCAAAAGAAGATCAAATCGCAGGGCATGGCGACGTGCGTGTTTCAGGAGCCGGACTTGATTGATCGCACGGTGCGCGACTTCCTTACCGAGGACGTCGAACGCATCGTCGTGGACAGCCAGAAGGCTTACGACCGGATGCGCGACTTGATGCTGAAGATCAAAGCCCGCCGCGCCGCTGACAAGGTCAAGCTCTACTCCGAGTCGCAACCGATCTTCGACCGCTTCAACATTTCGAAGCAATTGGAGAACGCCTTCGCGCGCCAGGTGCATCTCAAGAGCGGCGGTTACATTGTCGTGGACGAAACCGAGGCGCTCGTGGCGATTGACGTGAACACCGGTCGTCACAAAGGCGGTCGCGATCAGGAACAGGCCATCCTGAAAGTGAACCAGGAAGCCGCCGATGAAATCTGCCGTCAACTTCGCCTGCGCAACATGGGCGGCTTGATCGTGCTCGACTTCATTGACATGAAACATCCGCGCGACCGGCAGAATGTTTACCATCGCGTGAAGGACGGCCTGCGCCGCGACAAGGCCAAGACCCACATCCTCCCCATCTCGCAACTCGGCCTGATGGAGATGACGCGCCAGCGCCACACCGAAAGCGTGCGCGCCGCCGTCTATGACGACTGCCCGTATTGTCAGGGCCGCGCGAAGGTGAAGAGTTCAATCACCATGAGCGTCGAGATTCAGCGCAAGCTGCAGGAAATCCTGAAGAAACGCACGCGCGACGAATCGGATTTCCAGTTGCGCATCGTCGTCCATCCGACCGTGCTCAAACGGCTCCGCACCGAGGACGAGAAGCATCTCATCGCGATGGAGAAACGTTACTTCGGCAAGCTGTCGTTCCGCGCCGACCCCGCGATGCACGCCGAACAGTTCAAGATCCAGAACGTGGCCAACAACGAAGAACTCGCCAGCGTCGGCGGTTGAGATTGGATTGAATCACGCAACGCCCCGTGTGAAAACACGGGGCGTTTTCATTCCCGAAAATACGAAATCAAAAATCCTTCCGCTCGCTTGCGGGAATGGTCGCTGGAGGGTAGTCTCGCACACATGAAAAATGGAAATGGCGATACTGGACTGTTGGCTCGCATCACCATTGACCCGGAGATTTGCCACGGCAAACCCGCCATCCGCCACCTGCTGCGTATTCCGGGGGCTGTCGGACAGTGATTCCGATTTCTGTCGGACAGCGTTCCAATTTCTGCCGGACACCGTTCCGATTCATATCGGACAGTGTTCCGGGCTGAGGTCGGACAGTTTTTGGGGCACATTGGAATGCTGTCCGA
>SIBJ01000062.1 GCA_009695195.1 Pedosphaera sp.
GAGCCGAATTTCCGGATGCCGCAGATATGCGTGACGGTGTTCGCGTCCCAACCTTCGGTGAGCATCGAAACGGAAACAACGCAGCGGATGTGCGCGCCGAGAGCTTTGCGTTTGCCAACAGTGTTCACCACTTCGCGAAGGATGGCGGAATCTTCCACTCGTTCGGCTGCGCCTTGACCGTGGACGCGGGCATATTCTTCCTTGAATCGTTTGATCTCCGGAGCGAACACACGCTTGAACTCATCATCAATCTGGTCGGAGTTTTCGAGCGCGTCGCTGTCAATCAGAAGTGTCGGTGGCTTGCTGCGCGGCTGATTGGTTGCGGAGTCGTAATTGGAAAACAAATCATAAACGCCGGACACAACATGTGGCGCCTGGGATTCGTCCTCGGCCGGAATCTCATACCCGGCGAGGTATTTATAGACTTCCTTGGAAACCGAAGTGTTGTTGCAAACGACGATGAAGACCGGCGGCGAGTCTTCAAGCAAAAGCTGATTCGTGCCGGACGCAGCCGCCGAGTAGCGGCGGTTCTCGTATTCCTCCTTGTAGTGTTCGTAGAATTGCTTGAGCGCGGCCTGTAGTGTCGGCGGCAGGCGCGGCGGTTCTTCGATGAAGGTCTTGCCTTCTGCCTTGGCACGGGCCTTGGCAGTTTTTCGCCCCGCTCTCGGCAGATCGGTGCGGATGTGTTCGTAAAGATTACGCAACACGGGCAAGGCGATTTCCTGCGTGTCGTCGCGAGTTGGAAGAAAAGGAATCTTCACCAAGCCGGATTCGACCGCCTCAATCAAACCAAAGTCGGAAACCACCCAGCCAAAAAGGGAATACGGATCATAGCCCGAACCGGTCAGATAATAAGGCGTGGCGCTGAGATCATAAACGCTGCGCACTTTGAACCGTTGACCTATACGGACGAGTCCGCTGAACCAGACGGCAGCACGGCGATTTTCTTCCTCGGTGTCTTCACCCTCCGCTTTCTGATCATCCTCACGGGGCAGATAGCAGTGATGGGCTTCGTCGTTGATGATGAGCAGGCGTGAACCGGAACGGAAATTGCCCAGCAGCCGACCGATGAGCTGCGAATAATCTTCGATCGCTTCCTGCTTTGTCCCGTCCGCTTGAATCTTGCCGTCGAATGGGGAACGCTTGTTGCCTTGAAGGGTTTTTGGCTCGAAGGAGTGATAGTTGGTGATGACCATCCGCTTGTTCAACTCCGGCATTTCCTTGCGCCAGCTTTCCGGCACGAGATAGCGGACGTGGTAATAATCTTCCGCATCCACACCTGACCGGACATCCACACGCAACACACCAAGGCGATCACGGATCGTGATGCCCGGAGCAATGAGGAGAAAATTATCGGCAAAGCGAACATCGCTCCGATATTCGGCCCGGTTAAAATAATGGTAGGCAATGAGCGCACCCATTACGACGGTCTTGCCCGAACCCGTCGCCATCTTGAACGCAATGCGCGGCAGATTGTTTTCCGGCGACGCAGAAACTTTCTGTGCTACCTCAAGCTGCCGGAGGATATGCTGACCGACGTTTGATTTCTCGGCGACTTCGTTCAGCCAGATTGCGGTTTCAATCGCTTCCCGCTGGGCGAAGAAAAGCGATTGTGTGGCGTCGCGTTCGGGATTGAGAAACCAGAATTGAAGCAACTCGCGGGTGATGCGCGTTGTTTGTGGATATTTTGCCTGTCTCCATGCGCCGATTTCACGGCGAAGTAGATTGACGACGTGCGAGCCGTGTTCCGCAGCCGCGACTTCGTTCAGCTCCATCAAATCGCCCTGCGCCCCTTGGCGCACGGGAATGGTTTGGACTTCCGGCGTGAAGATGCGCCGCCCTTTCACAGGCCGGGAATAGTCCAGTTCACCCGCCAGATTCGTCGCGTAGTGTGACTGCGGCTCTTCGTAAGGGTTGTTCAGGATTGGATTTTCGTCGGCCTGCATATTGCCACTGGAACTGTATTCTCGGTTTCGGAATTCGATTCAGACTAACGAAGCGGGCCGCAGTTGCAAAGCGGGGAGTTTAATCAGCGTTTATCAGCGGTTAGGATTTTCCCATTGGCAGAACACGGAGATTTATTTCCTTGCGAGCGGTTGCGCGCATTGAGATTGGTTGAGCCGAAAGCATTTTGAAGTTTAACCCATGAACCCGTTCACGAAGTTCGCCATCCTCAACGCGAATTACATTTCCAAGCGGCTCGAAAAACATTTTCCGACGCTCTACCGCAGCAACGGCAGGGCGATTTCAGACCCTCTCCCCCCCAATGCCTCCCCCTCTCCCAATCCGGAAGACCCGGAGAGGAGGGGTTTGTGGGGGAGAGGGTGTGGTTTGGTGGCGCACGAATGCATCCTGGACCTGCGCGCGTTCAAGGCCACCACCGCCGAGGACGTCGCCAAGCGGCTGATGGATTACGGCTTTCACGCGCCCACGCTCTCGTGGGCCGTCGCCGGCACGCTCATGGTCGAACCCACCGAAAGCGAATCCAAATACGAACTCGACCGCTTCTGCGACGCAATGATCTCCATCCACGCCGAAATGACCGCCGTGGAAACTGGCGCAGCCGACGCGAAGAACAATCTGCTCAAGAACGCCCCGCACACGGCGGACCAGATCGCCAGCGACAATTGGAATCGGCCCTACACGCGCGAAGCGGCGGCGTTCCCGGCGAAGAGCCTGCACGACTGCAAATTCTGGCCGCACGTGGCCCGCGTGGACAACGTCTTCGGCGACCGCAACCCGGTTTGCTCGTGCGTGGGGATGGAGAATTATTCTTAACCACGGATGGACAGGGATAAACACGGATTCAATTCAACGCAGAGGCGCATGGACGCAAAGTTGAACCGCGAAATACGCACTGACACCAGCCGCCGTGTCTGATAACCTGCTGGCGAAATGAAACTGAAAGTCTATACCGACACTTCAGTATTCAGTGCCTACTTCGATGACCGCGCGGCGGATCGCAAATCGCTGACGCGCGAGTTTTGGCAGACACTCGCCGCTTACGAGTGCTCAACCTCGGAATTGGGAGTGGAAGAACTGCGCCAGACAGCCGACTTGCAACTACGCGCACAGATGGAAACTTTGCTGGCGGGGTTTCAGATAATTCCCGTCACCGACGAGATGAGAACTCTGGCCGAAAAATAACTGCTCGCGGGAGCTTTCACGCGGACGAAGTATAACGACGCCGTTCATGTGGCGGCGGCCACGTTGTCCCGGCAGGACGTGCTGGAGTCGTGGAATTTCAAACACCTGGTGAACCGACGGCGGCGCGCGATGGTTGGCGGAGTCAACGCTGTCGCGGGCCTTCCGTCTATTGACATTCTATCACCACCGGAACTATAAAACATTATGCGTTACTTCGATTACGAAACGATTGCCCGGCAAGCTGGCATTCCGGCGGACAAACTCGCGCAGCTGACAAAGTCCTTCGCCGAGGAAGAGCCAAACGACCCCATGCTGGCTGAACTCCACACGATGCGCGCGTGCATGGCGATCAAAGATGGCCGCTTGACCGTCGAAGAAGCGCTGGATGATCTTCACGCTTTGGCGGCTTGAAAACGAAGAATCTTCCCTACACGCGCGAAGGCGCGAGCCGCACGGGCATGCGCGTTCCCGGCCAAGAGCCTGCACGACTACAAATTCTGGCCGCACGTGGGCCGCGTAGACAACGTCTTCGGCGACCGCAACCCGGTTTGCTCCTGCGTGGGGATGGAGAATTATTCTTAACCACGGATGGACACGGATAACCACGGATTCGGAGGGACGAGTTAAACGAGGCCCAAACTTCTGACACGAATTCCACGAACCAAAATGCGGATTGCCGCAACATGGTTTACATCCCGAACCTTGACCATTCCGTCGGCATCAACGAAATGGTCTAAGGCTCGTCGGCAGCCTCGCCCCACCACATCCGTGTTTCATCCGTGGCTGAAAATTCATCTGGCGGAATCGGCGGCGAAGCGTTATCAGCTTGGCGTTGTCGTTGCACCATGAAGATCACGGACATTTTGCGGGCGGAACACACGGTGTTTCATCATCTGTTTGACCACATCGAAACGACCGCCCCGCGGCTCAAGACGTTGGCGGAGGTAAAATCGCTCGCGCTGCTGGTGGACAAAGTCATGTCACCGCACTCGGAGACAGAGGACGAATTGTTCATCGAGCCGCTGGAGCATTGCTTCGAACAGATCGGCCAGCGGGAGACGTTCCATCAGGAACACGAGTTGATCGAGGAGACGCTGGCGAAAGTGCGCAAGGCCCGGACGCTCAAGGACGGCAAACGGCTCTTGCTCGGCGTGATCGCAGCGGCGCGAAAGCATTTTGAAAAGGAAGAACGGATCGTCTTCCCGTTGGCGGAGCGGGTCTTGAAGGCGAAGACGCTGTTGGACCTGGGTGAGACGTGGATGCAGCGACGCGAGGCCGCGTTGAAGTAGGAGCGCGGATCTCCAAATCGGCGTGCATCAAAAAGTTTCCCGTCGAGCCGATCAGGAGATCGGCGCTCCGATCCGCAGCGCCGCATTCACGCCGGCAACGAGGGCGTTGACGCGAGTTGCCAGCGGAAAATCCGACGGCGCTTCCAGCGTGCAAGACAGCCGGGTCTGGTGCGTGAGCAGCCAGAAAGCCTCCGGCCATTGCGGGCGCGAGCGCGGGTCGGCGCTGGGGCGAATGATTCCATTTTTTGCCGGACGGTCTTCGATGATTTCCGACGGGTCAATCGGGCAAACTTTGGCGACTTCCGCCACGATGGCTTCGGCCAGAGGCGGACGATCAGCGAGATTAAGTTCGTAAACGTAGAAGCCGTGCGACTCCCAGTCTTCGTGCAGGCAAAGGCAGGCGTCGAAGTTCGGCTGGCGCTCAAGCCACGCGACGTGCGCTCGGATTTCGTCCGCCTGCAAGTGAAGATAATCGCGATTGAGGTCAACGCCCCGGTCGTTCTCGCGGCGGTTCAACGTGAAACCGAGCGGATTCAGGCACGGCACCAGAAAAATCTCCGCGTTCTCTGGCCACTGATTCTCCAGGAGCAATTGCAACGCGGCGAGCGGCCCGGCGGGTTCATCGCCATGAATTCCTGCCGAGATGTAGATTCTGGCTTCTGACTTCTGACTTTTGACTTCTGGTCTTCGGCGCAACGCGAGCCATTTGAATCCGCCGCTGACGTGAAATGTTTCCGACGACCAGCCGTGTCGTTGCGCTGCCGTTTCGATTTCACGCAGCACGGCGTGAATATCAATCGTCTCGCCGTGGTAGCCGCCCTTGTTTTTGCCGAGACGCTGCATCGGAGCCATCAAACCGGCACGGTTTCCGTTTCGCAACGTTCTTCCCCGCAACCGCAGCCGGACTCCTCCTGGTCACTGAAGCCGTGGCTGTCCCAACTCGGATCGAGGCCGAGGTCTTTGAGCATCTGCAAATCTTTTTCGACGGGTTGGTTCAGCGTGGTGAGATAGTTGCCGACCATCAGCGCGCTCGCGCCGGCCATGAAGATCATGCTTTGCGCGTCGCGCAGGTTCACGGTGCGTCCGCCGGCGATCATGATTTCCTTGCGCGGCAGGATCAGCCGGAAGCACGCGATGGTCTTCAAAATTTCCATGACGGGCAGCGGCGCGAGTTTTTCAAACGGCGTGCCGGGAATCGGGTTGAGGATGTTGACGGGCACGACGTTCGCGCCGATGGCTTTCAATTCAAACGCGAGGTCGCAGCGGTCGGCGCGCGTCTCGCCCATGCCGATGATGCCGCCGGAACAAATCTTGATACCGGCCTTTTTCAGATAGCCGATGGTTTCAAGCCGGTCGTCGAACGTGTGCGTGGAACAGGTCTGCGGAAAAAAGCGCCGCGAGCTTTCGAGATTATGGCCGTAACATTCGAGGCCGGCTTCCTTCAGGCGGTTGGCGACTTCCTGTTTCTTGATGATGCCGAGCGAGGCGTCGGGTCGCGTCTTGCCGCCGGCCTTCAATTCGCGGATGCGGTCGCAGACTTCATCGAGCATCGGGCCTTCGTTCAAACCTTTCCAGGCCGCGACGAGACCGACGGCGGTGATGCCATTCTGGTTCGCTTCCTCAGCGGCTTCGCTCACGGGTTGGGGATCCACGAAGCCGTATTTGGGCGAGCCGGTTTGATAAAAAGAGGATTGCGCGCAGAAGCTGCAATTCTCCGAGCACGCGCCGGCCTTGGCGTTGACGATGGAGCAGAGATGAATCTTGTTGCCTTTGAATTGTTCGCGGATGCGGTTCGCCCATGACAGCAAATCAAGGATGTCAGCGGACGTTTCGAGGTTGAACAGCCAGGTTGCCTCGTCGCGCGTGATGTGACCGCCGCCGAGTACGCGTTGGCCGAGCGCGGCGATGCGGGTGTGGTTGGTCGCGTCAACAGTTCGTGCGGTCATGGTTGACAGGATAGGCGTTTGCATCGCCGAGGCAAGTGAACTCGTGATCGACCGCACGGTGGGAGCAATGTGCACTCAGAGTGCGCCGCTCGGGCGGGGAGCGGGTCCGGACTGTTCCGCCGCCATCGGCAGAACGATGTCGTAACGCTGTTCGTGGAATTTGAGGACGATTTGCACGTCGGAAATGCGGTTGGCGAGGCAGAAATCAATTGCCCTGGTCGAACAGAGGAAATCCATTGCGTCAGCGGCGGCGGGCGTCCAGGCGCCGCGCTCTTTGAAATAGAAACCGTTGTCTTTCTTTTGCAGCAAAATCCTCATGGGCTGAGAATCATATCATGCATTGGTCTGCCGCGCTGTGATGCGGAATGATATACCCGCCCGCTCGCGCGTTGGCAATGATTTTCTCCGCGCCGACCGCGATCATGGATTTGCGCCGGGAGAAATCTGACGCAACTGTTCGCGCGCCGCAGTGTAATCCGGTTTCAGCCGCAACGCTTCACTGAAATGCTGCGCCGCCTCGGCCCGCCGGTTCAAGCGCGCCAGCGTGCAGCCGAGATTGAAATGCGCCTCCGGGTTGTCGGCGTTCAGCCGCAACGCCGCGTTGTAATTGGTAATCCCCTCCTCGAACCGGCCCAACTCCGCCAGCACGTTGCCGAGGTTGTTGTGCGTCTGCGCGTCCGCCGGCGATAGCCGCAGCGCAGCGCGATAATGTAAGATCGCCTCGGGAAACTTTTTCTGCGCCGCGAGGGCGTTGCCTAGATTTCCATGCGCACTGGCGTCCTCGGGTTTGAACCGCAGCGCGGCCTCGAGCTGCGTTACCGC
Organism: Pedosphaera sp.; assembly: GCA_009695195.1. Lineage (GTDB taxonomy): Bacteria > Verrucomicrobiota > Verrucomicrobiia > Limisphaerales > JADLHS01 > CAIKLQ01. The sequence continues at coordinate 7,205 of SIBJ01000062.1, forward strand.
CTCGTCCAACTGCCCCTGCATCGCCAGAGCGATACCGAGATTCCCGTGCGCGCCCGCGTGTTCGGGATTTCGTTGGAGGACGAAACGGTATTCCGCCACCGCCTCGTCGAGCCGGCCGATTTCCGAAAGTGAATTGCCGAGGTTGTTATGGATCTCCAGATTCTGCGGGCTGCCGCGCAAGGCCACGCGATAATGCTCGATGGCTTCGACGTGTTTTTTCTGCGCGGCCAGCGCGTGACCGAGATTGTTGTGGGCGTCGGCGTAATTCGGATTGATGCGGAGCGACTCGCTGAAGTTCGTTAGCGCCTCCGCTGTGCGGCCTTTGTTCGAGAGATAAAACCCGAGGTTGTTATACGCGAGATAATTGTCCCGCGTCGCCGCGACCGCGTGGCGGAACAACATCTCGCTGTTCGCCCAGATGTGAAGTTGAAACCAAGTCACCGCCGCGCACGCAGCAAGCGCAATCGCCGCGCACCCGACGAGCACCGGCCGAAACGCGGGCCGCCACTCCGCCGCGACCGCCACGGCCCATACGACCGCCAAAAACAATCCGACCGACGGCAGATACGAATACCGGTCCGCCATGGATTGAATTCCCACCTGCACGAGCCCGATCACCGGCACCAACATGCCCACGAACCAGAACCAGCCCACGGTCACGAATGGCAATTTCCGCCGTGAGATCACCGCCACCGCCGTCAACACGACCAGCAACGCCACCGCGCCACCGACCATCCACGCCGGCCAGTGACCCGGATGCGGATACAGAATCGAGAGGTCCTGCGGCCAGAAAGTTTTCCCGAGATAGCGCGCGTACGACACGACCGCGTTCGCGATTCGCGCGGGAATCGGCAGTCCGTCGAGCGCCGACACCGCCCTGCCCTTCCGTTGCACGAGGAAGGTGACGACGGAGGAAGCAACGCAAAGTGCGAGGTAGGGAATTTTTTCCAGCAGCAGCCGGTGGCGGGTGAATTGTGACGCGTGCAAGGTGAATCGTCGCAGCGGCCAATAATCCAGCAGCAACATCACGAACGGCAACGTCACGAGCATGGGCTTGCACATCAACCCGAGCGCAAAGCAACCCAGCGCCGCGCCGTGAAAAACTTTGGACCTTAGACTTTGGCCTTTAGACTTCGCGTAACACCAGAGCGTCAGCAATCCGAAGAACGCGCTCAACACATCCTTCCGCTCCGACACCCACGCCACCGATTCCACGTGCAACGGATGCAACGCGAACAACCCCGCCACGATCACGCTCCGCCAGCGCGCTTCGGTGAGCGTCTTCAGCAGCAGAAACACCAGCACCACGTTCGCGCAATGGATCAGCACGCTCGTGAGATGATGCCCGCCCGCGTGCTTGCCGAACACGCTCACGTCCAGTTCGTGCGAGAGCCAGGTGAGCGGATGCCAGTTGCTCGCGTGACCGGTCGTAAACGCCCACTTCACGCCCACCCACGTCAGGCCGCGTTGCACCTGCGTGTTGCCCGTCACGTAATCCCCGTCGTCGTAATCCACGAACTCGTGATTTGTCACGGGCCAGTAAACCCCGAGCGTCACCAGCACCAACAGCAGACACGCCGCGAACGAACTGAACACCGGCGACGCTGGCGCCGGCGAGGATTCAGGCGAACTGGCTTTGTCCGATTGCACGCGCCGGAGAAGTAGCCAAATCCTTCCCGTCGTGAAATGAAAAACCGCGATGACTCAGATTGCAAATGGCGGCGACTGAATGCGGCAGTCAATAGACGTGGAGTGGCGCGCGAACAAACCCTCTCTCCCCACGAGGAACGAGTGGGGAGAGAGCCGGAGAGAGGGGTATGGGCTTAAACGCTCCTCCTCTCCCCGGCCCTCTCCTCCGCTTCGCAGAGGAGAGGGAGAAGAATCCGCGTTCGGCGTTGACCGCCGCTTTCATCGCATTCGATTCCCATTGCCTTCTCGCCTCCGCTCCGGTTTCTTGACGGCGTGAAACCTTTCCCCCTCGCCGTCACCCTCGCGCTCGTTCAATTCCTTTCACCGCTCGCTCGCGCGCACACGCCCGTGGCGGACATGACCGACGCCGCGAAAAATTTCCTCGCCGCCCTCACGCCCGAGCAGAAAGCCAAAGCCACCTTCGCGCTCACCAACTCCGAACGCATCAATTTCCATTTCATTCCGCGCCCGCGAAACGGTTTGCCCTTCAAAGAAATGACGCCTGCGCAACGCCTCCTCGGCCTCGCGCTTTTGAACTCCGCCCTCAGCCAACGCGGCTATCTCAAAGCCGCCACCATCATGAGCCTCGACGAAATCCTCCGCGCCGTCGAGCAAGGCCGCGGACCGACGCGTGACTCCGAACTTTATTTCGTCAGCGTCTTCGGCCAGCCCGGAGCGAGCGCGCCGTGGGGTTGGCGCGTCGAAGGCCATCACCTCGCGCTCAACTTTCTTCTCGTCGGCGAACACATCGCGACTACGCCTTCCTTCTTCGGCACGAACCCCGCCGAGGTTCGCGACGGACCGCGCGCCGGGCTGAGCGTGCTTGGCCGCGAAGAAGACCTCGGCCGCCAACTCGTCCAATCCCTCACCGCCGAACAACGTGCGCTTGCCATCATCACCAACGTCGCCCCGAAGGAAATCGTCACCGGCACGAACCGCACCGTGACCGCGCTCACGCCCGTCGGCCTCTCCGCCGCAAAACTCGACCACGCGCAATCCGCCCTGCTCCATCAGATCGTCGAAGAATTTGCCCGCCGTTACCGCGTGGAATTTGCCGATGCGGAGTTGAAGAAGATCGCGCACGACGGCGATGGAAAACTTTTCTTCGCCTGGGCCGGCGGCCTGGCAGCGGGCGAGGGACATTACTACCGCGTGCAGGGTGCGGGCTTCCTCCTCGAATTCGACAACACGCAAAACAACGCGAACCACATCCACACCGTCTGGCGCGATTTCGCGAACGACTTCGGCGACGACATGCTCAAACGCCATTACGAACAAACGCCACACGGGAAGTGAACGCGATCGAAGGACGCTTGCGTCTTGGAGTGCGGTGGCTGGCGGGGAACGGGGCTGACACCGCTTTCGGCGCGGTGGTAACGGCGGATGAATTGAGCGCCACGACGGAAAGCGGTGTGTGCCCCCCACCCCTCACCCACCGCACTCCAAGACGCTGGCGCGGTTCCCGACCGCGTTGGGCGCGTGAAGACTTCTAGACAAGGTTTCGCGCGCGAAATACCGTCGGCGTGTGAAACAAAACAGGCGGAAAAACTATCCGGCCGTTATCTGTTAGGCCACTTCGCACGCTATTATGAAACGCTGGACACCAATAGCTATCGCATTCTTCGCTGGCGCTCTCGTTGCGTCAGTTGCATGGGGTGTTTATGTAGTTCGTTATCACATTGAGTTTGTCGCCGGCGCTACAGGCTCGCTTCATGCTCAGGCTGGCGCAGGCGAGCAGATATTGAAGTATCTCGACGACCCACAGCCGCAGAAAGCCTCTCGACTCGCTTTCATGGCCAGCAACATGGTTGCTGGCTTTTCTGTTGGCGTGGAAATGTGCGAAGACCATTATCCATATTTACATGTTAAGCAGCGTTGGTCAGCGGAGTCTCGTCGGCTTGATGAGTTTCTTCGTGAGCGTCAGACTAGAACGCTGACGAATAGTCCGGGAGGAGTTCAGTGATGACGATGACGTGGCCTTGCCCGAGGATAGGCGGAAGTCCGCTCATCACGCCACTCGCCCCCGCCTTTGACAAATTCCTTTTTCCTTCCTCTTCGCGCCCGTAACGTGCGCGGGTGAATCTTGCTCCGGGACAAATTGTTTCTTTGACCATCCAGGACATCGCCTTCGGCGGCGAGGGCGTCGGGCGGCTGCCGATGGTTGAGAGTGGAGAGTTGAGAGTTGAGAGCAACACCGAGCCACCACTCAACCCTCAACCTTCAACTCTCAACTCCTTCGTCGTGTTCGTGCCGTTCGTGCTAGTGGGCGAAACGGTGGAGGCGGAACTCACGGAGGTGAAGAAGAATTTCGCGCGCGCGCGGCTGGTGCGCGTGGTCACGGCGTCGCCGTTGCGGGTGACCCCGGCGTGCGCGCACTTCGCGGCCTGCGGCGGCTGCCAGTATCAGCACGTGGATTACGCGGAGCAGTTGCGCATCAAGCGCAAGCAGATCGCGGATCTGTTCCAGCGCATCGGCGGGTTCGCGCCGGAGGTGGTCGGGCCGCTCGTGCCGTGCCCGTCGCCGTATGGGTATCGGAATCGCATCATGATCCGCAGCCAGTGGAACAAACCGGAGCAGCGGTTGAACATCGGTTTCGTGCGCGGTGATTGCGGGCTGGTGGAGGACATCTTCGAGTGCAAGATCGCCGAGCCGGCGCTCAACGAACAGATCCGTCACGTCCGCGCGCATCCGCCGCCGAAGGGCGGGATCAAAGTGGTGCTGCGCATCGCGCCGGAGGGTTGGGACGTGGGGCCGGATTCTTTTTTCCAGAATAATTTTTTCCTGCTGCCGAAGCTGGTGAAGACGGTGCGCGGAATGATGGTTGAGGGTGGAGAGTTGAGAGTCGAGGGCAGCGCCCAATCCCCGCTCAACCCTCAACCATCAACTCTCAACCCTCCGAAGCGTCATCTGCTGGACTTGTATTGCGGCGTCGGGTTTTTCGCGATCGAACTGGCGGACGCGGTGGAGACGTTCACCGGTGTGGAGTACGACCAGCAAGCCATCAAGTCGGCCCGCAAGAATGCCGCAGCGCGCGGGCGCGCGAACGGGGAGTTCATCGCGGGGATGGTGGAGGAGGTTTTGCCGGGACTGGTGGCAAAGTTTTCGCCGGCGGCGAGCACGGTGTTGATTGATCCGCCGCGCAAGGGTTGTCAGCCGGCGACGCTGGAATTGCTGCGCACGTTGCGACCGGCGCAGATCATTTACGTGTCGTGCCACCCGGCGACGATGGCGCGGGACTTGAACGTTCTGTGCCGCGACGGTGTCTTTGACTTGGCGCGGGTGACGCCGCTGGACATGTTTCCGCAGACGCAGCACGTGGAGTGCGTGGCGGATTTGCGGGTGAAAACCGCGGCGGCGGGCGGAAACTAAACTTGCCAAGCGAAGGCGCGCCGTCGAAACTATTTGCGGATGACCAATTCAACTGGATCAGGTTCGGGCGATACTCCTTTGAGGCGCAGATTGCCGTGGCTGGCCGGCGGCGCGGCGCTGGTTTTGTACGTCCTCACACTCAACCACTGGATTTCCTTCATCAATATGGCGGAGATCGCCAAGGCGTCCGGGCTTTCGTGGCAATCGGAGCTTTATTATCCGGCCTATCACGTGACGACGTGGCCGTTGCATTTCCTGCCGGGCCGCTGGATTCCGCTGGCGATGAATCTGTTCTCCGCCGTCTGCGGCGCGGTCGCGCTCGGGTTGCTGGCGCGCTCGGTGATGTTACTGCCGCACGACCGCACCCACGAACAGCGCGAGCGCGAGAAGAGCGATCACTCGCTGCTCTCGATCCCACTGCGCTGGCTGCCGCCGCTCATGGCCGTGGCGGTGTGCGGTTTGCAACTGACGTTCTGGGAGCATGGCACGAACGCGACCGTGGAGACGTTCGACCTGATGCTGGTGGCCTACGTGATCCGCGCGCTGCTCGAACACCGGATTGACCAGAAGGAATCGTGGATGTTCAAGGCCGCGTTTGTCTATGGCGTGTGCATGGTGAACGACTGGTTGATGGTGGGATTGTTCCCGGCGTTCATTGCCGCCGTGATCTGGGTGCGCGATCTGAGTTTTTTCAACCTGCGCTTCCTCGGACGGCTGGTATTGTTCGGCTCGCTGGGCCTCGCTTTCTATCTCTTGTTCCCCGTCCTCGCCAGCCAGGCGACGAGCGACCCCATCGGCTTCTGGCCGGCGCTCAAAATGAATTTGTTGTGGCAGAAATCCGTGCTGATCGCCTTCCCGAAAAAAGCGCTGGTGCTGATGGCGCTGTGTTCGCTGGTGCCGGTGATTGTGTTGTCCTTCAAGTGGGCGTCGTACTTTGGCGATAGCAGCCCAATTGGCGTCGCGCTGGCCACGGTGGTTATCCATGTGGTCCACGCGACGCTGCTGCTGGCCGGCCTGTGGGTGTTGTTCGACCCCGCCTTCAGTCCGCGCCACGCCAATACGCTTCCCTTCCCCTCCGGCACGTTTTCGTTCCTGCAGGTTTATTATCTCGCATCGCTGGCGGTCGGGTATTTCGCCGGCTATTTTCTGATCGTATTCCGGGATATCATCGTGCATGGCCGCCACACGTCGTGGCTGATCCAAACTGTGCACAAGCTCTCGGTCACCGTCATCGTGCTGCTGGCTTTCGCAGCACCCGCGACTTTGGTGATCAAGAACCTGCCCGCGATCCGCGTGGCCAATGGCGGGCTGTTGCAGAATTTCGCGCGCCTGGCCGCCGAGGGCCTGCCATCCGGCGCCGTCGTGCTGTCCGATGACCCGGCGCGTTCGCTGCTTTTCAATGCCTGGATGATCCGGACGGGCCGGGCGAAAGATTTTATGCTCGCGGAAACCTACGCGCTCAAGTCGCCGGGTTACCATCGCTTCGCGCGCCAGCAATACGGCGAACGCTGGCCGGTGAACCCGAAGGATTTCAAAGGCGACAGCTACGACTCCGGCGCGGTGATGGACATGATCAAGCAGTTCGCCAAGGGTCGCGAACTTTATTACCTGCAGCCGTCCTTCGGTGTGTTCCTCGAATTCTTTTATTTGGAGCCGCACGGCCTCGCCTATCGGATGAGGAAATATGACGAAACCGCGCTGCTTCCCCCGCCACTCGCGGAAAAAATCATCGCCGAGAATGAGGCGTTCTGGAAGCAGGCCGAGACGTCGGCGTTTGCGCCCATCCTGAAGCTCACCCAGCCGCGGCCCGCCAAATCCAAGGACACGCTCCGCGACGGCTTGATTGAAAAACTTCACCTGGTCGAGCCGCCGAACCTCGAGGCCCGCGCCGCCGCCGCGTACTATTCGCGTCCGCTGACCTACTGGGGCGGCGAGTTGCAGAAGGCCGGCCACCTCGAACGCGGGGCTGCCGTCTTTGAACTCGCCCAGCAACTCAACCCGAAAAACGTCGTCGCCAAAATCAATCTGGAATTCAACAAGACGTTCCGCTCCGGCAAACCCATTGTCGTGGCGGAGCCGAAGGCGGTGGAAGATTTTTTCGGCGACGAAGTGCGCACGTGGGACGGCGTGCTGGGCGCCAACGGGCCGTTTGACGAACCGAACCTCTGCTACAAGGAAGGTCGCGTGCTGGCGGAGAAGAAACTTTACCGTCAATCGGCGCTGGCCTTCGAACGCGTGCATGCCTTCGCCCCCAACGACGTGGCCAGTGGACTGTCGCGGGCGCAGTTGAACCTGATCGCCAACCGCTTTGATGATGTGATCCAAATCGCGCGGGAGATTTATGACCGGCCCGCGCGTTTCAACGCCAGTGCCACCGACCAAACCCACGCCCTATCCCTGCTGGCCAAGGCGCTCTTCCGAAAGAATGAAGCTGCCGAGGCCGAGCGCCTGCTGGAAACCGCCGTCGCCGCCGCGCCCACCAACACTTACCTCCTTGGTCAGGTCACCGCCGTTTACTCCGAGAACAACCGCCTCACCAACGCCCTGGCAAACATCGAGCGCCAGCTCCGCTTCGCGCCGGACGATCTCCAGACGACGCTCAACAAAGGCCTGACGCAGGTCCACCTCAATCGCTACGATGACGCCATCGCGACCATGACGCAGTTGCTTACCGTCCACACGAACAGTCCTGACGCGCTGCTCTATCGCGCCATCGCCGGTTTGCACGGCGGCCGGCTCGACGAGTCGCAGAAGGATTATGAAAATCTTTTGCGTCAGTATCCGACCGTGCGCGAAATCCCGCTGGGCCTTCAGGAGATTGCGCTCCAACGCAAGGACACCAACGCCTGCATCCGCTACTGCGAGATGTACCTCTCCAACTCCGTTCCCGGCTCGGCGGAGTTCAAGTTGATCGAAACCCGCCTGCGGGAAATCAAGGGCGTGAAGCCCGCGCCCGCCAAACCCTGACCCCGCGCGGCCATGCGCGTCACGCACGTCATCACGCGATTGATTGTCGGTGGCGCCCAGGAAAACACCGTCGCCACCGTCCTCGGTTTGCGCCGCAAACCCGACCTTGAAGTCAAACTCATCTCCGGCCCGACGCACGGCCCGGAAGGGTCACTTGAATCCGCCGTCGCCCAAGAGCCGGGACTGCTCACCATCGTGCCCGAACTCGTCCGCCCAGTGCATCCGTGGAAAGATCTGGTCGCGCTGCGAAAACTCACTCGCCTGTTCCGCGAACAGCAGCCGCACCTCGTCCACACCCACAGCGGCAAGGCCGGGATTCTCGGCCGCCTCGCCGCCGCGAAGGCCCGCGTCCCGATCATCATCCATCACATCCACGGCCCGTCGTTCGGCCCGTTTCAAGGCGCGCCGGCCAATTTCATCTTCCGCGGCGCGGAGCGTTACGCCGCTCGCGTGACGACGCATTTCATCTGCACCGCCCACGCGATGACGCGTCGTTACCTCGCCGCGGGCATCGGCCAGCCGGAAATGTTCACGCGCGTCCTCAGCGGTTTCGATCTCCAGCCGTACGAAAAACTCTCGAACGACCCCATGCGACGTGCGCAACTTGGTTTGCCGCCGGACGCGTTCGTGATCGGAAAGATCGCTCGGCTGTTTTCGCTGAAAGGTCACGACGATCTCTTCTCCGCTTTCCAACAACTGCTGCCGCAATGTCCGCACGCCCGGCTGCTCCTGATTGGCGATGGCCCGTTGCGCGAACAGTTCACAACAAAGCTCTCGGCGATGGGTCTCACCGACAAAGTGGTCTTCACCGGCCTGCTGCCGCCGCAGGAAGTCCCGCGCCACATCGCCATCATGGATTGCCTCGCTCATCTCTCCGCGCGCGAGGCCCTCTCCCGCGCCTTGCCGCAGGCGCTCGCCGCCGGCAAACCGGTGGTCGCTTACGATTTCGACGGCGCGGACGAAATCTGTCTCGAAGGCGAAACCGGTTTTCTCATCCGCAGCGGCGACGTCGCAATCGTTGCGGATCGCCTGCTCAAGCTTTCACGCGACGCGGGCTTGCGGGAGCGACTTGGCAAACGCGGACGCGAATTTGTCTTCGCGAATTTCTCCGTCGAACGCCTCGTCAACGAACAACACGAACTCTACCTGCGACTCGCCCGGCAAAACCACTTGCCGGTTCAATGAGCCGCCGGCCGGCTCGTTCCCACTTTCTCACTTTCCCACTTTCTCACTCTCATTTTTCTGCCACACTGCGCCCGCGATGTCCGCCTTGAGTTTCCCGTTCAACGTCTATCTCGCCGCGTTCGCGAGCGCGTTTGCGACCACGCTGCTCACGCTGCCGCTGTGGCGGAAATGGTGCCTGCGCACCGGCCTCGTGGACGACCCAGGCCATCGCAAAATCCACGACGCGCCGATTCCGCTCGCCGGCGGGTTGGCGGTGCTAACCGGTTTGTTGTTGCCGCTGATCGCGGCGGTCATCCTTTTGAAACTTCACTTCTGGCCGTCGGCGCCCGCGGCACCACTGGCTCACGGCTTCGACCGACGAGAATGGCAGATCATCGCCATCCTCGTCGGCGCCGTGGCGATCACGATTTTCGGCTGGCTCGACGACCGGCACGAACTGCGGCCGCTACCGAAATTTGCCGGGCAATTGCTCATCGCCCTTCTGCTCGCGGCGGCGGGCGTTCGCATCACGCTGTTCGTGCCGAATATTTTTTTCAGTTACGCCGTGACCGCGCTGTGGCTGCTCACGGTCATCAACGCGTTCAACTTCATGGACAACATGAACGGCCTCTGCGCCGGCCTCGGCGTCATTGGCGCGGGTTGCTTCGGCGCGTTGGCGGCGGCGGATGGACAATATCTCGTCGCGCTCATCGCCCTGCTCGCGTGCGGCGCACTGCTCGGATTCCTGCCGCACAATTTTCCGCAGGCTCGCGCCTTCCTCGGCGATTCCGGAAGCCATCTCACCGGTTATCTGCTGGCGGTACTGGCGATCCTCCCGCATTTCTACACGGCGCAACACCCGCGCCGGCTCGCCGTACTCACGCCCCTGGTCGTGCTGGCGATTCCGCTGCTGGACCTCGCGTGGGTGGTGCTGCTCCGTCGGCGGATGGGCAAACCGTTTTACGTCGGCGACACGAATCATCTTTCGCATCGGCTGGTGCGCGCGGGGTTGAGCCGGACGACGGCGGTGCTGTTGATCTGGCTGGCCGCGGCGGCGCTGGGGGCGCTGGTGCAAGTTGCAGGTTGAAAGTTGCAGGTTGGGATAAGCGTGCGCCAGTCGAACCTGTAACCTTCAACTTTCAACCTGCAACTTACAGTTCATCCCGCCGGTTTGCTCCGCGCCGCGATCGCCTCGGAGAAAATCGCCAGCACTTCCGCCCGCGCGATTGAACCGATGAGCCGGTTCTCGCGAAAACTGTTCACGACCGGAATGTTTCTCAGTTCACTCTCCAGCACCACCGGCAACGCTTCGAGCAACGGCACATTCGGCGTCACACATTTCGGCGGAGGCCGCATCAAATCGTAAGCGATCACGGCGCTCAGCTCGTGGCCCGAACTGAGATGCTCCTTCAAATCATGCAACGCCACCAGGCCGATGAGCCGGTTTTCGGCGTCCACCACCGGCAGAAAATTATTCGGGCTGGTCAGGAAGCGGTCGGCCAGTTCGCGCAACGGCGTGTTCTCGCGCACCGGCGTCACCGGCGCGCGCATGAGATCGCCCACCGTCCGCCCTTCCGCCACGCCAGCCTGCGGGTTTTCTCCGCCCACTTCCAACCCGCGACGCCGCAACGGCTCGGTGTAAATGGATTCGCCGTGCAACTGGGCGGCGATCAAGATGGACACCACGCAGCCGAGCATCAGCGCCGGCATCAGCGAATAATCCAGCGAGATCTCGAACACCATGATCATCGCCAGCAACGGCGAACGCGTCGTCGCCGCCAGCACGCTGGCCATTCCGACGAGTGCGAAAGAACTCGTCGGCAGTTGCGACGCGCCGAATTGGTGCAACACCGTCGCGAACAGCGCCCCGAGACTCGCGCCGAGAAACAGCGTGGGCGTGAACACACCGCCGACGGTGCCCGACCCGACTGTCACCACCGTGCCGATCAGTTTTGCCAGAAACAATCCGACCAGGAAAAGTATCGGGAATTGCTCCAACCGGAATTGTTCTTCCAGAATCCGATTGGTCACGGTGTAACCGTTGCCCCACACGCCGGGAATTTCGGTCGCCACCAGGCCCACGAACAATCCCGCCAGCGCCAGCTTCACATAGACCGGCCAATGCAACTGGCCGAACCGGAACTCCGCGCGCCGCAGCATTTTCAAAAACACCGCGCCCAGCACGCCGCACAACACGCCCAGCAACACGAACCACGGCAATTGCAACACGCTCGTGAACTCATACGGCGGCACCGCATACCACGGGCGGATGCCGAAAAAACTTCGCGACACCACCGCCGCGATCACCGACGAGAACACCAGCGGCGCGAAGAGGTTCATGGAAAAATTTCCCAGCACGATCAGCGCCGCGAAGACCGCGCCCGCGATCGGCGCGTTGTACGCCGCCGCAATCCCCGAAGCCGCGCCACAACCCACGAGCAGCCGCAGTCGGTACGGCGGCCATTTGTGCAGTTGACCCCACTTCGACGCCAGCGTCGCGGTCAATTGCGTGATGCCGCCCTCGCGCCCGATGCACGCACCGGTGCCGATGCTCACGAGTGACGACGCCGCGCGGATCACCCCGCTGCGAAACGGAAGTTTCCCGTCTCCCGCCACCACGACTTCCAGCATGTTGGTCGAGCCTTGCCTTCCCGCCAGTCGCAGGCCCCAATGCAAAATCAGACCTGCGAGCAAACCGCCGAGCGCCGGGATGAGCGCGCGTTCCCACGGCGACATCATCGTGGCGATTTCCACGGGATCGCCGGGCCGGTGCAGAAAGAAAATTTTCACGTGCTCGACGCCGATGAAGAAGAGGAGGTTGACCGCGCCGCCGAGGACGCCCACGGTGCCGGCCAGCAGCAGGTGTGAAACCTCTTCGCGCAGCTCGAACTTGTCGCGCACTTCCAACGCGCGTCGCCAGTGTCGCTGGATAAACTCGTGTGCCCGCTTGACCAGCCGGTTGTTCTTCCAGGAATCCACGAGCCAAATCTAACGTCCACGCCGGGTTTGACGAGTCCGTACTTCCGGCGCCGGGTCGCCACGATCAGTTCTGCCGCGGAACGTTCTGCTGCCAGAACGTGAATACTTCCTTCCACCACTCCGGCGATTGTTCGGCCACCTCGTTGTGATGTGCGCCGGGAACAATCTGGATTTCTTTCGGCCCGCGGTAGCCGTCGAACAGTCGCCGGCCGTACTTCATCGGAACCACCTCGTCGGCACCTGCGAGCACCACTATCGCTGGACCGCGAAAATCTTCGAGCCAGCGTGCGGGTTGGAAACGGTCCAACATCACGAGCTTCACCGGAAGAAACGGCAGGGACGCCTGCCCGACGGACGCGAGATCGTCATACGGAACGAGCATCGCCAGTCCCTTGATTCGCGACGGCTGTGTCTTCGCGAGGTGCGCCACTACGCCCGCGCCAATGGATTCGCTGACGAGATAAACCGGCAACTCCTTCGGCAACCCAGCGAGCGCCTCGTCACCGGCGGCGAGAAAACTTTTCATCCCCGGCGAACCTTCACGCGCGCCGTAGCCCGGATATTCCAAAACGTAAACGTCCAAAGTCAGCGCGTCATGGATCGGTTTCGCGAGGTAACTGCGTTCCGCCGCGCAGCCGGCATTTCCGTGCGTCACCAGCACACTGCCACGGGAAATTCCCCGCGCCGCCATTTTCCAGCCGATGATCTGGCCGGATCGACTTCGCCACGGCGCAAATCCGTTTTGAGATGCGAGCTGTTCGGCCACCGCCGGTGAAAATCTCTGTGGAAAATAAATCAACCGCCGCTGGAAGACCGCGACGACCAGCACAATCAGTGCGTATCCAATGAGCAACGTCCAAAACATGCGATTCAGCGCCCGCTTCGAGTTGATGTTTTTCACTTTTGACCACAGCCAGTTTGAAGGATGTGATTCCTTCGCTGCCGCGGCTGCCTGCTTGCCAGGACGAATCCCAGAAGTAAATCGGCATAACCTCGCGCGGCTGGAAAGCCGGCCCCGGCTTTCTCACCGGAAATTATTACCCTACGGTTCCAACCCATGCACCGTGGGCCAGCAGCCGCGCACAGACGGCGCGTGCAGTCGCAACGTGGCATCGTTGCCAATCCAGCCCGGCTTGCCCGCCGCATCCACAAACGCCACGCCGATGGGCATCTCCGGTTGCTCATCCGCCACGCGAATCATCTCCGCCTCCGCCGCGTCGCTCATTTCGATCCATTGCACTTTCAGCAATTTCGGATCGAGCGCGCGGACCTGGATTTCCTCCAGTTTGGCCGGGTCCACTTTGGCAAACCGCTTCATCATCTTGATCAGCGACAGCGGAGTGAATCCGGGGTCCTTGCCACAAGCGGCCCAGCAAATCGCGGGCAATGGATACGTCCGGTGCAATTCCACGATGTCCACATAGTCCCGCGTTTCCGTCCGGGCGGAAAGCGCGAGCGCCTTGTTGATGGCGATGTCGAACCGATGCAAGCGCCAGCCCAGTTGCGGGTCGCGCTCGATGGGAAAGAACCGAAACGCCGAATCCGCCGCCCAATCAATCTCCACCGTTTCGTTCCCGTGAGTGATCCTGGCCTTTCGAAACGTGGCGTCTTTCTCCCATTCGCCGTAGCGCGAGGGCGTCTCGATCTGAAATCCCGCGCGGCGAAGATTTTCGACGTCCCGATTGCTGGCCCGAGTCACCTCTTCAGCGAGTTCGTGAAAGATGTCGAAGTCGTGTGAGAAGCGGGCCGAGTTATCGGCGGCGTTGATGACGATGCCGCCGGCAAAGTGGCTCTCTTCGCTTCGATTCGCCGCCAGCACGGCTAGGACGTCTTTTTGTATAACGGTGAGAGGCATCGGTGCAATTCCTGGGCGGCCCACCAGGCGCGATGGCCGCCGTACTCGCGGAGATGTTCCACCACAAGCCGCAAGTCTTCGAGGTGGCGGATGCGTGCGTCGGGATGTCTGAACCAAAAGCAATCCGGATGCGCCCGGATCAACGCCGCTGCCCGCTCGCACAATTCCGCCGGGGCGGGTGTGGGCGGTGGCCACTCGTTTAGTTGGTCAGGCTCGGCTGCCATGAATCCAACGTAAAGACGATCCACGGGCGGGGCAAGGAATCGTTGGCCGTGGAAGGTTCGGGTCCGTTCAAAATACTTTGTCGGATTTCCCGACCGGTGGCTGTTTAATGGGTGAGATGCAACCGTTCTCCGACGCCCAACTCCTCCGCGCCTACGCCGAACGCGGCGCGGAAGCCGCCTTTGCCGAGATCGTCGCGCGTCACACCGACCTCGTCTATTCGGCGGCGTTGCGCCAGGTCTATTCCCCCGACCTCGCACGCGACGTGACCCAAAGCGTCTTCACCGATCTCGCCGGCAAAGCCCGCACCATCAGCGCGACTCTGAATCCCGAGGCGAGTCTCGTCGGTTGGTTGTATCGCGGCACGCGGTTCGCCGCACGTGATCTCTATCGCAACGAAACACGCCGCACCCAACGCGAAAGGCAGGCCATGGCACAACTTCAAACCGATAGTGACACGGGCGTCCCGCCTGTCTGGTCCGAGATCGCCCCGCACCTCGACACCGCGCTCGACGAACTCGACGACACCGACCGCGACGCCGTGTTGCTCCGCTATTTCAAGAACCAGGACCTCCGCACCGTTGGCGCAACGCTCGGCATCAGTGACGATGCCGCGCAAAAACGCGTGAGCCGCGCCGTGGAACGCTTGCGCGAATTCTTCGCCAAACGCGGCGTCACCGTCGGCGCGAGCGGACTCGCCGTCGTCATCTCCGCCAACGCCGTGCAAGCCGCGCCGGTGGGATTGGCCCTCACCATTTCCACCGCCGCCACCCTGACCGGAACAACCCTCGCCACCACCGCAACTGTCACCGCCACCAAAGCCATCGCCATGACTGCACTTCAAAAAACCATCGTCACCGCCACCATCGCTGTTCTCGCCGGAGCGGGCATCTACGAAGCCCGCCAAGCCGCACAACTGCGCGAACAAGTTCAAACACTCCAACAACAGCAAGCACCGTTGGCTGAGCAAATCCAGCAATTGCAAAGTGAACGCGAGGATTCTGCCCGCCAACTCGCTGCTTTGCGTGAGGACAATGAACGGTTGAATCGCAATACGGCTGAACTGCTCAAACTACGCGGACAAGCGGGATTACTCCGCAGGCAAGCGGCCGAATCAATCAACCTTAAGGAGGAATCGGTTTTTCAAGGCCAGACACTTGGAGCTTGGTTGATAAGTCTCGACACTCTGGAATTCCTGGGCCTTGAACCGAAAACTAACCAAGTTGTGGCGGAGGCGTTTCAAGCAATGGGTGACAGGGCAGTCCCGTTCCTCCGGGAAGAGTTGCGTTCCGGGGATATCCTCCGACAGACGCGAGCGGTCAAAGCTGCTCGCGTTATTGGCCCAGCAGCGAAAGAATTGATTCCCGACATACTCACGGTTGCCAATTTAGTAGCTGATTCAGGTCAAGATTCGTTGAATGAAAGTTGGGCGTTGGCTGCTCTCGGGCCGGATGCCATCGGACCTCTCACCAGCCTGTTTACGAACCAGAACAAATGGACGAAAATCCGAGCTGTTTCCGCGTTTCGTGAAGTTCCCTATAACGCAGAGGCAGCGATACCGGCGTTGTTAAACGCCTTGTCCGACCCAGAGAATTATGTCCGAACTGAAGCCGCTCCCGCTCTGACGCATCTTCATCGACAGTTGGATGCAGTGATCCCGGCATTGGTGAAGAATCTGAAAGATTCCGACGCGACAGTCCGCAGGATGACAGCCTTTGCCATTGGAGAACTTGGAATGGATGGTAAACCAGCAGTTCCCGCCTTGATTTCATTGTTAAAGGATGACGACGTGAGCGTACGCAGTTGGAGTGGCGATGCCCTTAAAAAGATTGACCCTTTTGCAGCCACCCAAGCTGGGGTGAAATAAGATCACGCTTTCGGCGCTGGCGTTGCCAACGGTTGTTTCACCTTCAACTCGATGTGCAGGTCGCGGAGTTGTTTGGGCTCGACGGTGCTCGGCGAGTCGGTCATCAGGCACGTGCCTTTCGCGGTCTTCGGGAACGCGATCACGTCGCGGATGCTCGGCGTGTTGCAGAGAATCGCCATGAGCCTGTCAAAGCCCAGCGCGATGCCGCCGTGCGGTGGCGCGCCGTATTTGAACGCGTCGAGCATGTAGCCGAAACGTAATTGCGTTTCCTCCGGCGCAATTTGCAGCACTTCCTCGAACACCGTCTTCTGCACTGCCGGTTGATGGATACGAATCGAGCCTCCGCCGAGTTCGACGCCGTTCACCACGATGTCGTAATGCTGGCCGCGAACTTTCTTCGGATCGGTCTTTAGCAGCGGAATGTCCTCGGTGACCGGCGCAGTGAACGGATGATGGCTCGAATACCAGCGGTTCTGCTCGCGATCAAAGCCGAGCAGCGGAAATTCAATGACCCAGAGAAAATTGAACTGGTCGGCGGGAACATTGAGCTTCCCCTGCCCTTTCAAAATATCGGCGCAATACAAACGAATCTTGCCGAGAATTTCACAGGCGTTCAGCCATTGATCGGCGGCGAACAAAATCAAATCGCCTTCCTCAATCTTGAGCTTCGACGTGAGCGCGGCTTTCTCGGTGTCGTTGAAAAACTTCACGATGGGCGATTTCCATTCGACGGTAGCACCGTCCGCCCCCTTCTCGACCTTGATGAAGGCAAGCCCCTTCGCGCCGAAACTCTTGGCGTATTCGGTCATCGTCTCGACCTGACCTTGCGTCGCGCCCGCCATGCCTTTGGCATTGAGCGCCTTCACCACCCCGCCGTTCGCTACCGCGCCGCTGAAGACCTTGAATGTGCTCGCGCGGAATTCCTCCGTGAAGTCCACGAGCTCCATCCCGAAGCGCGTGTCGGGCTTATCAATGCCAAAGCGATTCAACGCTTCTTCAAACGTGAGACGCTTGAACGGCGTTGGGATGTCCACGTTGAGCGCGACTTTCCAGACGCGTTTGAGCAAGCCTTCGATGAGCGCGTAAATGTCCTCGCGCTCGATGAAGCTCATCTCGATGTCCACCTGCGTGAATTCAAGCTGCCGGTCGGCGCGCTGGTCTTCGTCGCGGAAACAGCGCGCGAGCTGATAGTATTTTTCAACCCCCGCGACCATCAGGATTTGTTTGAACTGTTGCGGCGATTGCGGCAGCGCATAAAACGTCCCCGGCTCGCGGCGGTTCGGCACTAGAAATTCGCGGGCGCCCTCCGGCGTGGACTTGAAAAGAATCGGCGTCTCGACTTCGAGGAATCCCTGCTCGTCGAAAAACACGCGCGCCGCCGTCGCGACCTTGGAACGAAGACGGAGATTGCGCGCGATCTCGGGCCGGCGCAGATCGAGGTAGCGATACTTGAGCCGCAACTCCTCGTTCACCTTGTTGGAAACTTCCGGGTCGTCCACGGGGAACGGCAGCACCTCGGCGGTGTTGAGCACTTCGAGCGCGGTCGTCATCACCTCGACTTCGCCGGTGGGAATCTTGGCGTTGTTCGTGCCGGCGGGACGTTGCCGGACCTTGCCGGTGATGCCGACGACCCATTCGCTGCGCAACTGTTCGGCGCGTTTGAAAAGTTCCGGCGGCAAATCTGACGGATCAAAAACCGTCTGCGTGCGTCCCTCGCGATCGCGCACGTCAATGAAGATGAGGCCGCCGAGATCCCGGCGCGAGTGGACCCAACCGGTCAAAGTCACCGTCTGGCCGATATGAGCCGGGCGCAATTCGTTGCAATGGTGTGTGCGTTTCATTTCCAGATTTCGCCGAAGCGAACACGGAGGATGGCGATGAAACCGCCGGAATTCAAAGAGATTTTTAGGGAAACGACCGAAGTTTTCACCTTCCTTCTCTCTCCACCACTCGCTTTCAGCCCGAAATCAGGAACGCCTCACGCCAATGTGACAGACGGTTCGCCGGCGAGCTTTTCAAAACTCTCCTCGATGGTCGCGGTGTTTTGAATCCGCGCGAGCTTCGCGTAAAGACCGTCGCTCGCGAGCAATTCCTCGTGCGTGCCGCGCTCGATGATTTCGCCGTGGCGCAGGACGAGAATCTGATCCGCCTCGCGAATCGTGCTCAGGCGATGCGCGATGACAAAACTGGTGCGGCCCGACATCAACCGCTGCAACGCTTCCTGAATCAACCGCTCTGTGGCGGTGTCCACGCTCGCGGTGGCTTCGTCGAGGATCAGGATTGGCGAATTCTTCAGCAGCGCGCGCGCGATGCTGACGCGTTGCTTCTCGCCGACGCTCAACTTCACGCCGCGTTCGCCCACACGCGAGTCGTAACCGTCCGGCAGCCGCGAAATGAAGTCGTGGCAGTTCGCCGCGCGTGCGGCGGAAAACAATTCCGCCTCGGTCGCGTCGAGTTTTCCGTAGAGAATATTTTCGCGAATGGTGCCGTTGAACAGGAACGCCTCCTGGCTGACAACGCTGATGTGCTCGCGCAGCGACGGCAGCGTGACGTGGCCGATGTCCTGTCCATCAATCAGCACGCGGCCCGCACCCGCTTCATAAAACGCCGGCAGCAAATTGACGACGGTGGATTTGCCCGCACCCGTCGGCCCGACGAGCGCGCCCGGCTCCATTTCGTGCTGGATCACCATCCGCCCGCCGACCCACAGCACGAGTGCAAAACCGCTCGCACCCGCGAAACCCATCACCGGCGAGTAGATCGCCCACACGCGCATGATGCCGAGCGTGCCCTGCCGCAATGCATCCGCGCGTTCGCTGAAGCGCGCGTCCTCATGCGCCTCGCGGCCGAACGCCTTGATCTGCCGCACGCCCTGCAAGTTGTCCATGAGCAGCGCGTTCATCGCGCTCGAAGCTTCGCGCTGGCGGCGATAACGCTTGTGCGCCGTGAGCGTGTACCACAGCGCGCCGCCGGCGAGAATGGGAATGGGCGCCATCGCAACCAGCGCAAGCACCGGATTTTGCCAGAACAGAATCGTCGCCACGCCAATGACGCCGACGAACGCGACCACGCCCTGCTCCGTTCCGTCAATCAGCACGCGCTCGACGGAGTTCACGTCCTCGATTACGCGCGTCATCAAATCGCCGGACGCGCGTTGGTCGAAGTAGCCGACGGGCAGCCGTTGCAGCCGCGCATAGACATCACGGCGCATGTCGAAGATGACGTTCTGCTCGAAGTGATTGTTGACGAGAATGCGGAAGGCGTTGAACAGATCGCGCAACAGAAACGCGCCGAGCAAACCGAGCATGACCGCCGTAAGCTTTTCCGCGCGCCCTTTGCGAATGACCTCATCAATCGCGTAAGCCGTGAGCATGGGAAACACGAACGACGCGAGCAGCGAGAGCACCGCGCACAGAATCGTCGTCGCCGCGAGCAATCGGTACGGCCGCAGATAAACGGCGACCCGTCGCACGACTTCCCAAGTCTTGCGCGACTTCACGGAGAAGGTGGGATCAACTGATTTCGCGCCGTGAGCCATTTATTTCCGTTCGAGAAAATCCACCATCGCCTTCGCGAAGGGCGCGATGTCGAGCGGCGTGCGGCTGGAAATCAGATTGCCGTCCACGACCACCGGCTCGTTCACCCAGATCGCGCCGGCGTTTTCAAGGTCGTCCTTGATGCCGAGCGAACCGGTGCAACGTTTGCCTTTGAGGATTTTTGCCGAGATGGGGATCCAACCTCCGTGGCAGATGAACGCGACGAGTTTGCCCTGTTCGAAAAACTCGCGCGTGAGCGAGAGCACCTTCGCGTCGCGCCGCAATTTGTCCGGCATGAAGCCGCCGGGCACGAGCAGACCGGAAAAATTTTCGCTGCGCGCATCCGCCAGCAGCAGGTCGGATTTCGCCGGGTAGCCGTGCTTGCCCTTGAACATTCTGAGTTCGGGCGCGGTGAGGCGCATCGGGTAGCCCGCTTCCTCGCAGCGCAATTTCGGATACCACAGTTCCAAGTCCTCGTAGAGATCATCCACAAAGGCCAGCAAAGTTTTCTGCATGGCGCAGCTTAATCAGGGTGAAACGTCGAGGCAAGGATGCCACTGGCAGCGTCAGGGTGTGATTAAAAACGGGTGAGGGGAATGGCGCTTAGTTAAGGGCATGTGTCGTTGATTTTTTCTGGGTGGCTTCGGCAATGATTTCCTGCCGGGGGCGCATCAACAAGGGAAAGTTTTTCGGCCTCCGTTTCCTCATGCGCGGTTCG
>SIBJ01000063.1 GCA_009695195.1 Pedosphaera sp.
AAGTCCGACAGGCGCAGTGTCGTTGTCGCCGGCGAATTTTGAGGAATTAACCGTGTCTGGCGGAAAAACCAGCGGTTACCCACCCGTCCAGAGACTTCAGCGCCTCACACCGTTTTCAAAAACAAGAGTTTCCGGCCAGAAACTAATTAGAAGCGGGCTGCGCGTGGCGCGGCAGTTTTCGGGTTGCTCGGGAATAATCCAGTTCCTCAAGGCATGAAGAGTTTTGCGCCCTTTCGGCTGACGCTCGGGTTGGCGGGTGCGCTGGCATTCGCCGGCTGCACGGCCGCGCACTATCGCAAAAGCGCCGACCGCTCGGCGTACTCGGCCATCAAGGAAAAATCCCGGCGCGTCCACAACATGGACCCGCACTTCACCATTGAGCAGACCAACACGCTCGCGCTCGACGCCCTGCCGGTCACGACGAACGTGTTTGAATTTCTCGGCGCGGACGGCGCGCGCGAACGCGGGGCGCGCGTGCTGCGACTGGACGACGCGCTGGCCATCACGGTCGAGCACAGCCGCGCGTATCAGTCGCGCAAGGAGCAGCTTTATCTCGCGGCGCTGTCGGTCACGTTCACGCGGCATCAATACACGCCGATCTTCGCCGGCAGCGGCAGCACCACCTTCTCCGGCCAGACCGAGCGCGCACTGAAGTACGAGATTGATGAAATCACGGGCCAGATCAAACCGGTGCTCAGTGATGATCTCATCGAGCAACAGCGCGTCAACGCGAACGGCCAGTTGAGCGCAAGCTGGCTGATCCGCGGCGTGGGGCGGTTGACGACGGCTTTCACGTTCGACTTCCTGCGGTTCGTCACCGGCGATCCGCGCGTGACGACGTCGTCGGCGTTGAGCGCGCAATTCACGCGACCGTTGCTGCGCGACGCGGGCTACAAGCAGCAGATGGAAGCACTCACGCAGGCGGAGCGCAGTTTGCTTTACGACCTCCGCGACTTCACGCGCTACCGCCGCGATTTCAGCGTGCAGATCGCCACGGCGTACTACGGCGTGCTCGGTCAACGCGACGCGGTGCGGAACAACTTTTTGAATCTCCAAAGCTCGCGCCGCAACGCCGACCGCACACGGGCGCTGGCCGAGGAAGGCCGCGTGACGCAGTCCGATCTCGGCCGTCTCGCGCAGCAGGAGCTTTCGGCGGAGAGCGCGTGGATCAACGCGGGCCGAAGTTACCGGCAGTCGCTCGACAATTTCAAACTGCTGCTCGGCCTCATCGTGGATGAAAATCTCGTGCTTGATGATTCGGAGTTGCAAGCGCTCCAGATCCATCATCCGGAAATGAATCCCGAAGATTCCATCCAGGTCGCGCTGGCGGCGCGGCTGGATTATCTCAACACGAAGGAGCAGTTGGAGGACGCCGACCGCAAAGTGAAGCTTGCGATCAATCTGCTCAAGCCGCGCCTTGATCTCAATTCCTCCGTCGCCCTCAACAGCAATCCGGCGGACAACCAGTTCCTGCCGTTACCGGAAAAGGATCGCTACCGCTACAATGCCGGGTTGACCTTCGACCCGGGCCTCGACAAGACGGCGGATCGCAATTCCTATCGTTCCGTGCTCATCTCGCGCGACCGCACGGCGCGCGCGGTGGAGCAACAGGAGGACGAAATCAAACTTCAGGTCCGCGACGGCTGGCGCGCGCTGGATTCGGCGAAGCGCAATTATGAGATCAGCGAGATCGGCGTGAAGCTCGCCGAACGGCGCGTCGAGGAACAGACGTTGCTGGCGGAACTCGGGCGGTCGAAGGCGCAGGACCAGGTGGACGCGCAGAACGACCTGGTGAATTCCAAAAACCAACGCACCCAGGCGCTCGTGGCCCACACCATCGCGCGCCTGCAATTCTGGAACAACCTCGGCATCCTTTACATCAAGGACCGCGGCCAGTGGGAGGAGATCAACGATGCAAAAATTCAATAAGCTCATCACGTTCGTCCGCCGGCAGCCGCGCTGGCGGCTCGCGCTCGCGGCGGTGCTCGTCGCCGGCGCGGGGTATTGGTTCTTCCATCGCGGCGCCAACCCGTCCGCTCGCATCGCCACCTTCGCGGCCCGGCGCGGCCCGCTGGACATCACCGTGCTGGAAGGCGGCAGCTTGCAGGCGCTCGAATCGCAGGAGAGCAAATGCGAAGTGCGCGTCGGCTATCAGGGCACGAAGATTTTGAAAATCGTCGAGGAGGGTTACCTCGTGACCGAGGACGACGTGAAGACCAACAAGGTGCTGGTGGAACTGGATTCGTCCGAACTGGAAAAACAAATCGTCCAGCAGGAAATCCAGTATCAGTCCGCGCTGGCCTCGCTCACCGACGCGCAACAGGGCTACGAAATCCAGTTGAACCAAAACTTGAGCGACGTGAAGGGCGCGGAACAAAAAGTCCGGTTCGCGCGGATGGATTTCGACAAATTCCTCGGTGACACCGTGACCACGCAGCTCGTGAAACAACTCGGCCTCGACAAACTGATCGCCGAAGCGACGACCAACGACGTCTCGACGGCGGCCATCGAGGACCCAGCCGAGCCAGCTCCGCCGAAACCAAGCGCCGCGTTTCCGGCGCCCGCCGGCGCGGAGGGTCGCTCCCGAACGCGGCCCGCGAACGCGCCGCCGGCCGGCAACCCGGTGGTGATTGCGCAGCCGGTCAATAGTGAAGCGCTGGCTACCGCGTCGCGGCCCGCGAACAGGGAAGCGCGTTCCGCGCCGTCCGCCGTCGTAAACGCACCCGGCGGCAAACCCGGCGGCGGCGCCCCCCAGCCCGCGCCCGAACCGCGCCGTGCGAGTTTTCAACTCCCCTCTACGGCGACGATTGATTTCGACCAGTTCGCGCACATCGAGGCGCTGGGCGATGGCGAGGCGAAACAGAAGTTGCGCAAGATGGAGGACGACGTGCAGGTGGCGCAAAAAGAACTCGGCCAATCGAAGGTCACGCTCGAGGGCACGCGCCGGCTGTTCGAGAAGGGCTTCGTGACGAAGAACGATTTGCAGCGCGACGAAATCGCCTACGATAACAACCGCTTGAAGGTGCAGACCGCCGAGACGGCGCGGGATCTGTTTTTGAAATATGATTTTCCGAAATCCGCCGAGGAATCCCTTTCGAAATATCTCGACTCGGTCCGCGAACTGGACAAAACGCGGCGGCAGGCGATCTCGAAACTCGCGCAAGCGGACGCGCGGTTGAAATCCGGCCAGGGCCAGTACGAAGTGCAGGTCCGCCAGCGCAAAGATCTGGCCGAGCAGCGGGACAAATGTTTGATTCGCGCGAAGAAGAGCGGCCTCGTCGTTTACGGCGCCGGGGGCGACAACATGTTTTATTACGGCGGCGAGGAACGCATCCGCGAAGGCGCCAGCGTGCGCGAACGCCAGGCCATCATCACCATCCCCGACATGACCCGCATGTCCGTGAACGTGAAAATCCACGAGACCTACATCAAGAAAATCCAGAAAGGCCAGAAGGCGCGCATCACGGTGGACGCGTTCGCGGACAAGGTTTTGACCGGCGAAGTGACGAAGGTCGGCGTGCTGCCGGATTCGCAGAACCGCTGGATGAATCCGGACCTGAAAGTTTACGCCGTGACGATCGCGATTGACGGCTCGCACGACTGGGTCAAGCCGGGGATGAGCACGAAGGTCGAGGTGATGGTCACCCGGCTCGACGACGTCGTGCAGATCCCGGTGCAGGCGGTTTCGTTCAACGACGGCAAACAGGTTTGCTACATCGCAGGCGGATTCAAACCCGAACGGCGCGAAGTCGAGGTGGGTGAGTTCACCGACGAGTTCATCGAAGTGAAACGCGGGTTGAAGGAAGGCGAGCGGGTTTTGTTGCGCACGCCCGATGGTGTGGAAATGGATTCCGGAAAATCCAAACCGGCCAAGCCCGCGCCGGCGAAACCCGAAAAGACGGCGGACAAACCCAAGCCCGCCGACAAACCGGTCAAAGCCTGAACGCAAACTTGTGGCCACCCGCATCGTTCAATTCGACAACGTCCGCAAGCACTATCAGATGGGCCCGGTGACGGTGGAGGCGTTGCGCGGCGTGTCGTTCGGCATCGAGGCCGGCGATTATATCAGCATCATGGGGCCGTCCGGCTGCGGCAAATCCACGCTGCTCAATCTCCTCGGCTGTCTCGACCGTCCGACTTCGGGCCGGTTTCTCCTTGGCGAAGAAGACGTATCGCAGATGGATGACGATGCGCTCTCGGCGGTGCGCGGCGCGCGGCTCGGGTTTGTTTTTCAATCCTACAATCTCATCCAACAGCTCTCGGTTGTGGAGAACATCGAGGTGCCGCTTTACTACCAGGGCCGCCCCGAGGACGAGAGCCGTGAACGGGCGCGGGAACTTGCCGCCCGCGTCGGTCTCGAATCGCGGATGGAGCACAAACCGTTTGAACTTTCCGGTGGCCAGCAGCAACGCGTCGCCATCGCCCGCGCGCTGGTGAACGATCCGCTCGTCATCCTCGCCGACGAGCCGACGGGAAATCTGGATTCCACTTCCGGCGCGGAGATTTTGAACCTGTTCGACGATCTGAACCAACAGGGCAAAACCCTCATCATGGTCACGCACGACACGAGCGTGGCCAAACATTCCCGCCGCTCGATCCGCCTGCGCGACGGCCACCTCGAAAGCGATGTCCGCCATTAACCCCATCACCGCCTTCCGCGGCCTGACGCTCGCGCGGCTCAAACGCACGGTGCGCCTCGGCATCAAAAGCCTATGGCTGCATCGGCTGCGATCGCTGCTCACCGTGCTCGGCATCGTGTTCGGCGTTTGCTCCGTCATCGCGATGCTCGCCATCGGCGAGGGCGCGAGCTACGAGGCACAGGAAAACATCAAGACCCTTGGCAGCCAGAATATTATTTTGCGCAGCGTCAAGCCGCCCGAGGAACAGAAGGTCACCGACAAAGGCAGCCAGAGTTACGTGATGCAATACGGCATCACCTACACCGACGTGAAACGCATCCGCGACACCATTCCCGGCGTCACCGTCGTCCTGCCCGCGCGCATCATCCGGGATTACGCCTGGAACATCAGCCGCCGCGTGGATTGCGAACTCGTCGGCACCGTGCCGTGGTATCCCGAGATGCGCAATCATCGCGTCGCCGCCGGCCGGTTTTTCACCGACACGGACATGGACGGCAAGTCCAGCGTGTGCGTGCTCGGCGCGGAGATGGTGCCCGCGCTGTTCCCGCTGGAAACACCGCTCGGAAAACACATCCGCGTCGGCGGCGATTATTATCTCGTCGTCGGCGTCATGGAGCCGCGAGGTCAGGCGGTGAAGGGCGACGAGTCGCAGTCGGACGCCAGCAAGTCCACTGGCAAGCGCATGTACGTCCCGCTCGAAACCGTGAAGATGCGCTACGGTGAAGTCCTCATGCGCCGGCGCACCGGGAGTTTCGAGGCCGAACGCGTGCAACTCCACGAAGTCACCGTCAAGGTCGCCTCGCTCGATCAGGTCATGAACGTCGCCGAGGCCGTCAAACAGGCGCTCGAACATGGCCACAAGAAAAAAGATTACGAAGTTGTCGTGCCGCTCGAACTGCTCAAGCGCGCCCAGGACATCGCGCGCATCTTCAACATCGTGCTCGGCTCCATCGCCGCCATCTCGCTGCTCGTCGGCGGCATCGGCATCATGAACATCATGCTCGCCAGCGTGACCGAACGCACCCGCGAGATCGGCATCCGCCGCGCGCTCGGCGCCCGGCGCCGCGACATCATTCTACAATTTCTCGTCGAAACCGTCCTGCTCTCCGGCGCCGGCGGCATCATCGGCGTCCTGCTCGGCGTGGCGATCCCGTTCGTCGTCACCTGGACCGCCGACATGAAAACCATCATCACCTTCTGGTCGCCGCTGCTCGCTTTTGGGATTTCGGCGCTGGTCGGCATCGTGTTCGGAATTTATCCCGCCATCCGCGCCGCGGAAATGGATCCGGTCGAAGCGCTGCGGCACGAGTAAGCCAGTCGCGGCCTCTCGTTGACACCGGGCTTCGGCCCGGATTCGGAACCGCACCCGTACGCGACCAAGTCGGTGTTGACTAACCCCCGCCGCGCCCGCAGATTTTGGCTCAATTATGAAAGCCCTTGCAGCGCCGGCTGGTTTTCGGCCCACACAAACATCCAGATTTTACGCTCCTACCGTTGATCAGATCATGGTCGAGGAACGCGCCGCGTCCTTCGGCAAACGCAGCATCAAAACTTCGGCGAAAGTTGCGGGCTTGAAAATGGTCGTGAGCATGTGCGACCTCACCACGCTCGAAGGCAAGGACACGCCCGGCAAGGTCGCCTATCTCTGTCGCAAAGCGCTCCAGCCCATCGAGGCGAAATACGACGTGCCGAGCTGCGCCGCCGTGTGTGTATATCCGAATATGGTGAAATACGCGCGCAAATTTCTCGGCGACGTTTCACCCGTGAACATCGCCGCCGTCGCCACCGGTTTTCCCAGCGGCCAATATCCGCTGCGCACCAAGCTCGAAGAAGTTCGCCGCACCGTGGCCGATGGCGCCGACGAAATTGACATGGTCATTGACCGCTGCGCTTTCCTCGCCGGCGACCACGCGAAAGTGTTCGATGAAATTGCCGCCACAAAGGAAGCCTGTGGCCCGGCGCATCTGAAGGTGATTCTCGAAACCGGCGAACTCGTCACCTACGACAACGTCCGCCTCGCCAGCGAAATCGCCATGCAGGCCGGCGGCGATTTCATTAAGACCAGCACCGGCAAAGTTTCGCCCGCCGCCACCATGCCCGTCACGCTCGTGATGCTGGAGGCCATCCGCGATTATTTTTTTGCCACCGGCATCCGCATCGGCATGAAGCCCGCCGGCGGCATCCGCACGTCCAAGCAGGCGCTCGCCTACCTCGTGATGGTCAAGGAAACCCTCGGCGACGACTGGCTCAACCCGCAGATGTTCCGCTTCGGCGCGAGCACGCTCGTTAACGACGTGCTCATGCAAATCGTGAAAAACGTCGAGGGAAATTATCAAGGGCCAGATTACTTCTCACTGCCGTGAACAAGCCCGCGCACATCGCCCCGCATGATTGACCAACTCCGCGATAAAATCCGGCGCGGCTTGGTGGAGTATTCCCTGCACGCCACCCGGCAATTGATCGCGCGGAACATCACGCCGGAGGAAGTCGCGCAAAGCGTGCTGGCAGGTGAAGTGATTGAAGATTATCCTCAAGACAAATACGGCCCAAGCTGTCTGTTGTTGGGGCGGACTTTGAACCAACGTGTGTTGCATGTGCAATGCACGCATCCCAGCCGACCGCTGGTCAAAGTCATCACAGCCTATGAGCCTGACCCGGCGGAATGGGACGAAACTTGGAAACTGAGAAAATAATATGAAGACACATGAGTGGAAGGAAACTTTCGAAGAACGCCTCGTCACTTACACGCAGGAAGTGGGTGGACGATTCATTGTCGTCGAACACGTCCCCTGCCGCGTCTGCCGGGAAACGGGCGAAGAATTGTTCAGCCCCGAAACCGTCACCCGGCTGCAAACCATCGTGAACTCCCGCGTCAAACCCGCGCGCGTGGTGGAAACCCCCGTGTATGAATTCTCCAAAGTGGCAGCTTGAATCTTTAGGAGACGACGTAAGGAGACTCCTCATGTCGTCGCCTGCAAAACATCGAAAATGAAAACCAAACTCAAACCCGTGAAACTTTCCGCCAAGCGCGCCGTCGCCGCTTTCACGCACGCCGTTGTGCCGCTCAAGGAACGCCGCTTGAACTTCGGCAACAAGTGGGACTTTGCGCCCGCGCCGGAGGAATCGAAGAATTACGTCATCGCGCCGCAGCATGAGTTGTTCATCAACGGCAAGTTCGTTGCGCCGACGTCGGGGAAATATTTTGAGTCCATCAATCCCGCCACCGAGCAGACGCTCACGACGATTGCGGCGGCGAATGCGGAGGACGTTGATTCAGCAGTGAAGGCCGCTCGCAAGGCTTACGACAAGGTCTGGAGCAGGATGCCGGGGCGTGAGCGGGGTAAATATCTTTATCGCATCGCGCGCATCATTCAGGAGAAGTCGCGCGAATTGGCCGTGCTCGAAACCATGGACGGCGGCAAGACCATCAAGGAAAGCCGCGACGTGGATTTGCCGCTCGTGGCCGCGCACTTCTTTTATTACGCGGGCTGGGCGGACAAGTTGAAATACGCGTTCCCGGGAAAAACGCCGCAGCCACTCGGCGTCGCCGGGCAGATCATTCCGTGGAATTTTCCGCTGCTCATGGCCGCGTGGAAAATCGCGCCCGCGCTCGCCTGCGGCAACACCGTCGTGCTCAAACCCGCCGAGACCACGAGCCTCACGGCACTGCGGCTGGCGCAGATTTTTCAGGAGGCGGAATTGCCCGAAGGCGTGGTGAACATCGTCACCGGCGCGGGCGAGACCGGCGCGGCGCTCGTCAATCATCCGGGCTTGGACAAGATTGCGTTCACGGGAAGCACGGAAGTCGGGAAGGCGATTGCGCGAACGCTCGCCGCTCGGAGCGCGGGCGGTCCCTCGCCCGCAGCGGCCACGACAGGCAACGCGGGTTGGGGTAATTCCAACGTCACTCGTTTATCGGGAGTGCTGCGGACGGGGACCGTCCGCGCTCCTCGGCTCACGCTCGAACTCGGCGGCAAGGCGGCGAACATCTTGTTCGAGGACGCGCCGATTGATCAGGCCATCGAGGGCGTCATCAACGGAATCTATTTTAATCAGGGCCACGTTTGTTGCGCTGGTTCGCGGCTGTTCGTGCAGGAAGGAATTTATTCCAAGGTCATCAAGAAATTGCGCGACCGCATCCAGACGTTGCGCGTCGGCAATCCGCTCGACAAGAACACGGACATCGGCGCGATCAATTCGCGGCCACAGCTCGAAAAAATCCGCGAGCTGGTGCAAAGCGGCGTGGACGAAGGTGCAGAGCTGACACAGACGCAGTGCATGCTCCCAACAAAAGGATATTGGTTTGCGCCGTCGTTTCTCACGGGCGTCACGCACGCGCATCGTGTGGCGTCGGAGGAGATTTTCGGGCCGGTGTTGAGCGTGATGACGTTCCGCACGCCGGAGGAGGCGTTCGAGCGCGCGAACAACATTCCCTACGGCTTGAGCGCGGGCGTGTGGACGGATAAAGGCAGCAAGATTTTCAAGATGGTGAACAAGTTGCGCGCCGGCGTCGTCTGGGCGAACACCTACAACAAGTTCGACCCGACGAGTCCGTTCGGCGGCTACAAGGAAAGCGGCTTCGGTCGCGAGGGTGGTCTGCAGGGGCTGGCGGCGTATTGTCGAGTGGATTGATATGCCGACTGTTTTCATCCAAAATGGTTTTCGCGTCAGCTTTTACAGCTACGATCTGGCCGAGCGGATGCACGTCCACGTCTTCAAGGCTGGCCGCGAATGCAAAGTCTGGCTGGATGATCTCTCCGTGGCTTTCAACCGTGGATTCAAGACGCATGAGATTGCCGAGATTCGACGCATGGTCGCGGAACGCCGCGCGGAAATTGTGGAACGCTGGCTTGAACACGAGCGCAATGCGAACTAGACTTGCGCGCGATGCAAACACCGCCAACCATCACTGAAGTTGTCGTGAGCGATGAACTGCTGGGATTCCACCTGGAGGACGGGCGTTTCATCAGCGTGCCGATGGCGTTCTATCCGACGCTCGCGCTGGCGACCCCGGCGGAGCGCGGGCGATTCGAGATCAACGGCTCATCGGTCTATTGGCCGGAGCTTGATGCCGATATTGGTGTCGAGGGATTGCTGGCCGGGGCGCGAGAGCATCATCATTACGCCCGCAAAGCCGTCGAACGCGCTGTCCGCCTCGGACGTCTGCCGAAAACGGCGTTGGAAAAAGCCGCCGGTTCGCCGCTGCAACCGGCCTGACGCAAAATTCTCGAGATGGTCAACCAACACCATGCCGGCGTCTGGGCGAACACTTACAGCAAGTTCGACCCGACGAGCCCGTTCGGTCGTTACAAGGAAAGCGGCTTCGGTCGCGAGGGCGGCTTGCAGGGGCTGGCGGCGTATTGCCGGTTGGATTGAAAAATGCCAACGGTGTTACAAGTCGGGCCGTATCGGTTTTTCTTTTACGCGGGCGACCGCGACGAGCCGCCGCACGTTCACGTCGAGCGCGACCGCAGCAACGCCAAGTTCTGGCTCGAACCGGTGCGGTTGCAAAAGAGCGGCGGGTTTGGTAGTGTCGAACTCAATCGGATTCAGCGGTTGGTTGAAAAGCACCGCGAAGAACTATTGCGAGAATGGAATGAATACTTTGCTCGATGAACCCCGGCTGGCGGCTGGCGAAGACGTGCGCGTGACCGCCGACACGTTGTTTGTGGAATTATCCGACGGACGCACCATCACTGCGCCGCTCGCGTGGTTTCCGCGTTTGCAGCACGGCACGGCCAAGGAACGCAACCACTGGCGCTTCATCGGGCGCGGCGAGGGTATCCACTGGCCGGACTTGGACGAGGACATCAGCGTTGAAGGACTGGTGCTGGGCAAACCGTCGGGCGAAAGCCAGCCGTCATTTGCGCGCTGGCTGGAAAAACGCGGCAAGCGCGGGAAGAAATAAAGCGGCTTCGGTCGCGAGGGTGGATTGCAGGGGTTGGCGGCGTATTGTCGGCTGGATTGATTCTTTGTTTTAAGCAAAGGAGCAGAAGCGTTGAAACGAATTGCATAAACCGGGAATAGTCACTTATGGCGCAGAAGCCGAGAGCCGTTGAAGCTCTCACGCCAATTGAGAGTTTTGTGAAGTCATTGGATCGGCGACTAGCAGGAAACCAAACGTGTGTCGGCTGCCCTTGGTTTCCTGTAGGGCCTCTGAGCTACATTTTCGCGCAATCTGATCTCACGGCCCGCTTAAGCCTTCAGATCGCGGGAGTGATTGAGGCGAAGGGCTATTGTGTTGAACCGGATGCACGCTTTGGAATCGGCTCATACAGATGGCAGCAGACCCTCGCTTTGTTCAAAGCATTTGATGGTGATTCGATCCGACCATCTACTGCCTACATTGACGCGGCGAACTTGTTGCGGCTTTGCATTCCTATTGCAAATGCGGACGACCGAATTGATTCCGTCGAGCTTGACGTGTTTCGCTGCACCGTTGAGAAGCAAGTCGGCCTTTCACGAACAGACCGCAGGAGGTTACTCATCTTGGAACAATTATTGGTTCAAGAACTTTGCCCGGCGTCAGCGTATGGCATCGCCAAAATTATCAAGTCAATTTCGCCGGACGAACGACTCACAACAGGCAGATTGCTGGTTGAGGTGGCAACCGCAAAAAACTTCGTCGCGAAACAACAGCACCGGATTTTGGAGCGGTTTTTCGAGGCATTAGAAGTTTCGCACGAGACGCTTGCGAGTCTCATTGTTCAAGCCTGCCCACGACCGGTTAATCTCGTGACCCAGGGCGATGTTACAATCAGACGTTATTGGACGTTGAAAGATTGGAGAGAGGGCCACCCCGGAGATGTGATTGATGATTTCACGCTGGCTGGAAAGAAATGGAATTTTACTGATTGGAAAGCGCTGAATGCGCGTTGGCGGGCATTGCATGAGCAGCTTAATGCCCAACAAAAAGAACCGACCAAGTCACAGAATGTAGGTTTGGGAGAAATCACGATAGCCACGCCGCGACGTCTGTGGGGCGGGAAACCTGCCAAGACAAATTTGTCAAAAATCACGGTAGAAGCTATCACCACCAGAACAAAAGCCGGGGATACGCCTTTGCATCGCGCCGCGAAACTCGGAAGAATCTATGAAGTGCCAAAACATCTTCTTCGAACGGAATTGTTTTTGGTTAAGAATTTTGACTGTCACAATACACCTCACCGAACGCCACTGCATGTAGCCGCAATGTATGGGCATCTCGACCAAGTTCCATTGGAATTTTTGACCACAGAAACTCTTTCAGTTTTAGATAAACACGGGAGGACTCCTTTGCACGAAGCAGCCGCCTCCGGTCACGCTGATAAGATTCCAACAAAAGTTCTTACACCTCAACTCCTGACGATTCCTGACAGGCTCTACGGGAACACGGTTCTCCATTATTTGGCTTATCGAAGGCAGCTTTCATTACTGCCGACGGAGTCTGTTACAGCCCAATTATTAAGCTTGGAAAATTACAACGGGGAAACCCCGGAACAGATTGTTGAACACCTGAGCGAGTATTACGAGTGGACCAAGGCCTCGCGAAAAGAATCGGCGACGGAGCAACAGAAGACAAAACTGTTCTCGATTGGCTATGCATGGCAGGGAGAAATCACAAAAGGACAGGCGGGCGATGTCCTGACGCAACGCGCCGCAGAATGAAACCGAATAAGGAAACTCACTCATCAAAGAACTGTCCGCTTGAAAGGTCTGTAAAACTGTCTTTCAAACGCGACGATTTATGATTTCAGCAATGAACACGTTGAACCACATCCGCAATTTCCTGCGCATTGATGATGGCTTGGCCACGAGCGGCATGCCGCAGCCGGACGATTTCGCCGCGTTGCGACAGGCAAGCCCTCGAGGTCGTCATTAACCTCGCGTTGCTCACGTCTGACAACGTCCTCCCGAACGAAGGCGAGCGCGTCTAGCCGGAAGGTTTGTAACCTTCCGGCCGCGCGCGCGTCTGCCGTGGGTAATGAGTGGGATTAGATTCGCAGGTTCAGGCCAGGCCAGTTGCTTTCGGAAAGCCTTCGCGTCCACTTCGCTGTCACTCCTGGTTGCGGCGGCTTCATTGCGAGCGGCTGATTGTGCGTCCAGCATGCCCGTGTTGCATCTTGCCATTGCGACGCACAGCGAAGACCAGCCGGACTACAGCGCGAACAAGATTCTTTATACCAACTCGCGGAACGCCTTGATCGCTTTCGCGCAACTCATGGCCGCGCGCGGGCTGGCTTGGAACTGGCAGTGCGATTGGAGTTTTCTCAATGCCGCCTATACGAATGACGTGCTCCTGGCGGACCCGGCCCTGCTGGCGGCGACCGCCAACACGAACATCGTGGCGTGGCTGCGTTACGTCATGGGCGTGGAGACCGATCCGCACTCGCATGAGAACGGCGGCTATAATTACGCGGACGTGGCCTATCTCTACACGCGGATGGGGGTGACTCCTTCCGGCGTGGTGGGCGGTCACATTTACGATCCGGCGTACGCGACGTTTTCCGACTGGCCGAAGTTCACCGGCGCGGGTTTGCGCGGCGCGATCTACACGAATTACACCTGGCGTCCGCATCTGCTCATGGGCGCAGGCACGCCCAACCACATCGCCGATCCGGTTGCGACGGGCATCTGGTTTCCGGCGGCGACCAACGATTACTTCACCCACTCGCCCACGGGCGGGATTGCGTCGTGGGGCGCGTGGGATCAGGACCGGTTCAGCGAACTGCTCGACCTGATGACCACGAATGCGCTGCCCACCAATCGCATGTGGACCGCGGGCGTCACCATCGGCCAGGGGCATTTCGTGCTGCCGGGATTTCTAACGAACGTGGTCGCGCCGATGCTGGACATGATCGCGGCGTTGCGCGACGCGGGGCGGATTCGCGTGGTGCAATACGAGGAGGGCCTGAACCTCTGGACGAATAGTTTCGGCACGGTCGCGGAAGTCCGGCGGGCGCCGTTGGACACGCTGACGTTCTCGTTGAACGTGCAGGATTTTTCGTATCCCGAATTGAGCGCGGACGTGATCGATCGCGCCGTCACCTTGCACGAGGCGGCCGGCGTGCCGGTGGACGTGTTTCTCACCACGACGATGGTGGATTTGTATCAGAGCAATTATCCCGCGCTCCTCAATCGTCTGTTCACGTCGCCGGTCGTGGCGCTCGCGTATCACACCCGCGCGCCGGTGCCCTATCGCGTGAATTACGACTGGGCGGGGTTGCAGAGCATGACCAGCAATCAGGTCTATAACGTGGTGACGAACTACGAAACGCACGGACTGGATCTCATCACGGGCCAGCCCACGCCGGCTTTCGGCGGCTACGCGAAACTTCGTACGCTCGCGGGCTACGCGCCATTCGCCGTCGGCGTTGCTTCGGAAACGCCGCTGAACGGCCCCGTGCAGACCGCGTTCAACCGCCTCGGCGCGCGCATCAACGTCGTGCATGGCCGGGCGGTCAATCTCACGAACCGCACGGTGCGCGGCATGTATGAAAAGCCGGAGCACGTGGACTTGCGGCTGTTCGAGACGAATTACGACGGTGTGGCCTCCGCCGTGATCTTGAGCAACGCCTTCCAATGGGCGCGCAGCAGCAACGACGTGGCGCCGCCGTACTTTGTCGGCGTGAAAATGCACGACAACGATTTCTTCGCCGTGGATTCCGCCTGGCTGACCGTTTACACCAACCGCACGCCCACCTGGCCGCACGCCTACACGACCAGGTCACCGCTCCTCTCCACCAACGAAATGACGAACCTGTGGAATCGCTACGAGCAGATGGTGCGGCATGTCGGGACAAACAACCCGCTCTACACGCCATTGAACGCGCGCGGCATCCTGCGCCGGCTGGGCCTCGGACCGCAATGGCCGCACCTGGCGACCGCGCGCCTCGCCGAGGCCGCGCCCCCCGGTACCGTGGCGGGAACTTTCACGGCGGTGTCGAATCGCACCACGGTTCTCCCCGGCGTGACGTGGCAGTTCACGAGCGGCGCGGGCGATTGTCACAACGGCGAATTCACCCTCAGCAACGGCGTGTTGCGCGCCGCCGCCGGATTCGATCACGAAACACAGGCCGTGCGTTACATTCGCGTGCGCGCCGCCGACACGAATTCGCTTTGGGCCGAACAGTATTTCGCCGTCGTGGTGACGAACATTGTCAGCGACGACGATGATGGTGACGGCCACACCGAGGCGCAGGAACTGCTCGCCGGCACCGATCCGCTGGACGCGAACTCCGCATTGCGATTCGGCGGGTTGACGGCGAATGGCGGGGGCTTCACGGCTTCGTGGGACTCCGTAGCGGGCAAGACCTACATACTGCAATCCGCCACGAACGTCGCGGGCCCGTATGCGGACATGCCCGGCACGCAGACGAACGCGATGGGAACTTTGGTCGGGCTGGATTTCGCGGCGACCAACGCGGCGGGATTCTACCGGCTGCGGCTGGTGTTGCCGTGAGAAAAATGTTACGTAATGAACACGCTGAACCACATCCTCAATTTCCTGCGCATTGATGACCGGCTGGCCACGAGCGGCATGCCGAAGCCGGACGACTTCGCCGCGCTGCGACAGGCGGGCTTCGACGTCGTCATCAACCTCGCGTTGCCCACGTCCGACAACGCCCTCCCGAACGAAGGCGAACTGGTTTCCGCGCAGGGCATGACCTACGTCCACATCCCGGTGAAGTTCGACACGCCGCAGCCGGCGGATTTCGAGCGGTTCACGCGCGTGATGGATGCGTGCGCGGGGCAGGGCGTGTTCGTGCATTGCGCCCTAAACCTGCGCGTCTCGGCGTTCGTCTTCCTGCATCGCCTGCGGCACGGCGCAGATCGCGCGACGGCGGAGAGTGATCTCACGAAGATTTGGAAGCCGGATGGGGTGTGGCGGGGGTTCGTGAACGCTCAGCTTGCAAAACTCGGCCAGTCGCCGTTGTGATTACGACCCGTCAGGACCTCGCCGCACCGCTGACCTGGCGGCGGATGCCCGGTTCATTGCCCCACCGGTTCTTTTTCGTAGCACTGGATGGATTCGCCGGCACGGATGAGGATGCGGTTCCCGTCCAGCACCGGGGTGCCGTAGATTTTTCCGTCGAACTTGTGCGAGGAGATCACCCGCCAATCTGGTTCGTCAGCCACTGCGCTGACCACGCCGTTTTCGCTGGCGAAATAAATCTTTCCATCGCCGGCGACGGGTGAGGCGTAGTAACTGCCGGGGCCGGGCAATCGCTCTTCCGATATCATCCGGCCGCTCGCCGCTTCCAGTCGGGTAACGATGCCGCCGTCCTTGACCATCCACAGCACGCCATTGCGCAGCAGCGGGGAGGGGACGTAGGGCGCGCCGCGGCGGTATTTCCAAACGAGCGCCTTGTCAGTGAGATCGCCGCGGCCCGCGGGCTTGAGGGCGAGCACGGCGTTCTCCGCGCGACCAAACACGGCGGCCATGCGCTCCCACTCCGACTGATTGAGCCAACCATCTTCGTCGAGGTCCATCCGGTTGTAGCGATCGAGGACGTTGCGGTCGCTGATCTCGTCCTTGGAAAGTTTGCCGTCGCTGTTCTTGTCCCATTTTTCCAGCGCGGTCTTCCACGCATCGAGGGTGATCTTGGCGCTGGCATCTCCGCCCGGCGCCCACGAAGCCATGAAGATCGTATCGCCCGCCGGCACCGGTGCCGGGATGACGATGCGCGCGAGTCCGTTCACCCACCAGAGCTTCTCGCCGTTCGCCGGATCGTAGCCGGCGAGTTCGAGTGAGCCGGCGACCAGCAATTGTTTGTGACCGCCGCTCGTCCAGATCATGGGCGTGGCGTAGCTGCGCACCGCGTCTGGGC
This sequence comes from Pedosphaera sp., assembly GCA_009695195.1. Taxonomy (GTDB): domain Bacteria; phylum Verrucomicrobiota; class Verrucomicrobiia; order Limisphaerales; family JADLHS01; genus CAIKLQ01. The sequence goes on from SIBJ01000063.1 coordinate 16,451, forward strand.
GGGGAATTTTCCAAACGATTTTCCCGGTCCGCGCATTGAGGGCGATCAGGAAGCTGTCAATGTCATGATCCTCGCAAAGAATGACCTTGTCGTCCACGAGCATGGGCGAACTGCTGGCGCCGTATTCGTCGCGAAACGGGCCGAGGGCTTGCTGCCAGAGTTTGCGGCCTTCGAGGTCGTAGCAGATCACGCCAAAGCTGCCGAAGAAAACGAACACCCGTTCGCCGTCACAAGCGGGAGTCGCCGCGGCCGGACTGCCCATGGTGGGGTGGAGTTCCTCGATTCGTTCCACGGGCGCTTTTTGTTTCCAAAGTATCCGGCCGCTCTCCCGATCCAGGGCCACGGTGGCCAGTTCGCGATTGGTCGGCTGATAGGTCGTGAGAAAGATCCGACCGTTCGCGATGATGGGCGTGGATTGCCCGGAATCCACGCGGGTGCGCCAGCGGAGTTTCGTGGGCTGGTCGAATCCATCGGGCAAGCGGCTGCTGTTGGTGTCGGCGATCCCGAAATCAGAACGGAAAAACGTGGCGCTGCCGCGAGCGCCGGCCCAGCCGAGGTTGGCGGCAAGGAGCAGAGGCGGCAGGAACAAAAAATATTTCGGGAGCGGCATCATGACTCTTCGCGTGTGAACGCATGGATACACATCTCCCACGCCGCGTGCAACCATCGAGAAGCAGCCGGGTGTGACCGGAAGTGAGGGTCACATCGCGCCAAGCCCGCTGCTGGACAAATTACCTGCCGGGAAATACTTTCCGCCACGGCCAAACCATCACCCGACAATTTTATGCGCAAGGTCAACACGAACACGATGGCGGAGGATTCCTGGTCCTCGCCCAAAGGAAAATTCGCCGGCGCGGGCCGGGAAGTCTCCGAGGCGCTTGGGCGCGTGCCCACGTCCACGGACTTGATGGAGCGGCATCCGTTTGATGTGGAGATTCTCCGCGTGCCGCCGGGGAAGATGCCGTACCCGTATCACTCGCACAGCGCGCAGTGGGAATTTTATCACGTCATCTCGGGCAACGGCGTCGCGCGGCACAAGGACGGCACGACGCCAATCGAGGCGGGCGACGCTTTTCTTTTCAAACCGGGCGAACCGCATCAACTCATCAACAATGGAACCGAGGACCTGATTGTTTACGTCATCGCGGACAATCCGCTCGGCGAGTCCGGCCATTACCCCGACAGCAACAAGTGGATCGTCCGCTCGCCCGAGCGCCGACTGATCCGCTCCGAGGCGCTGGATTATTACAACGGCGAGGAGTGAACGCTTGAGGCTGGAACTCAGCGCTTTACTTCCAGCGTGGGACCGGCATTTTAGCAACCGCTTATGGATAAATTTTGGAGTATTCTTGCGATGCCGCTCGGCGTGGCCTTGTGTTTCGGCCCGGCGGTGGTGGTCTGGTGGTTGACGCGCGACAAGTCGCCGGCGCCGGACGAACAGAAGAAACACGATTAGTCGAGTGCCGGTGCTTGCTGGTTGCGTTCCAGCGACAACCCCATTGAATCATGCCTGATCCTATCGTCGCCCGAAAATCCCCGTTCGTTCAAAAAATCAAACCCGGCTCGTACTGGTGGTGCGCCTGCGGCCAGTCGAAGACGCAGCCATTTTGCGACGGCTCGCACAAGGGCACGGGCTTCGCGCCGCTGAAGGTGGATTTCACCGAGGAGAAGACCGTGGCATGGTGCGGTTGCAAACACTCCAAGAACGCGCCGTTCTGCGATGGCAGTCACAGCGGATTGCCGTGAGCTGAAAAAGAAACGTGAAACGTGAGCAGCCGCGGATGGCCCTTCACGTTTCACGTTTCACGCGCCTCACTCCTTCCGTTTGAAGAGGCTGCTCGTGTCCGCGATGTTGAGTTCGGAGAGATCAAATCCGCCGTCGGGATCGCGGGCTTCGGCGGTCAGCATCTGACCGGCGATGCGTTCGCGCGCGACGCCGGCGCAAAACTTCACGATGCCCACGCCGATTTGCGCGGGGAAGATGACGAGGAGCAGGCAGTTCTCATCCACGTTCGTCACGAACATGCTCGAGTTTTCGCCCTGCTGATAGACGCTGTCGAAATTGGTTTCCTGGACGAGGTTCGCGATGGTCTGGTTCGCCAGGTAAGCGCCGGAGGCGAGGGCGCTGATGGTGGTGACATCGAACTGGCTCGTGTCGCCGTGATGCGCGATGAGGAAGCCGCCCTTGTCCAGAATCAACGCGGCGGTGGCGTCGCTGCGCTTCAGGAACTCGCGCAGAATCTTGTCGAGAGCCTGAGTGTCTTCCTCGATAAGCTGTGGCAACGTGGCCATGTCATGCGTACTGCGGCTGGTTCTGGTTGATGAATTTGTTGAGCAACAGCCGCGTGATCATGTTGAGCGTTTCGAAAACCCCCTCGCACTTGTGCGCCGCCGCCGTGAAGGACGGCACCTGCACCTCGCGGTTGTTCAACAGAAATTCCATGTACTCGACGGGCGCGGCGTTCGGCAGGTCGCGCTTGTTGTATTGCAGCACGTAGGGGATGTCGTCGAGGTCGAGCTTCAGGCTGCGGAGGTTGTCCGTGAGATTCTGAAAGCTCTCCACGTTCTCGGTCATCTTCTCGTATTGCGAATCCGCGACGAACACGACGCCGTCCACGCCGCGCAGCACGAGCTGGCGCGTGGTGTTGTAGATCACCTGGCCGGGCACGGTGTAGAGCTGGAACTTCGTCTTGAAGCCCTTGATGGACATCGCCTCGATGGGCAGGAAGTCGAAGAAGAGCGTGCGGTCGGAACTCGTCGCGAGCGAGACGAGCTTGCCCTTGTTGCCCTGGGCGGTTTGCACGTGGTCGTGAACCTGCACGAGGTTGGTGGTTTTGCCGCACATGCCCGGGCCGTAATAGACGACCTTGACCTGCAGTTCCTTGGTGGCTTGGTTGATGATGGCCATAAATTTTAAGCGGTGCGTTTGCGATCCAGTTCCGCGGCGAGGCCCGCGAGTTCCGCCGTGGGCAGCGCCTCGCCGGTGCGGCCGAAGGCGGCGAAGAAGATCGCGTTCACGCGGAAAATTTTCCACGGCGTGTTGCCGACCGTGAAATTGAGATTGTTCAGGTCGCCCATGCGCAATTCCTTCGTGCAGCCGCTGACCTTCGAGAAAATCTGCGGTAGAAATGCCGCGAGCGTGTCGCCGTTGAACTCCGGTGGAATCCGGCTGGCGACCATCAAGCCGTCGGGCAGGGCGATGAGCACGCCGGCCACGCCTTCGAGCACGGCGGCGCGGGAGACGATCTCATTCGGCGTGGCGTAGCGCGAAACGAAGTCCGTGCCCGAGGGGCCTTTGCGTTTGACGTCGGTATCGTCCACGCGCGCGTTGTCGTTCGTGTCGCCCCAGATGTAGTAATTGGTGTCCGCCGGTTTCGGCGTGGTCGCCGGCTCAGGCTTGGGGAGGCCGAAGAAAAGATTCGGGATGGTCTCGTCAATCGCCGTGCGCTGCTGTTTGCCCGCGGCCTTTTGCCGGGCGAGAAACAACGGCGCGATGACACTCAAGGGCAATTCAAGGTCGGTCGTGTCGTGCGCGGAAATGCTGCCGTGCAACGCGGGCCGGATCCACGAACGCACCGTCTTCCACGGAAAAGCCACGCGCCCGCGTTTGAGCGAGGCTTCCACCAGATCGGCGGGCAGCGCGACGCGGGCATCCACGAGATTCAACTGGACGATCTCGTGGCGCACGGCGTCGGGCCAGGCATCGGCAAGCGCCGTCAGCGGCAGCGGCAGGGTAGCGACTTCCGGAACCGATGGGGCGGGCGCAGCGGTTCTCGCCGGTTGCACCGAACGGGCGACGGGCGGGTGCGAGAGAAAATCTCTTGGGCGCGGCGGCGCGGCGGACGCGGCTGGCTCGGAAGCGAGCGGCTTGCGTTGGAAAATGGGCGCGTCGTCATCCGTGGGCGCGACGCGTGATTGCGGTGGAGCCGCGGGCGGCGGAGTGACGGGTGAGACGGACGCGCTCGGCGCGACCGGTTTGCGCTGGAAAATCGGCGCTTCGAGTTCGGCGCCCACCGACGCGGCGTGGGCCGCGGCGGGCAACATGGTTTTGGGCGTGACGCGTTTGAACGTCGAAGTCTCGCCAGGTTTGGAAGCGGGCGTGGCGGTGAACGCCGGTCGCGCACGCGGTGGGGCCGGAGCCGCCACCGCGGGCGCTTCCGGTTGGGTGTTCCCCACCACAAAAGCGGCGCCTTGGCCGTTGCCGGCAAAGGGGCTGTCAATTTCTGCCGGCACCTCGATCTTTTTCTGCACGGGCCGGCGGGTCAGCAACGCGGGATTGAGCCGCGAAAGAATTTCATTCAACGGCAGCGACACCGGCACGGCGTCCGATTCGATCCCCGGCGCGAAGACCTGCGGGGCCGCGCGGCGGATGTCACCGAAGTTCACCCGAACCACGCCGCTGGAGAGTTGCGAAAGTATCTTGTCGAAGGCAACTGTGACGGTGAGGTCGCCGGTATTGGCCTGGCGGATCTTGCCGCGCAGTTCGAGGGAGAAACCGGCCAGCACGGTTTGCAACGGAATGGCGAGACCGTTGACGGGTGCGGCGCCGTGTCCGTTCCCATTTCCATTCGTGGCATTCGCGGCGGGCGTCGCCGGCGGGAAGGCGGCTGACCACGCGGTCGCCGATTCTTCGGGCGCGACAGTTTTGGCCGGGGCGTCGTGGCTGCCCGACTTCTGAAACAGATGCTTCAGGAATCCGGCAAACTTGAATTTCATACCTTGCGAGATCGCACTCATGACATCTGTGTTCGGCACCACGCCCGGAACTCTCTGGCTGAACGGCAGCCGGTTTCGCTACGGGCGCGTTTGCAATGACGGTTCATTCGGTTTCGCTAATCGTGAACAACTGGAACTTGTCTGGCAGAATCCATGCCACGGTCGCGGTGTCACCGACGACAACGCTCGCAGTCGTCACCGCGGGCTTGATTTCCCTGACTGTCACGACGTCGCGACGGGCGCGGATGTCCCATCGGTGGACTGGTTGTCCCGTGCGTTGCCCCGCGGCGAGTCGCCGTCCGAGTTTGGCGGCCCGGTGGCAACCGCGTGAAGCTCTCACCTGTCGGCGTGCACGCGAAATAACACGTCTCCGTATCCGTTCGGAATATCATTTGCTTTTTACGGCCGCAGACCAAAATCTGTTGCGGCTTGAATTTGTCGAACGTCAGAGTCAGCCGTTGAACGTCATGGGACATGGAAACGCGTCATAAAATCCTGTTGGTGGACGATGATCCGGACCTGCTCGAAATGTACCGCGAGATCCTCTCGCAACTGCCGAGCCGGCCGGAGGTCCACACCGCGTCCTCCGGCGCGCGCGCCATGGCGGTGCTCGAATCCGGCGCCTTCCGCCTGCTCATTTCCGATTTGAAGATGCCGAAGATGGACGGCTTGCAGTTGCTGTCCGTGGTCCGCCGCAAACATCCCGAATTGCGCACCGTCGTGCTCACCTCGGTGGCGGACGAACAATTCCGCTCCCGCGTCTATGCCCTCGGCGTGGACCTCTTCTGGCAAAAACCCGCCAATGAGCATGAGATCAAAATGTTCCGCGATTGCATCGAGTCGCTGCTCGACCGGAACGACCTCGCGGGCTTTCGCGGCGTCCAGAGCAAGAGCCTCGTGGACATCATCCAGCTCGAATGCATCACCCACAGTTCGTCCATCCTGCGCATCACCAACGGCGCGTTGAGCGGGAAAATCTGGATTGACAGCGGCGAACTCGTGGACGCCGAGACCGACGACACGCGCGGCGAGGACGCCTTTCTGAGAATCCTCGCGTGGAAGGCCGGCAGTTTTGAAACGATGCCCGGGGAAGCCTCCCGGGCGCGGACCATTTTCAAATCCTACAATGCCCTGCTCCTCGAAACCGCCCAGGCCCTCGACGAAGCCGCGTCCGGCGCCGTGAGCACCAACGCCCGGCCCGCCACCAGCGGCGTCGCCGCCGCCGTGCAAGTGGACGGCGTCGAGTTCGTGTTGAGCCTCAAGGTGGGCGAGCCGGGAAAATTTGAAGCGCGCGGACTGGAAAATCCCGACCGTCTGGAAGGCTGGACCCGGCAATGTCTCGAACGTTTCCGCGCGCTGGGGGAACGCCTGCAAGCCGGCCCGTTCGAGCAGATCGAAGCCCTCGGCCCGCAACGCCACGTCGCCGTCGCGCAATCGGCGGACACCGCGCTCTGCGTCGGCTGGCGGCCCGCGTTGACCGGCGAAGAAGTCCGCGAACGCATGAAAAAAGTGGTCACGCTATGGGCCTCCTGAATTTTTTTGCCAAACCCGCGCAACCGCCGCCCGGCCTGCCCAGCGGCTGTTTCACCGTGGACCGCACCGGCCGCGTCGTGATCGGCACTGTGCCGTCGAGTTTTCCCGCCGCCACCATCACGGACATCGCCCGGCACGTGCTCGACACGTTTCGGGAGGCGCAGGCCGCGCAACTGCCCCTCGCCGAACTGGTCGTCCATTTCGGCAGCCTCAAAATCACCGCCCGCGAACAACGCGGCGGCGCACTCGTTTTTCTCGCGCCGCGAACCCTCACCAGCTCTGCGAAATAACCCCCAACGCCAACGCCCTATGAGCAACAATAAAATGGACTCGCTGATCCAGCAGATGGAGAACTACCTCGAATGCTGGAAACAGTTCAACCATTTCATCAACCTCGCCAGCTCGAAAAAATTCGGCGCCGAGGACGAGAACCAGTTCCTCGAAGTCAAAAGCGTCATCATCCAGGAACTGGAATTGATCTTCGCCGCCATCGAGGTCGGCTCCCCCACCAAGGAGGAGGTCCACACGCTCATCGGCAACGCGCCGTCCTTGCGCTTCCTCAGCGAGATGAACGAAGGCGCGCTCCGCAACACCGAAAATCAGTGGCACAAGATTTACATCGGCTGGCATTCCATCCTCGGCCAGCTCAAGGTCCGCCAGCAGGCCGAGCCGGAAAAAGCCGGCTTCTCGCTCTTCGGCGGGAAGAAGGACAAGGGGAAATAAAAAATTCAAAATGCAAAATTAAAAATGCCGGAAAAAATCACGGCTCTGGCATCTGTCCTTTTGCATTTCTGATTTTTAATTTGTAATTTCGTCCCATGCCTGACTGGATCGCGGTCGTCATTTTGGGAATCGTCGAGGGAATCACCGAGTTCCTCCCCGTCTCCTCCACCGGACACCTGCAGCTCGCCGAACGCTGGCTCAAACCCCAGTCCGAATTGTTTGATATCGTCATCCAGTGCGGTGCCGTCCTTGCGGTGCTGGCGGTGTTTCAAAAACGCGTGGCTTCTCTCGCGCGCGAATGGGCCACGCCCGCGGCCCGCAGCTATCTGGGAAAAATTTTTCTGGCCTTCGCGCTCACGACCATTGGCGTCCTGGCGGCGGAAAAAATCGGATTAAAGGTTCGGAAGGAGGACGTCGCCGCGAACATCTGGGCCGCGCGGGTGGCACTGGCAACATTGATTGGTGGCGTGCTTTTCATCGTGGTCGAATTCTGGTTGCGCAACAAACCGGGGCGCGACGAAATCTCCTGGCTTGTCGTGTTGGCTGTAGGGGTTGCGCAGATCATCGCGGCCGTTTTTTCTGGCAGTTCGCGTTCGGGCACGACCATTCTTTTCGCGCTCGCCTTGGGTGTTGCGCGTCCGGCGGCAACGGAGTTTTCTTTTCTACTCGGGGTGCCGACGCTGTTGGCGGCAGGAGGCTACAAGCTTTTCAAAGCCTGGAAACACCACGAGCTGGCTGCTGAAAACTGGGGGCTTACGTTGCTCGCGACGGTCATGGCTGCCATCATGGCGTTCCTTGCGGTGAAATGGCTTCTTCGCTTTGTTCAGACCCACACGTTCATCGCGTTCGGTTGGTATCGCATCGCGCTGGGGATCGTGATCCTGCTGCTGGTCAGTTGAGGGGAGTTCCGTTTATTCCGTTGCCACGAGTTTGCCAGCGCTAACGGTGAGCGTTTGCCCCTCCAGTCCCTTGCACCAGCCTTCGATCTCCACCGTCTGGCCTGTGCGCGCCAGCGTCAGACGCGCGCCGGAAGCGGTGATGCCGCCGAGCGCCTCGCCGTGTTGCGCGGTGTAAATGCCCGTGAACTCGCGCGGCGGGTCCACCCGGCAGAGGATTTTCCATTGCCGTTCGGTGGTTTGCAGGACGATCTCGCAATGGCTGACGAACATCGGCTTGGCAATGGCCGTCACCACGCCGCGCACCCGAATGCGTTGCGCCTCGTATCGCCGCGCGGCCCCGGCGGCATCCGCGCGATAATGATTCATCAAATCCAGCGCGTCCACCACGTCACCCTTCTTCAACGGCGGGAGCGACGCCAGCGCCGGGGAGTCGTGCGCGATCACCGGTTCGGCCTGCGCCGCCGCGACCGTGACCGCCGCGGCCCGCGCTTCCGCCGCTTCCTTCGCCTTGGTCAACTGCCGCTGCTCGTTTTCCAATTTCGCCCGTGCGGCCTCGGCCTTCACGCGTTCGGCTTCCGCCTTTTCGTTCGCGCGCTGCAATCGTTCCTGCTCGCCGCGCGCCCGGCCCAGTTCGCCCTTGAGCGAGTCGAGTTCCTTCTCCTTGCGTTCGAGTTCCAGGAGGCGTGCCTTGAGAATCGTCACCGTCTCCTCGGCGCGCGTGCTGAGCACGCCGGCGAAAAACAGCGCCGCGATGAGACTGGCCAGTTGTATTGTTTTCATCGGTGGTGAAAGTACCCAAACATCCAATCACCCAAATACCCAACGACCAAATTCTTCGGACACCTGACACCTGACACCTGACACCTCGCACCTGACACCATCAATCAAGCTGGCGGTTTCGGAATGAAAATCTTCTGCCCGACTTTCAGGCTCTTCTCATTCAATCCGTCGTTGGCCTTGTAAATTTGATCCAGCGTCACCTTCACGCCCTTCTCGCGATAAGCCTGCGCGATGGTCGAAAGCGTGTCGCCCGACTGAATTTCGTATTCGAAGCCGTTCTCGTTCCCGCCCGGACCGCGAACGCGCGGATGCTCTTCCACGATTGGCGCCGGCTTCGGTAGTTTTTTGCCGCCGCCCGCAGCGACCTTGCCGATGTTCTCGATTTGCTTCGCGATCTTTTCGTTGTCGTCCTTGCGGTTCTGATCAATTTTTTGGACCGCCTCGGCGAGTTTGCGCACGTCCTCGCGCGACGCGTAATCACCGGTGGGTTTCGCCAGTTGTTCGCGCAGGCTCGAAACTTCCTTGCCGAGCGCTTCGATCTGTTTCCGCTGGCTCTCCTTGAACTCCTGCAAATCCTGCACGAGTCCGCTCAACTTGTTCAACCGTTCTTCGATCGCGGCGTCCTCGGCGCGCACGCCAACCCCGCCGCCCAGCCACAACGCCACTAGGAAAAGAGAAAAAATTTTCATGCGCCGACAATAGGAGCGCCCGCGACCGGGTTCAAGAGGCAAAGTTCAACGGCGCGCGGCCGTCCCGGCCGCAGCGGGTCCGCCAGCGAAAGAACGGTGAGCGTTACCCTCCAGCGTCGGATGTCAAACGGGCGTGCTGCGGTGGAGGACCGACGCGCTCCGGGGCTGGCTTCAATTCAGCCGGCCGCCCACCCGCTCGCGCTGCTTTTCCTGTTCGAGTTTTTCCTTCACGAGCAGCAAGGTCGCGCGCGTCAGCTCGCGCACCTCTTCGCCGCGCGTCTTCAATTCCCTTTCCAGTTCGGCGATGCGTTTCTCGTAGGCGCGGATGCGGCCTTGCAACGGCAGTTGCAGCGAAACCAAACGCGCTTCGAGGTCGGCGAGTTCCTGCTGCGCCCTGCGCTGCGTTTCGATCAGCAATTTCCGCTGCGAGTAAAGCCCCTGCACGAGGCTCGATTTGGCGAACTCGGTCAACTCCGCCACCCCTGCTCGCGCCCGGCATCGGCCACAGTCACGGCCCCAACGTGGCCCTCGGGCGCCAACGCCAGGCCGAGCGACGGCGAAGTTTTCGCCGCGTCCGCCCGCCGGCGCAAGACCAGCAACAACGCCACGAGCAATCCAATGATGACTCCCAGCGCGCCGACGATCCACCACAGCGCGGAACCAATCTCGCGCGGCGCGGGCGCTGCCGCGGGCGGGGCCACGATGGATTTAATGGCGTGTGACTCGGGAGCGGTGGTGGCGGCAGCGATCCTGGCGACGCCCGGAAGCGTCGCCGGTTCTTTGACCGGCACGAGGGTGACCCGGATATTGTCGAATAAAATCGGCCCGCCATGCGACTTGCGTCCGGCGATCCCGCCAAACAGCAGCGACGTGAAGGCTTTGGGCGGTTCGGAATTCGTGGCCGTGATCGTGCGGTCAATCGTGCCATCCGCGCGAAGATCGAGCGTCACCACCGTGTTGGTGAGCGAGACGACCGCGCGCAGGCGATGCCACCCCGCCGTCGGCGGCAGGTTTTCGTCGAACGACAGCCAGTTCGTGTCGCCAGTGAAACCAACCATGCGCACGGCGTAACCGCGCACGCTGGAGACGTGGCCGAATTCGAGATTGGAATTGAGTTTGTTGCGCAACGCGAGAGTGCCCCGCTTGGCGTTGTTGGTGGCGAAATCTTACAGGTCGGCGGTGAGCACGACGTTGTGGTGGCGTCGGGACGCGCGTACAAGGCCGCGCTGTTGTTCACCGCGCCACCGTCGTGCAGCGCCGCCTTGCCGCCACCCGGAGCGGCGTCGGTCAGCGCCGCCGTGCCGCCCGGCCACGCCGCCACCAGCGCCGGGGAGTCCGCGTAGCTTTCGAAATCTTCGGAGAAGATCACGCGCTCATGCTCCGTCTCCACCCAGGCAGCGTTAAGCCGCAAGGCGAAGAGCACTCCCGCATAGCATAAAAAAATCCAGACTCGGCGATTCGTCAGGAACGCCCGCATTGCCTAACCGAAGTCCGTGACCGCCTCAAGGGAAAATCTGCGCGTCAGATGATCCGGGTGCGATTAAAGGCGGGTGAGGGTGAGCGGGTGCTGGCGGTATTTTTGGACTGCGGTGGCAAGTCGGACGCGACACCGCTTTCGAGCGAACGGGGCGGGTGGCTCATTGCCCTCGCCGTCGTCGGGGCCAAAGCGGTGTCGCGTCCGACTTGCCACCGCAGTCCATAA